>JALNWE010000012.1 GCA_023231065.1 Bacteroidales bacterium
AAGGAACAAGCTAAAGTTAAAGCCGACAGCCTCCTGAACGTCCTGAAAAAAAATCCGGATAAATTTAACGAAATTGCCAAAACGGTCTCGGAATATCCCGGGGCCAAAGAAGATGGCGGTGAACTTAAATGGTTCCTTGATGGAAACCCTGGGTTTTCCCCTTTTTATAAAGCAGGTTTGGGAATGAAACCCAAAGAAATGAAGGTACTTGAAACCCGTATTGGTTATTCCCTTTTCCTACTTACCGAGAAAACCAAACCGGTTAAAAAAGCTCAGGTCGCCATCCTTACACGCGCTATCGAGCCCAGTAACCAGACCTTCCAGGATACTTATACAAAGGCCAGCGCTTTTGCCGGACAATATAAAACCCAGGATGCGTTTGATAAAGCGGCAACTGCAAAAGGAATTCAAAAACGGACCTCCCCCAATCTCCGTGAAATGGACAATAACCTGATGGGTTTACCCTCTGCCCGCGAAGTTGTTCGCTGGGCTTATGCAGAAAATACAAAGACCGGGGAAGTCAGCCCTGTTTTTGATGTCGGTGGAAAATATGTGATCGCCATCCTTAAAAGAATTGTGGAAAAAGGCCAGCAACCATTGGAATCAATGAAAGATCGTCTGGAACCATCGGTAAGAAATATGAAAAAAGCTACCATGATGGCTGATAAAATCAAACAATCCATGGCTTCAACAAAAGAAATAAATGCCCTGGCTGCCAAGATGAATACCAAGGTGGATACCACTGTCCTGACCTTTTCGGGTTTCAGCCGCTCCGCCATCGGACGCGAAATGGAGCTTGTCGGACAAATCTTTACTTTTAAACCGGGACAAACAGAAGGACCTTTAACCGGTAACTACGGGGCCTATTATCTTATTGTTGATGAAGTCACCGATGCCCCTGCCAAAGAAGATTTCACCTACGAAAAAACACAACACGCCCAGATGTTTTCACAACGCGTGTCCTCCTCTCTTTTCAAAGCAATTGAGAAAAACGCCAAGATCACAGATAACCGGATCAAATTTTACTAGAAATCCTAAGTTTTACGCGGGATTCATGCAGGATGGCAGGATAATTCTTACTTGGCCGTGTCCTTTATTGTGAATGTTTTTATTACTGATGCCCATTCCCGCTGACTTTCTGTATAGGCCTGCAGATAAACATTATATTTCCCGGGTTTCGTATAGGTATGTATGGGATTACGAAGCCCGGATACTGAATCATCCCCGAATTTCCAGAGGTACGAATAAGAATCGGTTGAGGTATTCGTAAAAGTAATGGTGCAGGGAATTTTAAACTGATTATTTCCGGAAAAGGAGAATCTGGCAACCGGTATGGGCTCATTTTTCTGGCAACTCAAAGAGAAAACCACCAGCAACATACCGGCCATTGAAAAGTTCCTTATTTTCATGAAACAGGAAAAATTTTTATTCTGCGAGTATCAATATCTTGTTCTTCAGAACTTCAATAACACCGCCTTTAATTTCGAAATAACGGGCTTCTTTCTCTCCTGTAATCAGTATCTTGATTTTACCTTTCGCTAAAACTGAGATCAACGGGGCATGATGGTCAAGCACTTCAAATGATCCGTCGATTCCGGGTAATTGAACCAGATTAACATTTTCTCCTGTAAAAAGTGTAGCGTCCGGTGTAATGATTTCTACTTTCATAAATTACCCTGTTTATCTCCCATCCCTTATCCCTTATTTACTTTCCGCTAACATACGCTTCCCTTTTTCAATGGCTTCTTCGATGGTCCCTACCATATTGAAAGCCGATTCGGGATATTCATCTACAGCGCCGTCCATGATCATGTTGAAACCCTTTATTGTATCTTCGATATTTACAAAAGCTCCCGGAATACCAGTGAACTGAGTAGCTACAAAAAATGGTTGGGATAAAAAGCGTTGTACCCTCCGGGCACGGGAAACGATCAGCTTATCTTCATCCGACAATTCATCCATCCCCAAAATGGCAATAATATCCTGCAACTCTTTATAACGTTGAAGAATTTGTTTTATCCGTTGGGCGGTATTATAATGCTCCTCCCCGACAACATCGGGCGTGAGGATCCGGGAGGTAGAATCCAACGGATCAACTGCCGGGTAAATTCCTAACTCAGATATTTTCCGGCTTAAAACCGTCGTGGCGTCCAGATGTGCAAAAGTCGTTGCAGGAGCCGGGTCAGTAAGGTCATCAGCAGGGACATACACCGCCTGGACTGAAGTGATTGATCCCCGTTTGGTGGAGGTAATCCGTTCCTGCATGATCCCCATTTCAGTGGCAAGGGTAGGCTGGTATCCTACAGCAGAAGGCATACGGCCCAAAAGAGCCGATACTTCAGAACCTGCCTGCGTGAAACGGAAAATATTATCAATGAAAAACAGGATATCACGTCCTCCTGATTTTTCATCACCATCCCTGAAATATTCAGCCATTGTCAATCCCGAAAGGGCTACGCGGGCACGGGCTCCCGGTGGTTCGTTCATCTGGCCGAAAACCAGGGTAGCCTGCGACTTCCTCATTTCTTCCGTATCCACCTTCGAAAGGTCCCAACCCCCTTTTTCCATATCTTCCTTGAAAGCCTCGCCATAGCGGATAACGCCCGATTCAAGCATTTCCCGAAGGAGGTCATTCCCTTCGCGGGTACGCTCGCCAACACCCCCAAACACCGATAACCCGGCATATTTTTTGGCAATATTGTTGATGAGCTCCATGATAATAACGGTCTTACCGACCCCGGCGCCACCAAATAACCCGATCTTCCCTCCTTTTGAATAAGGTTCGATCAGATCTATAACCTTGATCCCGGTATATAATACCTCTTTGGAAGTGCTTAACGTATCAAAAGCAGGAGGTTCACGGTGTATGGGATAGGTATGCTCCCTCGATACTTCGCCCAACCCGTCAATAGGCTTGCCAATAACGTTGAACAGCCGTCCCCTGACCATATCACCGACCGGCATTGAGATCGGATGGCCTGTGGCAATAACGTCCATCCCACGGCTCAACCCATCGGTTGAATCCATGGCAATTGTACGCATGGTTTGTTCCCCCACATCGTATTCACATTCAAGGACAATGACATCGCCTTTGTGATTAGTCACCTCCAGCGCATCATAAATATTGGGCAATTTTACCCCTTCATCAAAAGCCACGTCAATGACTGGGCCAATGATCTGCGAAATTTTTCCTGCTTTCTTCACTTCCATATCAGGATGAATAATTTATGCAAAGATAAAACATCTGGTTGTTCAAATGTTTGATCTGAGAAAATTTTCCCGTAGATTTGTCGTTATTAGAATGAGAGAACATAACAAATAAACGATGAAGTTATTTAAATTGTGGGTGTTGCTATGTGTAGTGTTCCCCATCTTCTCCTTTGCCCAGCGTAATACCGACGCCATTATAGATACTGTTGAGACCCCCAGTGGCCCTGCTGTCCTGTATAAAAATTTCACCTGGGAATACCTTCAGGATGAACCGGTGATGCTGAGCCAGGAAGATGATTCGACGGGAATCTTTTCTGAACAATGGATCAATGACCAAATCTTTGCTTACCGGATAAAACCTGATTCTATCCGCGATACGGTCATTATTCTCACCCGCCAGGACCGGTCATTTACGCTGCCCATTTACGGGAAACTTTTCAGGGGGTTCATGTACACGCATAAAGGACTGGATATCAAACTGAATAAAGGAGATACGGTCAGGACCGCATTCGATGGCGTGGTGCGGTATGCCAAATACAACCGCGGAGGTTTTGGGAACCTTGTGATCATACGGCATTATAACGGATTGGAGACCTATTACGCACATCTTTCAAAGATGAATGTAAAAGTAAACCAGGTCATCAAATCAGGCGACCCAATTGGCCTTGGTGGTTCCACGGGACGAAGCCGCGGCCCCCATCTCCATTTTGAAGTCCGGTACAAGGATATCCCCTTCGATCCGCTCCGCATGATTGATTTTGATAATAAAACACTTATCGCCAATACCTTCCCTGTTACAAAAAGGGTATTTTATCCCAATGATTTCGTACAAAATGCTGTTGTGGTGAAGATTAAAAAAGGAGATACCCTGGGAAAACTTTCCCATAAATACCATACTTCTATCAAGGAAATCTGTGCCATGAACAAGATCAAACCCAATACTACCCTCCGCGTTGGAAGATCTGTCAGGGTTAGATAGAAAAAAGAGATGGGAATTAGTTTTGAGTTATTTCGGGTGACGCGGATTGTTTTTCTTTGAGGGGAGGAAATACTTTTTTCTGGAAAACGAGCAGCATCAGGACCCCGGTTGTAATTGACGAGTCGGCAATATTAAAAACGGGTTCAAAAAAATTAAATTCTTCTCCTCCCACCCAGGGGAACCATGACGGGTAATGGGTTTGAATGATCGGAAAATAAAGCATATCCACAACTTTGCCATGCAGGAATGTTCCATATCCTCCTCCCGGTGGAAAAAGGGCAGCTGTCTGCATATATGAACTTTCACTGAAAATCAAACCATAAAAAGCGCTGTCGATAATATTTCCCAGGGCTCCTGCAAGGATCAGTGAAATACATACGATTAAAAGGGTATTGGCGCCTTTCCGCGTCACTTTATAAAGCCACCAGCCAATGATGGCCACCGCAACTATCCTAAACAGGCTGAGTAATAATTTTCCGTTACCACCGCCCAGTTTCATACCGAAAGCCATACCTTCGTTTTCCGTAAAATGAAGGAAAAACCATTGTCCAAAAACAGCCCGGTTTTCTCCCAGATAAAAACTGGTTTTGATCCAGAATTTCAGGATCTGATCCAAGACCAGAATAGCAGCAATAATGATAACAGCCTTTTTCAATGGAAATATCTTACAGGCTTTATTCCAGATCCGGATCTGAAGGACGGGCCGTGGGAGGAACAGTTTGAACCCTTTTAGCTTCAATGCTCAGTGTGGCGTGGGGGACACTGCGTAACCGGTCCTTAGGGATAAGTTTCCCCGTAACCCGGCAAATGCCATAGGTTTTATTCTCGATCCTAATCAGGGCGTTTTCCAGCGATTTTATGAATTTTTCCTGACGCGAAGCAAATTTGCTGTTCTCTTCCTTCGAAAAGACCTGATATCCTTCTTCCAAAATTTTAAACGTCGGAGAAGTATCATTGGTATCATGCTCATTGCCCGTAGTATATGATTCTGTCAATAATTTCAGGTCATTCCGGGCTTTTTCCAGTTTTTTCAGGATAATCTGTTTGAACTCCTCCAGTTCTTCATCCGAATAACGGTTCTTTTCCTGAGAAGGCTTTCCAGCTGCTTTTTTCATAGCTCAAAAAATTAAAATTATTAACTTCAACACCTTTTAAAAGCTCAACAAAACAAAAGACGATAAGAATCTGATTCTTGTCGTCCACTCTTAATCAACCCTCCGGATTGATATATAAGTCCCGATCGTTTCGGTCAGTTCAATGGATGTTTTATCTTCTTCCTCCAGAAACGGAACGATCTCAAATGATTGAGCCAGCGTTTCTGAGCAAATGTAGGAAATATTTTGATTAACAGCCTCATCGATCTCCGGATGGGCAAGAAATTTAACGGTAATCTTATCGGTTACTTCGAACTTTTTATCTTTTCGCAGATTCTGGATCCGGTTAATGACTTCCCTTGCGATTCCTTCCTTCCAGAGCTCCGGAGTGACAGTGATATCAAGGGCTACGGTCAAGGCCCCCATACTGGCAACCTGCCACCCGGGTATATCCTCCGACAGGATCTCCACATCATCAGGGAATATCTCAACATCCTTCCCTTCAATATGTAAGGTCAATTTACCCTCTTTTTCCAGGGTGGCAATCTCCTGCTGAGATACAGCTATTAAAACAGCTGCTATTTGTTTCATTAGCTTCCCGTAACGGGGCCCCAGCTTTTTAAAATCGGGTTTTATTTTTTTGACTAAAATCCCGGCCGTATCCGTGATATATTCCAGGTTTTTCACATTGACTTCCGAAAGGATCAGGCTTTTCACAGCCTCGATCTGTTCCTTCAGCCGGTCGCTAAACAACGGGATCAGGGCCCTGTTCAATGGCTGACGGACGCGGAGATTGGTCTTCTTCCGGATTGACAGGATCATGGACGAGATGTTCTGCGCCAACTCCATCCTTTCTTCAAGATCCTTATCGATCGAAGGTTCATCTATTTCAGGGAAGCGGGTAAGATGTACCGAATCGGCCTGTATATGACCCGTTACTTTATTCAGGTCAATATACATACGGTCCATAAAGAACGGAGCAATGGGAGATGCGAGTTGGGCGATGACTTCCAGACAATGGTAAAGGGTTTGATAAGCGCTGATCTTATCCTGGGAGTATTCTCCTTTCCAGAAACGGCGCCTGGATAAACGCACATACCAGTTGCTCAGGTGTTCATCCACGAAATCACTGATAGCCCGGCCGGCCTTTGTGGGTTCATAATCGGCATAACACGCATCCACCACCCGGATCAGGGAGTTCAGCTCCGATAAGATCCAACGGTCAATTTCGGGACGTTCATGAAAGGGAACATCCGGTTCGCTGAAAGTAAACCCGTCGATATTGGCATACAGGGCAAAGAAAGCATACGTGTTATACAGCGTTCCGAAGAATTTACGCCGGATCTCTTCAATCCCGTCAAGATCAAATTTCAGATTATCCCATGGCTGCGAATTGGTAATCATGTACCAACGGGTAGCGTCAGGGCCATATTTCCCGATGGTTTCGAACGGATCAGCGGCATTGCCCAGGCGTTTCGACATTTTATTCCCGTTTTTATCAAGGACCAGCCCATTGGAAACACAGGTCTTAAAGGAAATACTGTCGAACAACATGACGGCAATGGCATGAAGGGTAAAGAACCAGCCACGGGTCTGGTCAACTCCTTCGGCAATGAAATCAGCCGGAAAATAGCTTTCCAGTTTCCGGCTTTGTTCAAAGGGATAATGGTACTGGGCATAAGGCATTGATCCTGAATCAAACCATACATCGATCAGGTCGGGTTCGCGGTACATGGGCCGGCCGTCATCGCTGACCAGGATGATATCATCGACAAAGGGCCGGTGAAGATCAAATGAATGATAATTCTCATCCGTCATATCACCGGGCTTAAATTTTTCCAGGGGATCCGATTTCATGAAACCGGCCTTGACTGCCCTTTCACACGCTTCTCTCAGCTGGGCCAGGGAACCAATACAAATCTCTTTTGTACCATCTTCCGTACGCCAGATCGGCAGGGGCGTTCCCCAGAAACGGGAGCGCGAGAGGTTCCAGTCCACCAGGTTTTCCAGCCAGTTCCCAAAGCGGCCGCTACCGGTTGATTCGGGTTTCCAGTTGATTGTCTTGTTCAGCGCGATCATCTGGTCTTTGCATGCAGTAGTCCGGATGAACCAGGAATCCAGCGGATAATAGAGAATAGGCTTATCAGTACGCCAGCAATGGGGATACGAGTGTTCGTATTTTTCCGACCGGAAGGCCTTGTTCTCATGTTTCAGTTTGACGATAATATCAATATCGACTGGCGGACAATTTCCGGCCACGAAATCGTTATCGTATTCGGGTTTCACATACCGTCCGGCAAATTCGCCCATTTGTTCCGTGAATTTCCCCTGTTTGGTAACCAGGGTCAGTGAACCAAGTCCATACTGACGTCCAACCCGGAAATCATCGGCCCCGAAACTGGGAGCAATATGAACTATGCCGGTCCCGTCTTCGGTGGTAACAAAATCACCCAAGACTACTCTGAAAGGATCCCCGTCTTCAGGCAGTGCATAAGGCATCAGTTGTTCAAAACGCAGATTTTCGAAAGTCTTGCCGGGATATTCTGCAATAACCTGGTAAGGAATATTTTTATCCCCTTCATGATAATTCTCCAATTCAAGCTGTGCGTTCTTCTCGGGAAAATACTGGTGAAGCAGCTCTTTGGCAAGAATTACCGTCTCCTCTGTATAAGTGTACGGATTAAAAGTTTTAACCACAACATACATAATATTCTTCCCCATGGCCAGCCCTGTGTTCGATGGCAGGGTCCATGGAGTAGTTGTCCAGGCAATAAAGTACAGATCACCAAAAATATCCTTAAAAAGAAATTCCGACTCTTTGGAACGGATCACCTTGAATTGAGCAACCACGGTGTTGTCTTTCACCATTTTATAGGTCCCGGGCTGGTTCAGTTCATGGGCGCTTAGGCCTGTTCCGGCTGCCGGAGAATAGGGTTGAATGGTATATCCTTTATAGATCAACCCTTTTTCATACAGCTTGCCCAGGAGGTACCATACGCTTTCGATGTATTTATTTTCGTAAGTGATATATGGATCATCAAGATTCAGCCAGTAACCCATTTTAACGGTAAGATCGTTCCAGAGATCTTTGAATATCATAACCTCGGTACGGCATTGCTTGTTGTAATCGGCAATGGAGATCGATTTCCCGATATCTTCCTTGGTGATCCCCAGCTTTTTCTCGACACCGATCTCAATGGGAAGTCCATGGGTGTCCCAGCCGGCTTTCCGGGTAACATAAAATCCCTTCATGGTCTTATAGCGGCAGAAGATATCTTTAATGGTTCGGGCCATCACATGGTGAATGCCCGGGATGCCATTAGCCGATGGAGGCCCTTCATAGAACACAAAGGGTTGATGCCCTTCTGTCAGTTTCAAACTTTTTTCAAAAGTTTTATGCTCCTGCCAGTAAGAATAAATCTCTTCACCGATCCTTGTCAGATCAAGGCGCTTATATTCCGGATATTTCGTTTTCATCGTTTTAAAAAGGAGTGCAAAAGTAAGAAAAAAATTTTAGATACAGGGATAAGATACTGGAAGTGGGATAAATGATAATGGAAAGTAATAATATATGAAAGATAAATCGTTTTATCTTTACCTGAAAATTCAGAGCGATGGATGACAAATCTTCAATTGTTCTTGAGACGATCCAAAATCGTAAAAGCGTCCGGAACTATACCAGGGAGCCGGTTTCCAGAGATTGTCTGCTGGCTTTACTGAAAGCGGGCATGGCAGCTCCTTCGGCCAATAACCAGCAACGATGGGTGTTTATTGCCGTGACGGAAAGAAAAACCATGGATTTATTAGCTGAAAACCTTCCCTATGCAAAAATGCTTTTCACAGCCGGGGCCGCTATCGTTGTTTGCGGCAATACCATCAAACCGATGGCAGAAGGGTCAATTGACCTCTGGTGGGAGGATGCTGGGGCCTGTACGGAAAATATATTATTGGCAGCAGAAGCCATGGGCCTTGGGGCAGTTTGGACAGCCGTTTATCCATATCCCGAGCGGGAAACCCAGGTCAGAAAAACACTCCACCTGCCTGCCGGGATCATTCCTTTCAGCCTGGTCCCGATTGGTTATCCCACCGGGAAAGACAAGCCAAAAGAGAAATTCAGGGCGGAGAAAATTCACTGGGAAACCTGGTGACGCCAACGGTCAATTGGCGATTGTCAATGGTCAATCTAAGCAGTGGGTTCTTCCGGCATGATGATCCAGGCAATGATATAGGCTAAAAAACCAACACCGCCGCAAAAGAAGAGAATGACCCAGAAGAGGCGCATCAACACCGGGTCGAGGTTAAAATATTTTCCAAGACCGCCGCAAACACCCCCGATCATCCGGTCGGTTTTTGAGCGGTATAAACGTTTTACTTCAGGATTGGTCATGGTTTATAAATTTTAGTGATTGGACGTAAAGGAATAATCAAAGTTACAACATTTCCTAAACCGATAACAGATAATAAGTGAACAAGTTTCAGGTTTCAGGTTTCAGGTTTCAAGTTTCAGGTTTCAAGTTTGAGCCGGCTCCGAAAAGTCAAATCTTTCATTTTACCGCGAAGACGCAAAGACGCAATATATCATATCCAATTATTTAAAATTTTGCACCCTAGCGACTTGGCAGTAAAAAGTGGTTTTCGGAACGGACTCAAGTTTCAGGTTGAAGTTTCAGGTTAAAGTGACAGTGAAGGGTGAACGCATTTATAATCAAGTTTTTATAAATTTCAAATAGTCAATAGTCAATAGTCAATGGTCAATAGTCAATTTTATGGAGTGGATTGATAATTTAGACGGCAACGTCATTGTATGCAATGCTCAGGGCACGATTATTTATATGAATAACCGGGCGGCCCGGCAATATGCTGCCGAAGGAGGCTTTGCGCTGATCGGCCGGAACCTGATGGATTGTCATGGGGAAGCTTCCCGTGAAAAGATCCGCCGGATCATGGAGACCCATCAGAAGAATGTATATACTATTGAAAAAAGGGGAAAGAAAAAGATCATTTACCAGTCGCCCTGGATGGATGGAGAGGAGTTCAAAGGGATCATTGAATTCTCATTAGAGATCCCGTTTGAAATGAAGCATTATAAGAGGGAATAGCATACAAGCCGGTACTGAAAAGAAGACAATTTGAATAAAAAGATAGTGATTCGTTTGTTTCTTTGAATTCTTATGAAACATACATCAAACAAAACAGGACTGAGAATGGAAAATTTCTTTTCCTCCTCTCCTGGTTCATTCTTCCCCATGCGCTGGATCGCGATAATTGTAAGTCAGATTGCTATCAGGCGGCGGAACCAAATACTGATTGCCCCTGGTTGGATTATAGGGAAATAAACGAACAAAAAGAGTTTTCTAAAGTAAAAATAATGATATTCCCATGATCTATCCCCTGACCACAAAGACCAGCCTCTTTTAGTACCTTTGTGAAAAAATACTCCGGTGAAACTTACGGCCAATCATCCTTTTAAGTCAGTGATATTACTGATTTCATCTTTTTTATTAACCGGCTTTGCCACTATTGCCCAGATCCCCCCGGGATATTACGACAATGCCGCGGGAAAAACCAGCGTCGAACTGCAAACGGCCCTGCATGCCATTATTAAAAATCATATGGTTTTGACATACAGTTATTTATGGACTGCATTTCAAACATCGGACGATAAACCCAACGGGACGGTCTGGGACATGTATTCTGACATTCCGGACGGGACGCCCAACGGGAACCCACCCTATATTTTTCATTTTGTTACCGATCAATGCGGAAATTACAGTGGCGAGGGCGATTGCTATAACCGTGAACATTCATGGCCCAGCAGCTGGTTCAACGATCAATCGCCAATGGTTACGGACCTTTTCCACCTCTACCCTACCGATGGATATGTAAACAACAAACGCAGTAATTATCCCTTTGGAACAGTTTCAACTGCCTCCTGGACTTCCGAAAACGGAAGCAAATTAGGCAACTGTTCCTGGCCGGGATATACCGGAACAGTGTTCGAGCCCATTGACGGGTATAAAGGCGATTTCGCCCGGAGCTTTTTTTATATGTCGACTCGATATTATACTGAAGACGGAAATTGGGAGGTGACAGATATGACCAATAAATCACAGCTTAAACCATGGGCCCTTCAAATGATGCTCCACTGGAGTATCATGGATCCTGTTACAACGAAAGAGACCGACCGGAATAATACAGTCTATGGTATGCAGAATAACCGTAACCCGTTTATCGACCATCCGGAATATGTTTATATGATCTGGGGATACCCGGTAGGAACGGATGAAATAACGGCACATGACCATCCCTTGGCCATTTACCCAAACCCGGCAACAGATCGGTGCCAGGTTGATCTTCCGGCTGATGTGAAAACCATGAATTTACAATTATCACTGGCCTCAACTACAGGAATTAAATCAACGCCTCAATATTTCCAATCGGGCAGCGCCCTGATCCTCGATGTCCAGACTCTTCCAACGGGGATCTATATTGTAAACCTAACCGGAGATTCTGGCTGCTGGCATGGAAAAATAGTGAAGGAATAAACCCTGGACAACCACTCCCCAGCGTGACCGAAACTTTTTCGTTCCCGAAAAACCATAAACAAAATTTTCAGGGTATCACAAGGTTAGAAAGATATTCCATAAATCCAAAACCTTACTCAGCCAAAAAAAACCGGCAGCCCATCTGACTGCCGGTTTTTAAAAAATTATGGCAAACTTGGTAACTAATTTTTGAACTATTTTTTTATGATAATTTTCTTTGTGATCTTTTCATTGGCTGTCTGAACCTGCATGAAATATACCCCATCGGTCAGATTGCTCAAATCGATCCGGATATCCTGATGGGTTCCCTTGCCAGGGAAAGTTTCCCGCGCCACTTGTAAACCAAGGGTATTGTAAACGGAAAGCGCTATTTCTGCATTCCCGCGTTGAGCAAATGACAGATTAAAAATACCTTTCCCGGGATTGGGATAAAGATGAATGACACCGGTAACCGGCTCGTCGATACCGGTTCCGCTACCGGTACTGCTTTTCAACTGGCCGATATCCAGTTTCTCCGCATTGAAATCATACCAGGCACAAGGCGTCGGGCTGTCTGCCCAATTGATTTCAGGAGCCCCTTCCTGGTGATTATCAAAAACAAGCTGGCATAAGGTTCCATTAATGGAAATTCCTGACACATCGCCTGCCCAGATGAAAGTAAGGATCCCGGGAGCCGGAGTGGCAACCATAGGTTCCTTGATACCCTCAAACCAGTCCATCGCTTCGGTAAATGATACCTGTTCCGGATTAAACCGGATGGTGAACTGGAAAGCGCCAAGATTCGGAATTGAAGATACAATCAGGGGTACAACGATCCGGCCAGGAGCTGTACCATCCGGGACCTGGATGGTGATGGTTGACATATTTCCTGATTTGACCTGGTTCATAAGATCACCGGAACCGGCTGGGCCATCAGATTTGCTCCATGTATAGGAAGCATTAGCGTCACCATAGATAATACCGTTGAAATTCTGGGTTACATCATTCCCGTTGACGATAACCGGAAGGTTATTAAATAACCAGTTACCAACCGGGAAAGAATCAACAATGGCCACAATCCGTTTTTTAATCAAAAGAACATCAGTTGCCGTCAGGGAACCGCTGCCATTAACATCCCCGCAGGCAAGAAAGATCCCGTAAAGTTGGGAAATGCTTGCAATATGTTTTCTGAACAAAAGGACGTCGGCAGCGGAGACTCCTTCCCAGGGTTTTTCGGACGTAGCTTCGAGCGAATAATTTCCGTCGGCGACATCGGTAAAAGAATAGTTCCCGGCGTTGTTGGTAACCGTAGTTGCAACCAGGGAACCTGCTTCGTTCTTCAACCTGACAGTGACACCGTTGACTGGGGTATTTCCGGTATTGGGATACGTAATAACCCCATTGACGGTATGGCCGGTTGATCCGCCTTCGCAGGCAAGGGTAGCAGCCCATCCGAGTTTCGTCTGCGATCCGTCGGAAGTAAACTTAAAGGTAAGCGCCCCGCTTGCATTGGAAGCGGTAATCGTCCCTGGGCTAGCGGTCCCATCGAAAGGACTGCCGGCAATCTGTGGCGCGCTTACTGTTGATCCGTTATAAATATAGAGATAATCGTAATTGCTTTCAGTTTCAAATTGCGAAAAAGTAACTTTCAGCATAGCTCCGGAAGTGGCCGGGATAATGGTCATCGTCTTATTTTCGTTGTTGCTGTAATTGCTGTTAGGACCGCCTGAATCGTAAAAATTACCATTACAGGTCGTTATCGTCCCATTGGCCATGAGGATATTCTGGGCAACCGTGATATAATCTGATTTTAAAAGGGTCTGTGAATTGACGCCATCCGAGATTGTCAACGACACATCATAGGTCCCCGCTGATGCATAAACCACAACCGGGTCCTGAACCGTCGATGTTGCAGGGGTCCCTCCTTCAAAGCTCCATTCCCAGGTAACCGGGTTCCCACAGGACAAGTCGGTAAAATGTATCTGTTCCCCAAAGGTGGCATTAACTTTATCAGCCGTGAATTCCGGATGAAGGCCTTCATAAGGTTGTAACTGCACATTCAGCAAAGTTGTGTTCAGGTCGGTCGCGTTAACATTCGAAATGGTCTGTGGCTGATAACAAGAGGCTGAAAACGTAACGTTATAGGCGCCGGCTTTAATCGGGCGGTGGTAATCGCCATACAGGGCGGAAGAATAAACAAAGGAACTATCGGCATCATGATTGTCAATAAAAACTTTAGCATGGACCGGATCGCCTGTGACCGCATCGGTGATCACCCCCTGGATCCCGTAACGGCACTGATCAATATAATTCAGGAATGAGCGATAATTATAATTCCAGTGAGCCACCAGTTGACTGGTTGGCAATAGTTTGGTGTCGGATAATTCAATGGTCACTTCGCGGCAATGCCTGAAATAATTCATATAATCCTGACGTCCGCCGGCTACCTCGTACCAGGCATATCCATTGGTGATACCATTATCCAGATAGGTCATATAACCGCCTCCGCTGTGTACATGAACTGTATCGGCATACTGACGGCCGGTAAAGACCCACCAGTTATTGTCGGGATGTAATCTTGGCCAGGTGTCCCAGGGATAATTGAAAACTTCGGCGCCGCCATGGAAATTGGCTGACATGACAAAATTATGCAGGCCTGCAAAATTCATGAAGGCTTGTGTTTCTAATTGCCAGGCTTCCCCGTCGGGATGGGGGCCATCTTCCGGATCCGGGTAATTGCGGTTCATATCCACCCCGTTGGCATTGCCCCGCGTGGCGCCGTTCACCGTGTTGTTCCCTCCGGCATAGGTGCCATCGGGATTGGCTAATGGATTGATCCATATTTCTGTGTTGTCCAGGATGTTGGTGATCCGTGGATCGTTCCCGTAATTCTGAAGGAGATAATCCATCAAGTGAAGCATCAGGATATAGCCAGTTGTTTCATCGCCATGGATGGAAGAGGTATATAAAAATTCTGGTTCCCCTTCGTCAACGTTGACATTATCTGAAATTTTAGCCGCAAGCAGTAAACGTCCATCTATTGAATGGCCGATGGTGTCAATTTTGCATAAAGTGGGATAGGTTGCCTGAAACTGGCCCATCAGATCCAGGTAAGCAGTATAGGTTGGATAAAAATTCCATTCGGTCCGATCTTTCAGGTTGATTTTGTCTGCCATGAGCGGGTGGATCAGATCTCCGGGGTTGGGCAATATCATATAGTCATAACCCATCGATAAAAACCCGGCAAATTGTTTGCGGTTTGCATAGGCCCATACGGTATCTCCTTTGATATTGTCAATGGAAACTATCCGCGTCAGTTTTCCGATTTCCCGCCTGTCACGGATAAGGAACCGGAAATAACGTTCCGTTTTAGCCGAAAACAGGGACGATACAGTGGTCCCGGACAAGTTTTGTTTCTGTATTACCTGGGCATCAGCATGATAAAAAGAGAGGCAAACCAGCAAGAGCAGTGTTATTTTCAAATATTTCATGATAGAAGTAATTTCCTGATATAGACAATAAAAATTCCCGAAAAGTTGCAATCAACCTTTAGTAACTCCATTTCACCCAGATACTACCCCAGGTAAATCCGCCGCCAAATGCGGCAAGGATGATATTATCCCCTTTTTTGAGTTTGTTTTCCCATTCCCAGAGGCAAAGTGGGATTGTTGCCGAAGTGGTATTGCCATACCGTCCAATGTTGATCATCACCTGCTCTTTGCCCACTCCCATACGGCGTGCCGTCGCTTCGATGATTCGCAGGTTAGCCTGGTGGGGAACCAAATAGGAAATATCTTTACTGGAGAGATTATTTCGTTCCATGATCTCCGCCGCTATATCAGCCATTTTTGTTACGGCAAATTTAAATACCGGCTGTCCTTCCTGATAAATAAAATGCTCCTTGGCATCGACAGTTTCATGCGAGGATGGCTTGATCGATCCGCCCGCTTTCATGTGCAGGTGAACTCTCCCTGACCCGTCGGTTTGCAAAATAGAATCCATGATCCCAACCTCTTCAGTAGTTGGTTCAAGTAATATGGCGCCAGCTGCATCACCAAACAGGACACAGGTTTCCCTGTTCGTGTAATCGGTAATAGACGACATCTTATCAGAACCGACGACCACTACTTTTTTGCAGGAGCCGGTTTCAATAAATTTAGACGCGGTAACCAGTGAGAATAACAATCCCGAGCAAGCGGCATTAACATCATAGCTAAACGCGTTTTTTATCCCGGCCTTATCACTGATGATGTTGGCTGTTGCAGGGAACATCATGTCCGGAGTCACGGTGGCACAGATGAGTAAATCTATCTCTTCGGGTTTGGTGCCGGTTTTTTCCAGCAACCCGCGCACAGCTTCCGCCCCCATATCTGAAGTCCCCAACCCTTCTCCTTTCAGAATATGCCGTTCGTGGATACCGGTCCGGCTTACGATCCATTCGTCGGACGTTTCAACCATTGACTCCAGCTCCTTGTTGTTCAGAATGTATGGAGGGACCCATGCGTGAATCCCGCTTATTCTGGCTCTGATTTTTGACATATTGTTAAATGGGGTTAAGAGAATAAGGTTCCAGGGCGTGTTTGATTTTCTGATAAAGTTTGGCTTCGTGTACTTCTTTGGCCATCAGGATCATTTGGCGGATGGCTTTTCCATTAGAAATTCCGTGGCCGACAAGGACGGTGGAATTGATCCCCAGAATGGGTGATCCTCCGTAGGTTTCATAATTAAACCGATCAAGATAGGAATCTTTGACCCCTCTTTTTATCAGGACCCGGTACATGGCCTCTACTTGTTTCAGCACGATATTTCCCACGAATCCATCGCAAACGATTACGTCCACATTGTCGCGGAATAATTCACGTCCTTCCACATTTCCGATAAAATGAAAGTCTTTGGAATCCTTCATCAGCTGGAAAGCGCTTTGTGCAGTGAGGCTGCCTTTTTTTTCTTCGGAGCCAATATTCAGTAATCCTACCCTTGGTTTTTTAACATGAAAAACATATTCTGCAAAGAGCGATCCCAATAATCCGAACTGATACATTACATCAGGTTTGGCATCGGGATTGGTCCCAACATCGATAAGGATGGTAGCGCCACCGTTTTCCTTTGGAATATAGGCAGGTGAACTGGGCCGGATAACGCCCTGAACGGCATTCACACTATAGATCGAACCGACAAGCATGGCCCCGCTGCTGCCGGCGCTGGCAAAAGCCTGGATCTCTTTGTGCTTGAGTAAACGAAACCCAACCGAAATACTGGAATTGGGTTTGTTCATCAACGCCTTGGTCGGATGTTCATCCATCTCTATCACATCCGGTGCATCGACAATTTCGAATTTGTCAGGATCTACCTTTTCTTCCTGCAGATAAGAAAGTATGACTTCCTTATCTCCAATCAAAATGATTTTGTCGGATTCGGGGAGTTCCTTTTGAGCCATGATGGCCCCTTGCATTGTGGCTTTTGGAGCAAAGTCACCCCCTAAAACATCAAGACCGATTTTCATTAATCGGATTTTAGGTTGAAAAAACTATTCTGCTGTGGCCTTTACAATGGCTTGTTTCCCGCGGTAATAACCGCATTCTCCACAAACCCGGTGATACAGGACCGGGGCCCCGCAATTGGAACAAATAATGGTAGCCCGGGCAATGGCTTTATCGTGAGTTCTCCGTTTATCTCTTCGGGTCGTGGAAATTTTGTGTTTTGGATGTGGCATATTGATAAAATTTACGATTTACAATGGATGATTTATGATTGATGGTTTTTGAGTTTGTTCAGGACTTCCCATCGTGGGTCGGGAACATGATTTTCACTTAATTCTTTTAATCTTCTCAATACTTCCGGATTACAGGTACTGTTTCCTGATTCATCATCCGGATGAACTCTCCGGGCCGGTAACAACAGGTAAATATATTCATAGATAAATGGCCCCAGATCAATTTTATTGTCTGTCTCAGGAATTATCTGGACATCCTCACTCTCTTCAAAATAACGGTCACCCAACTTGATGATCAATCTTTCCTCACCGGCAATTTCAATATCCATCGGTTCATTGCAACGGTCGCAAGGAACGTTGACCTTCCCTTCAATATGGAAATGAAGGTCCATCATCCGTTCTTCCCGGTCCATCCTTACCCTGACCCTGACCTCTCCATCTTTGATCCCGTCAGATTCTGAATTTTCAAAGAAAGTCCGTCCGATCTGAAAATCAAAAAAATATTCTCCCGGCTTTAATCCGGTAAACAAAACTTCATATTGCCCTGCGAAATTCAACTTCTCAACTTCCCTTAAAAAGGTTGCAAAAGTAAAAATTAATTTAGTGATTACCAAATCACTATTTCAAACTATCAATAGATGAAAGTAAATAAAACCCTGACACCCTGTTTTCTGCATCCCGTATGCGGGATCCTTTACCACTACTTAAAGGCTTTCTCGGGAATCCCGTCGCCGCAAAGCTTGAACCGGTCAAAATATGCCGGCACCTGTTTTCCCATCAGTTTGTCAACATACATCTTGGCAAAATACTGGCTGAGCATGAATCCCTGGCCTCTTAATCCAAGGAAGAGCCCGAGCTCGGGATCGATGATCATGCGAGGTTCCACGTAATAACCCGCCCAGACAGCCTGGAACCCAACCGAGGAAAGGTCAGGAAGCCAGTTGGTGAATATTTCGGATGAGATTTCAATAAAGTTTTCCGAATTGACCTTGATGTTCTTGTCAGCTTCCATCGGCTCTATCGCCGGAGATGCACAACCGATTATCTGGCCTGTCTCCGCTAACTGCTGCCCATAAACGGCCGCAAACCCCTTGTATCTTCTGCGGTCGATCAGCATAGGTAAAGGCATTCCGTCTTTACCCATCATGGGAAGCCGGCGCGTGATGAAAGCCTGATGCTTAACCGGGTACAGGCCTGTTTCAATGTCAAGTTGCCGGGCAAATTTTTCTCCTCCAGGCCCCAAAGCATTGATAAAGATCCCGGTCTCATATTCAATATATTCCTTCTGGTGATTCTGTACCAGAATAAAATATTTGTCGTTGATCCGGTTCACATCGACCACTTTACAATCTTCCTCAACAACCCCACCGTTGTTGATCCCCAATCTCCGTACCAGATCAATGACGCGGCCTGGCGTGGCCTGCCAGCAATCGCGGGTGATCAAAGCAGCCTGATAGGTTTTCAGATTCGGGTTAAGCCCGGGCGCAATTTCCTTCTGAAAATCCTTGGGTTCAACCATATAGGCATTCGACCAGGCCATGGATGCTATCAACGATTGATACATACTATCGTCATGGGCAAAGGTGACATAGAGATCAGGCCGGTAATCGATGTTGTGAATTTTCTGGAGATCTTTAAAAATCTCATGATTATGTACGGCAATGTCGGAAAGTTCAGGTACCGAAAAATTGGGCCTGCCCCCGGCAATGTTACGCCAGGAAGATCCTCTCCCATGATTGATCAGCACAGGTTTCATCCCGGCTTCGCTGAGGTAACGGAATAACGAGCTCCCGGCCATACCGCCGCCTGCAACAACCGATTTTACCTGGATTTTTTTAGGTTTCTGCCCGTTTGTGCCGGTTATGACCCTTTCGTGAACATTACGGGGGTATAATTCCCCCATCGATACCTGGTTTGATAAAGGGCCCCGTGGGGTCGGATCCCCAACGATGGAAATCCCAGAACCGGCAAGGGCTGACTTTAATCTTTTAACGCACCGCTTCCCGCGGCAAGCGCCCATCCCCAGCCGTGTTGTATGCTTTACTTCATCCACCGAGATAAACTTCCGGTCGCCAATCCGCTCCAGAATTTCATCCAGGGTTACATCATCGCAATGACAGATATATGTCACCTCGCGCGCTTCCTGATTAGAAGGTTTAAATTTAATGGGACTGGGATAATTTTCTTTGACGATGAAACCTCTGACTTTGCTTAGATCCTCTCCATGAAGGGTTAGGGACTTCACACGGGCTATATTGGTCTTATTGGGTTTACGTAAAACTTTCTCCACCATGCCCTCCCCTAATTTCTTCCCTTGATTATCAACCAGATAACATTCCGATTTTTCCTCAACCTCATATTCAATGGGCAAAAAGAGCCAGTCTTTTTTCAGGTTATAACCAAAGATGGCCAAACCCGGACATTGAAAAACGCAATCCATGCAACCGATACATTTATCAAAATCTATTTCGGGCACCGTACTGGTCGAGGATTTGGTTATGGCTCCGTGAGAACAGGAAAAAGCACATGGGTTGCAGGCAAATCCGTAAAGACAGTCGATTGTTACAAATCCCTTTTCATGCATACGTTCAGCCGTGGGTATATAAGGTTCCTGGATAATCCGTATGGGATGCTGCTGTGAATCGATATATTCCTTTGACAAAGAGAGGTATTCGTCATAATCAAAATGCTGACCCATCTCCTGTAAAATGTCGAAGGCAGCCTGCCTGCCACGTAACACTGCACTTGTCCCTTCACCTATGCGGATCGCATCACCGGCGCCAAAACAACGACGGCCGAAGATTTCATTTCCCTTGATCAGCAACTGGTCGTCCTGCACCAGCCCTGTACAAATATTGATGGCATCAATTCCGTCAACAATCTTTTCAGTCCCGGGAATAGGTTTGAAATTGCTGCATCCGGCGATCACTGCCCCGGTAACGCCATTATGATCTTTATTGGGGATGGCCTTTAACAGGATATGGGAGGTGAGAATGGGGATCCCCAGACGCCTTACCCGGTTGGCCTGTACCGGGAAACCGCCTTCGTTGGGCAAGGCTTCAAGGATGGCCTTTACCTTTGCTCCTGCTTGCATGAGTTGGTATGAGGTAAGGTAACCGATGTTACCGGCGCCGACTGTCAGTACATTTTTTCCCAGCAGGGTCATTTCATTGTTCATCATTTTCTGAACCACAGCTGCAGTATAAACCCCCGGCAGGTCATCATTTTCAAAAGCAGGCATAAACGGTACAGCGCCTGTAGCCACGATCATATATTTGGTATCGACAAAAAAGATCTCATCGGTGCGGATATTTTTCACCGCGATCCTTCCTCCCTCCAGAATATCCCAAACCGTTGAATTCAGGAAGATACCGTCATGGTCTTCTCCCGCTAAGGTCTTTGCTATATCAAAGCCCCGCATACCGCCAAATTTCTGCTCCTTTTCGAAAAAGAAAAACTGGTGTGTCTGCATGATGAACTGCCCCCCGATCTTATCATTGTTGTCGATGACAAGATTCGGAATATGATGTTTGTTCAGCTCTTCCCGCGCAGCTAACCCGGATGGCCCGGCGCCAATAATGGCAACAGTTGTTTTATAAACATTAAGCGGGACATCCTTTTTGACAGCAACCCGGTAAGGGGCATAATCCAGTGGGATCTCCCGGACCTCTTTTACGCCATCGACCCGGGTAATACATATCCGTTTGATCTGACCATCGACCAACATTTCGCAGGCGCCACATTTTCCGATACCGCATTCGAGGCTGCGTTCGCGGTTGGCCAGACTGTGACTGTGGACCGGAAACCCGGCCTGATGCAATGCGGCAGCAATAGTGAACCCTTTATCCCCTTCTATTTTGTGGCCTTCAAAAAGAAAGGTGGTTTTTTCAACAACAGGGATTTCAAGGATCGGGTGTTTTGTGATCTTATACATAGCAATGAGAGTTTATTGTCGGAAGCAGGATGCAAAATACTGAATAACTTTACTATACGGAATCGTCATCCGGCTTCAAATTTTTTTGCAAAATTACAGATTTTTCGTAAATCAACCCGATTCTTGCTGTGAAACATTTAACAGGCTAAAGACGGATGGCAAACCCAAGGGAGATCAGGTTTTCCATCTGAAGGGATTTGCTCACATCTTCTTCGTAGATCAACCGTGTCTGGATGCTCGTTTTTATGAACTTATTGATTTTTATTCCGATAAGATTTTTCAGGACCAGATCAACAGGTTTATTGAAATTTTTAAAAACAAGGATATCGCAATCCCACTTTCCCCACCGTCCTATTTCTTTATCAATTAAAACATGCATACCAAGTCCGAATTCAAAATGGTGATTTTTACCGGATGGGACACCGAAATAATCGGTGATACCAGACTTTTCGATCCGCTCTTTATCTCTTATATAAGTAAGTTTGGCGGACGAAAGGCCCAGGGTGAAGGTTAAAAAACGGGGTACCAGAAAACTAATCCCTCCGGAAAAAGTCCAGATGAGCGGCGTTAAAAAAGATGAGCTGGGTGTCCGGGAAATTGAACCATTTCCATCGGAAAAGTAATCATATCCGTTAAAAAAACCGGGTGGAAAGATTGGATATAAAAGTAAAACTGGCTCCCTTGAAGAAATTAAGATCGAGGCGGGTATCCAGGGTGTTATCATCAAGGGAAATTTTTGTCAGGCTATCAAAGAAAACCTGAATTCCAAGATTATGAAAAAAAATATTGGAAATTTTAAAAAACCGGTCATCATACCATTGTGTGCTGTATTTCAAATATTGTTGGAACGAAAGACGATCAGCGTTTTCTGCTTGCTGCCAGTCAGATAAAAACAAACCGGAAACGCTGAAGGAATATTCCATTTTATGGCTGAAACGAAACCGTACGATGGATTTCCCCCGGAGCCCGAGCCTGCTCAGGTCGTCCAGGATAACCGAATCCTTGAGCATGAGGGTTTGACCGTTCCCTGTGACCTGGATCAGCCAGGCAGAAAATAAAAGTAAATACACCCCTCTTCTCAACACAACAACAGGTATTAGATCGGATAATTTTCATCTTGGCATTTATTGAAAGGAAAATTTTTGACTTTTGGTCAGTTTCCAGCTTTTTTGCATATCGATATTGAGGTATATCATTCGAATGACAGCGGTTTTGTTTTCAGCAACAGCCCGCGAAAGGACAAACAGCCTTTGATTGTATTTACCAATGAATTTCGCCCAGGTAATAACAATAGTAAAGTCAGGGTCCGGAGCGATGGTATCAGAATGGTCCCCAAAGGGCTTGATGTGATCGGTTATGGTATTAACCTTAAATCCCGGAAAAATCTGGTAGGAGGTATCGCGTTTGAGGTCCCTGACAAACGTATATCCTGCCCATTGGCATTGGTTGGTATCCCGTTCTAAAAGTTGGCCATCGCGGTCAAAGATCATGTGGCTCAGCATGTTCTTCCTGAAAACCCGATTGCGTATCGCCTGAAAATAAGCTGTGGAATCAGAAAACTGGTACAAATCGTGAAGGGGAAATTGATTTTTTGCCAGGAAGGAGGTTAATTCTTCCGGGGTCTCTTCGCGGGGCTGGGTCATTCCGTATTTAAAACCAAATATGGTCCGGCATCCGGACAAGGGAAGGAGCATGGCCAGGCACAAAATTACTATCGGGAATAAATAATCTTTTCGTCTCATGTTTTATTTAATTTGAAATTAAAATTGATCTGAACGAAAAAAGCTGCCCTTACCTGGAAGCCCATGAATTAAACATTCTTAATAAGGTAAGGGCAGTTTTTTTCAGGGTTAAAATACGACGGTATAAACACCATTGCTGAATGTCACAGGGTAGTTGCCCGGTTTAACAGTATATCGCGATGAAAGCCCCAGCGCCTTACAAGTTGAAAGTGATAAAGTGTAAGGATCATCTATGGTAATGAAACGCTGGTTTTTGAAAAAAGGAAGGGAGGCGCCGTTTTCATATTTCAACAAATCTGTTTCGGCAATCTCTACCACCAGATGGCCCATATCGTTAATTTGACCCTTTACAATACAACCTTGTGGGGCTGCTTGCCCATCAATTCCCTCAAGTCCCCATTCAATATCAAAACAGAGCCCAAACCCCCTTAAACAATCCCATTTGGGTTTGTGAAAATTGAAAATAAATTTAACCCAAACTCCAGCAGGAGAAGGATTGCTTAGCATAGAAGTGGCGGCAAAGACTCCGTTGCCCATCATCATTATGCCTAACATGGATAAAATAAATAGTTTTTTCATGGCCTTAATTTTAAAATTCATGTTTATTATCTGTTGGTAAGCTGGTAACTTGTATTGACCCGGATTGTTTTGGCACACAGGTTTTCGCCTGAAAAAAAGTTCCCTTTGGATACGGTTTTTCGTTTTAGTATTTAGTCCATTGGATATTACCTCCCTTCCTGATTTGTTTTCATGCTTAATCACGGAGGAAGCTAAAAAGTAATACCTAAATTAAATGTTTTTCCAAAAAAAACTCAAAAAAATTCTAATCCTAACAAAATCATTTATTTACACTTTTCGTTTGGAAATTATCTAAAAAATTTTTAGTATCTTTGCACACGATTTTAAAATTCTCTTTCACCTGAATAGGATTTTAAACGCCGGACCGGGTCAATCCAAGTCTGGATTCCCGTTAACAGAGCGGGCATTATTCGCATAAATAATCAAAAAGGGATAAAACAGAGAGGAAAAAATGGAAAAAACGAAAGTTTTATTTGTTGCGCAGGAGATCACCCCATATTTGAAAGAAAGTCCCATGGGCATTATCGGACGTTACCTCCCCCAAGGTATCCAGGAACGGGGAAGGGAAATCCGGACTTTTATGCCTCGTTACGGTAACATCAATGAACGCCGTAACCAGCTTCATGAAGTCATCCGTTTATCAGGGATGAACCTCATCATTGACGAAACCGATCATCCACTGATCATTAAAGTAGCATCCATTCAACAAGCCCGGATGCAGATTTATTTTATCGACAATGAGGATTATTTTCAACGTAAATTTACTTTGCTCGATAAAAACAATAAATTTTTTAATGACAATGATGAACGGGCTATCTTCTTTTCGAGAGGGGTCCTGGAAACTGTAAAAAAATTAGGATGGGGCCCCGATGTTGTTCATTGTCATGGCTGGCTCACCAGTCTCCTACCTCTTTATATTAAGAAAGCCTATTGCGACAATCCGCTTTTCAGCGATACAAAAGTGATTTTTTCGATTTATGATGATGACTTCGAAGATACGATGCATAAGGATTTCGCCAATAAAATTAAACTCGAAGGCATTACTTCCAAAGATCTTAAACACTATAAAAGCCCAAATTACGTTAATGTGATAAAAGCAGCGATTGATTTTTCTGATGGGGTGATCATTGGTTCCCCAAAAGTGAATCCGGAACTGATCAGTTATCTCAGGGAAAGAGATAAACCGTTCCTCGAATTTCAACCCCTCGACCGCTACGTGGAAGCCTATAATGAATTCTACGAAGAGATCCTGGTGAACGATCAGGTTGCTGTGGATTAACCATCAACTACAAAACTCCAAACGTTTGAAATCTCTCAGGGTTCCCCAGCTCATCTCCTTGTTCACCGGTATCCTGCTTATACTGGGCCTGTTTTCCTGTAAAAAAGATGCCTATGAACTCGGGATCGATCTTCTTCCTCCTTCTGACACCTTGAATGTTAAAACGACTGACACCTGCACCGTGATTGCTTTTTCGGTGATACAGGATTCGGTCCGCACCAGCAACCCCTCCTCTTTGATGATGGGATCAATGCTCGATCCGGTTTTCGGAAAATCTACCTGTAGCTTCTTCAGCCAGGTTCAGCTTTCTTCCGAAGGCGTTGACTTTGGCAGCCAGCCTGTGCTTGATTCGCTCGTATTAAAACTCTATTATAGCAGTTATAAGGGGGACACCACAACCCGGCAAATTGTGAAGGTATATGAAATGAGCGATGACATCTATTATGATAGTAATTATTACTCCAACCAGCTTAAGGGATATTATCCGACTTTGCTTGCCGACCTGAATTTCACGCCCCACCCTAACGATAGCGTTTTGGTTGCGGGAACAAAAGAGCAGGCTCACTTACGTATCAACCTGAGTAACATGACCCATTATTTGGGTAATAAAATCCTTTATGCACCCACTTCGGCGCTTGCAAGCAATGATGAATTCATTAAATTTTTCAAGGGGCTTTATGTCGCTTCAGCCCCCGTGAACAGCAATGGGGCTTTATTGCGTTTCCAGACCGACGATGGCCTTTCCAAATTAGTAGTTTATTACCACGATGGCACAGATCCCAACAATGATTCCCTGGAATTTGAAATGCCGATGAACGAAAGTTGCGGCCGCTTTGTGCATATCGATCACAACGGATACCTGGATGCGTGCCAGGACCTGAAACGTCAGATCCTTAACCATGATTCAGCCCAGGGGGCCAACAAAATTTTCCTGCAGGGGCTAGGGGGCGTTAAAATAAAGGTCAAATTTCCCTACATGGCCAATTTCGGAAAAGGGAAGGTAGTTGCCATTAACGATGCGCTGCTGATGATCAAAAACTTTGAAACGGATACCACCTATGCGCCACCTCCTACCATAACCATGATCCGTCAGGACAGCATCGGAAGGTTCGGCTATGTTATAGATGATTCAGAAGGTTCAGATTATTTTGGTGGCACTTATGACCAAGCGAAAAGAACCTATTTCTTCCGTATAACCCAGCACATGCAAAAAATGATGGCCAACTATTACAGTAGCCATTTTGATTTGTACATCATTGTAAATTATCCTCTCGCAAGTGTCTTAAATACAGGCAGGATCGTTTTAAATGGCACAAAATCCACCCTCCCGGGAGCAGAAGCTGACCGTTTTCAGTTGAAAGTTACCTATACGATTTTGAACTGATCCCAAATTATTTTTATCTTTGGCATAAAAGTACTGTACGATGTGTGGAATTGTTGCCTATGTCGGGCCCAGGGATGCTTATCCCATTCTGATGAAAGGATTGCACCGGCTTGAATACCGTGGCTATGACAGCGCGGGGATCTGCCTTTTAAACCATGATATCCGTGTCTTTAAATGCAAAGGGAAAGTATCGGACCTTGAAGAATACCTGGTCGGAAAAGATATCTCGGGAACCATTGGAATGGCCCATACGCGTTGGGCAACCCATGGCGAACCGAACCAGATAAATGCCCATCCTCATTTTTCACAAAACAAGAAAGTCGCCATTATCCATAATGGGATCATCGAAAATTATTCGGTGTTGCGAAGCGAATTGAAAAAACGGGGATTCCATTTTACCAGCGAAACAGACACAGAAGTCCTCGTTCATCTTATCGAGGATATTATGACGAATGAAAAAGTCCCGGTTGAAGAAGCCGTTCGTATTGCTTTGAACCAGGTTGTCGGAGCTTATGCCATCGTGATCCTGGCCAAGGATTACCCCGATAAAATAATTGCAGCGCGCAAAGGGAGCCCCATGGTGATCGGAATAGGGAAAGATGAATTTTTTGTGGCTTCCGACGCGACACCCCTTGTTGAATATACCGACAATGTGGTTTACATGAACGATGAGGAAATTGCCATCATAGAAAGAAAGGCGAAACTAAAAATAAAAACCATCAGGAACAAAGACCATACTCCCTATATCCAGAAACTTGTAATGAGCCTGAATGAGATTGAAAAAGGAGGATTCGACCATTTCATGCTCAAGGAAATCTATGAGCAACCAAGGTCCATCCGCGATTCCATGCGGGGCCGGTTGCATATTGACCAGGGAATTGTCACGCTGGGAGGGATCCAGAATTATGAGCAAAAACTTATAAATGCCAAAAGGATCATCATTACTGCTTGCGGAACATCCTGGCATGCAGGATTGGTTGGTGGATATTTGATTGAGGATCTGGCCCGCATCCCTGTGGAAGTTGAATATTCTTCTGAATTCCGTTACCGCAATCCGGTTATATCGGAAGAAGATGTGATCCTTGCCATATCTCAATCCGGTGAAACAGCCGATACACTGGCAGCCATTGAATTGGGAAAAGCAAAAGGCGCTACAGTGCTGGGGATCTGTAACGTAGTGGGATCCTCCATCGCCAGGGCAACACACGGTGGGGTTTATACCCACGCGGGACCGGAAATCGGCGTGGCTTCTACCAAAGCATTTACAGCCCAGGTCGCGGTACTCACCTTGCTCAGTTTGTTGCTTGCAGAGAAAAAGGGGACCATCCCAAAATCCCAGTTCCAGAAAATTTTACTGGCATTGAATGCCATCCCCGAAAAAGTTGACCGGATCCTTAAAATGAGCGAAAAGATCCGTGACATCGCCAATATTTACAAGGATGTAAAGAATTCCATCTACCTCGGACGCGGATATAATTTTCCGGTCGCCCTGGAAGGGGCCCTTAAATTAAAGGAAATATCCTATATCCATGCCGAAGGATATCCTGCCGCCGAGATGAAACATGGTCCCATCGCGTTGATCGATGAGCATATGCCCGTAGTTTTTATCGCAACCCGTCGGGGCATTTACAATAAAGTGATCTCCAATATCGAAGAGGTGAAAGCCCGTAAAGGAAAAATCATTGCCATCGTAACAGAAGGGGATGAAACGGTTAAAAAATTAGCCGACCATTATATTGAAATTCCCGACACTGAAGAGATCCTTGTCCCCCTCCTGGCAACAATCCCTTTACAGTTGCTTTCTTATTATATCGCCGTGATGCGCGGTTGTAATGTTGATCAGCCACGAAACCTGGCCAAATCAGTTACGGTGGAGTAGTTTCCAACGGGGAAACTACAACCTTCCGGCTACCGCATTCCAGTCAATAATCTTCCAGAAATCCGCTATATAATCCGGACGCAGATTTTGCTTATCCAGATAATAGGCATGCTCCCATACATCACAGGTCAGTAGGGGCGTGGCGCCATATTTCAGCGGGTTCCCGGCATTGCTTTCCTGCACAATGTCCAGTTTGCCATCATTCTTTTTTACAAGCCAGGCCCAGCCGGAACCGAACAGGGTTGCGGCGGCGCCAGAGAATTTTTCCCTGAAGCCGGCAAACGATCCAAAATTTTTCACGATGGCCTCAGCCAATTCCCCGGTCGGTTCGCCACTTCCCCGGGGGGTCAAACAATTCCAGTAAAAAGTATGGTTCCATACCTGGGCGCCATTGTTAAAAATCCCTCCGGTGGCTTTGCAGATAATATCTTCCAGGGAAGCATTTTCAAATTCAGTCCCGGTTATCAGCTTGTTCAGGTTGTTGACATAAGCCTGATGGTGTTTCCCGTAATGGAATTCCAGAGTCCTTTTTGAAATAAATGGCTCCAATGCATCCAATGCATAAGGGAGCCCGGGAAGTTTATGTGTCATCTTACATTGTATTAAAGGTTGATATTAGGTGAATTATTTAAGGGTCTCCACTGCCTTATTAAAAGCAGGATCAATGGTATTCAGGATGGGGAAAAATCCTTCATTGTCCAAAAGGTTCCTGCCGATGTATGCTTTCAGCATCGTACGTATATAATGATCCGATTTTGTGAGATCTCGCCCCTGACGCTTGACTCCTTTTTTCTCTGCATAGCGCATGAAATCGGTAAACATGGCATCGGTTATGATGAAAGATTGATCGAATTGATCCACATTCCGGTAACGCAAAAGCCGTGCCCTGTTACGGTCGGTGTAATCAAAGGCCCATTGGTAAACCAATCCTTTGTTGATGCACAGGGTATAATAGCGCAGCGTAGAATCTTTTTCAATCGGAATATAGATATCGGGCATGATCCCTCCACCACCAAAGACGGTTTTTCCACCAGGGGTTTTGTATTTGAGTGAATCCGGAAATTTAATGGAATCAGGATTTTCGAGTTCCCCATCAATAAACCGGTGCATATAATCGCTGTTATAGGCGTCCAGCCCATCTTTATAAGGACGCTGGATACACCGTCCGGTTGGCGTGTAATATCTCGCTACCGTAAGCCGTAATGCGCTTCCGTCTTTAAAAGGAAGCTGCTCCTGTACCAATCCTTTTCCAAAGGAACGTCTTCCCAGGATGGTTCCCCGGTCATTGTCCTGAATGGCGCCTGCAAGGATTTCTGAAGCAGATGCCGATCCATCGTCAATCATCACGATCAGTTTGCCTTTTTCGAATAAACCATCGCCTTCCGATTTGAATATCTCCTTTTTGTGATGCATCCCTTCGGTATATACGATCAGGGTCCCTTTCGGAAGAAATTCGTTGGAGACATCAATGGCTGCCTGTAGGTATCCTCCCCCATTCCCACGCAGATCAAGGATCAGGTTTTTCATGCCATCCCCCTTCAGCTTCTCCAGGGCATTGTGGACCTCATCATGGGTGGTTGCCGAAAAAGTATTCAGCCGGATATACCCGATGCCAGGTTTTACCATATAGGCTATATCCATGCTGTATGTCGGAATGACATCGCGGGTAATGGTAAAATCGAGCAAGCCACCACCACCCCGCCGGAAAATTGTAACATTGACCTCGGTGCCCTTAGGCCCTTTCAGCTTCCGCATCACGTCGGTGGTACTGATCTTTTTGCTGGCAACATTTTCCCCGTTGATTTTTACAATACGGTCGCCGGAACGGATACCCAGCTTTTCAGAAGGACCTCCGGTAACCGGGTTGATCACGGTTATTGTATCACTCTCCATCCGGAATTGAACCCCGATCCCTTCAAAACTTCCCAACAAAGGATCATTGGCATCATGAAATTCTTCCGCTGATATGTAAACCGAATGGGGATCCAGCTTTTCAAGCAATCCACTGATGGCCTTTTCTTCCAATATTGTGCGGCTCAGGGTATCAACATAATTATCCTGAATATACTCTAAAACCTGCGGTAATTTATCTGCTGATTGCTGAAAAGGCAAGAGACGGCCAGACCGGGAGGCCAGAAAAATGCCCAGAATGATACCCCCGATGAGGACCAGCGCAAACCATATAGGTAAATAAGGATTTCTTTTTCTTTCCATGCCACAAAGATACCGCAAAAATATTATGCCATTTTAATTACGGTTTTGCATTTTTATCAGGGATTGAATAAAAATGTCGACTTTTGTAAAAAACATTTCGGATGTCAGCGCTTCGATGGCTCTCCTTTATGATCCTCTGGGTTTTATGGATGCCCGGCGCCCTTCAGTCACAGGGACCAGGAAAACCTTATATAAACAGCTATTTTATTACAATTGACTCGATCCGGGTACATTATAGGGAATGGAACCGGGATTTGGCCAACCCCCGTGGAAAAGTGTTACTGATCCATGGGTTCATTGGATCTACCTATTGCTGGCGCATGAACGCGGACGCCCTGGCGGCTGAGGGATATCGCGTGATCGCGGTTGATCTCCCCTCTTTCGGATATTCGGCCCGGTCATTGACTTTCAACCAATCACAAAGCAGTCGGGGTACTTTATTATGGCGCTTGTTAGATTCAATCGACGGAAATGATACAACAAGGTGGCACATCGCCGGGCACTCCATGGGTGGGGGTACCGCTGAGGCAATGGCGCTGCTACGTCCTCACCGGACAAAGTCGCTGCTGATTGTTGACGGAATGGTATTTTTCAAGAATACCAACATTGAATCACAGTTCACCATTCTGGCCCGGCAAAAACAATACAAACAGATCATGGTATCATTCATGGAAAAAAACCTGATCACGTACAAATCAGTTCGGAATGCAATCCGGAAAAATTACCGTTATACTCCTGATTCAACCGTGGTTATGAACTATCTCACCCCACTGCTTCAGGAGGGGACTGCCCCCAGTGTCCTGAATGTCTGGGCTAATGCCCAGGAAATAGTGCCGCTTAATGCAGATAGTCTTAAAACAGTCCCTCTTTTATTGATCTGGGGGAATAAGGACCGTACGATTTACCTGCGAAACGGGAAACGGTTCGCAGGGCGTATTCCTCATGCCGAACTCATCATCATTAATAAAGCGGGCCACGATCCCATGGAAACCAATCCTGATGTGTTCAATGCCATTTATTTAAGCTTTCTGAACCGGAACTGACCCGTGTTTCTGCTTTTTGAGCCTCAGGAGCCAGTCCCGGTTTCGTATTGCACTTCATGATTCCTCACTTCTTCTACTTAAGTGCAAATTTTATGGGCATGGCAAATTCTGTCACAATCGGTTTCCCGTTTTTCAAACCCGGAGTCCATTTTGGCATGAGCTTTATCACGCGAATGGCCTCTTCATTACAACCCCCGCCAATTCCACGGAGTACTTTGATGTCAGACAAGGAACCATCAGTCATCACATTGAATTGGATAAATACCTTTCCCTGGATGGAATCATGAATAGCTTGTCTTGGGTATTTGATGTTTTCAACCAGGAATTTTAACCTCGCTTCATCACCCCCCGGATATTTCGGCATGACATCAGGAATTTCTTTGGCTTTCGCTGATTGAGGAGGGGGCGGGGGAGGAGGCGCATCGGGTGGAGGAGGAGGAACCGGGATTTCTGTCTTCTGTACTTTTTTGTTTTGATCCTGGGGGGCGGCCGAACTTTCGTTTACTGCAGCAAAAAGGAAAATGAGACCAGCCATCACCGGTAATACCAGGGCCAGCTTACCGAGGGCCCATGGGGAAGAAACTTTTTTTGTCATCATAATTAATCTTTTTTTTATGGGTGAAACGTTAAAAGCATTTACAAGTGGTTTATTGACTAAGCCCGTAGATTCATCAAAGATCAGTTTCCTGTATCTCGGGATGGGGACACCCTGCCGGATGACACCCTGATCGGCCAGATATTCGTGATTTCTTTTCAGATCGCGGCGGATAAACCACATAAAGGGATTGAACCAGAATAAGGCGGTGAAAAATTCCGTCAGGATCAAATCGAAAGTGTGAGCTTGCCTTATATGTACATTCTCATGAATGAGGATGATCTTGATGGCTTCAGAATTCCCCATGGATTCCGGTAGGAATATCCGGTTAAAAAAAGAAAAGGGCGCATTTATACCAGGAATCCTGACCAATCTGACAGAACCTGTCAAATTACATTCACTTTGATGGATCATGATTATTAAATGAATGATCTGCCCTATCAGACGAATGAAGAAAAAGAAGGTCCCGGCCAGGATGATTATCATCAGAATTTCATTGACAGAATGACCTCCGCTGATCAACTGGGGGTTTTGTTCGGGGAAAATTATAACCGGGTCGAGCACGGCCTGTATGGCAACAGCTGGTGATCCGGGGGCAGGGGCCAGGGGAATAAATGGAATTATCATGGATATGACAGGAGCAGCCAGCAGATAAAAACGATTGATCCTGAAAAAGGTCTCATTCCTCAACAGCGCCGCATATACCAGGTAAAGCGCCACAAGGCAACAGGATGCTTTCAGCAGGAGGATGAATACATCATTCATGGCTTTGATTTTTTTGAAGGTTAATTTCCTGGCCGATCAGTTTCTGAATTTCTTCAAGTTCCTGAAGGGATGGTTTTTCTTCTTTTGCAAAAAAAGAAGCCAAAGACTGAAACGAATTCTCAAAATAATTCTGTAAAAAATTGCTCAGGTAAAGGCGTGTATAATCTTTCCGCGAGATCAGCGGAAAATATTGGTGGGTATGCCCATAAGCTTTATGGTCCACGAATCCTTTTTGTTCCAGGATCCGGGTGACGGTCGATACGGTATTGTATGCCGGTTTTGGATCAGGAAAGCGCCGGAGGATATCGTTCACCATGCCTTTTTCAATTTTCCAGAGAACCTGCATAACCTGTTCTTCAGCGCGGGTCAGTTCGCGGATTTTAATTTCATTCTTTTTCATTGGTAAAGAATTTCTGTTTTATAATAGCAAAGTCCCAGATACTTTTTTGCAAATTTTGCATCACCAGAATTTCAATGACGCGTCAAAGATACAACTAAATATTTAGTTTGTCAACTAATTTTTTAATTTTATAACGAATATTTCGGGGGTTACACCGGAGAAAAGCTTTATTTCACCGAAAACCCCAGACCAGCCCATAAGGATCAGGATGTGGAACAAAATGTCGGATTTCGAATTATCCGGGCGCGTTGATCAAAAACATATTATTTTTGTACTTTAGCTCCTTAAACAGCCCTGATCATGAATACGATTGATAAAAACCTGGTTGAACTTTTTCAAAAAGCAATCCGTGACAATTGGGAATTTCAGTCACTTTCCGATTACGGAGGAGACCGTTTTTCATATCGCGACATAGGCACAAAAATCCTTTGGGTCCACAGTTATTTTAAAGCCGCCGGGGTCAGGAAAGGTGATAAGATCGCCTTATTAGGGAAAAATTCAGCCAACTGGGGAATTCTCTATCTTGCAACCGTTACTTACGGGGCAGTAATTGTCCCCATTCTCCCTGATTTTAAGCCTGCCGACATTCAATCCATTATAACCCATTCCGATTCGGTTATCCTCTTTGCCGAAGAATCGATTTACAGGGAATTGAATCCTGATTCCATGCCGTTGCTGGGGATCATTTTAGGCATACCGGATTTAAATGTATTATTCAGCAGGAAGCTGGTTACCGATGAACGTATCAAAGTCCCGGATCCGGAGCTCCTGAAGCCCGTGGCGGCAACACCGGAAATGATCGAATTTTCCCCATCTTCCAACGAAGATATTGCAGTGATCAGCTATACTTCCGGCACAACAGGCTTTTCGAAAGGAGTGGTCCTTCAGCATAAAAGTTTGCTCGGGAATATCTTGTACGCGCAAAAGAACATGCCACTGAACCCGCGGGATAAGATTCTCTCTTTCCTCCCCCTGGCCCATACTTACGGTTGTGCTTTTGAATTTCTTTTTCCTTTCACGCTGGGATGCGATATAACCTTTCTGACCAAAACCCCCTCGCCGAAAATCATCATGCAGGCTTTCCAGGAAATCCATCCGGAGCTTATCCTGTCAGTCCCGCTTGTTATTGAAAAAATATACAAAACACAGATCCTGCCTCTCTTCCGTAAACCGATGTTGCATACCATGGTCCGTATCCCATTGCTAAATATTTTCATATACCAGAAAATCAGGCAAAAAATGATCGAGGTATTTGGTGGTAATTTCAGGGAATTGGTCATCGGGGGCGCCCCGTTCAACGCAGAAGCCGAAAAATTCTTTAAAAAGATGAATTTCCCGTTCACGGTGGGTTATGGTATGACTGAATGCGGGCCCCTGATCTCCTATACCTCCTGGAAAACGACGCGTCTTGGCGGATCAGGGAAAGTGGTCGATGAACTGGAAGTAAAGATTGATTCACCCGATCAATATCGCCAGCCAGGTGAAATCCTGCTGAAAGGGAACCATGTCATGCTGGGCTATTACAAGAACCAGGAAGCAACAAAAGCCGTGATTGATGATGAGGGTTGGCTTCATACCGGGGACCTTGGCGTAATTGATAACGAAGGCAATATATACATCAAGGGACGCAGTAAAAGTATGATCCTGGGGCCCAACGGGAAAAATATTTATCCTGAAGAGATTGAAGCTATTCTGAATAACCGTTTCATGGTGATGGAATCTTTGGTAATCGAGCGCAACCATAAGCTCATTGCCCTGATCTATCCCGATGACGATGCAGTTGCCAAAGCCGGATATACCAAAGAACAGTTACCCGACATCTACAAAGGTTATATCCACGACCTGCAGCAACATCATCTTCCTAAATACATCCAAGTCGCTGACTTTGAAATTGTCACTGCGGAATTTGAAAAAACGCCAAAGAAGAGTATAAAACGGTTTTTATACCAATAGCAACATCTTAAATATCCGGTTGCTGTTTGTTACTTTTTAACGTGGAAAGCATTGATCTGGTTTTTTCTGAAAATACCTCCGTCGGAGTTTTCATAACCGTTATCGGCTTTAGAGAACAAATAGGCTTTATTTTTATCACTGTAATGGATAACAAACCAGTCATCGTTGAGAAATACTACCCGGCCAACATCCGATCCTGTACGGGTCCATACCTTGGTGGTGGTATCCTGTTTCCATCCCATGATAATAGCCTGATCTTCACCAACAAACTTCATTTCACAACCAACGGGGCCCGCCCATGCAGCCCAATCAGATTCTGTTAGGGTTTTCCATAGTTCCGGGTTTGACACACCCGAATTTTCCGAGGATTTGTTGCTTGAACAAGAAGAGAACAACATGGCTACTGCAATAACCATGACCAGTCCTGCAATTTTTAAATTTTTCATAATGCAATAATTGAATGATTTATTTTTTTAAAAAGTTGTGCAAATATATCAATTTATCCTGAATGCAAACGTAGTATATTTGTCCCGATCAAGTCAGTTTAACGAAAATTATGACATAGACAATGACCGTGAAATCAAAATGGGGCCGAATGATATTTATATTATTCGCTCTTGGCATTTATTCCCCGGCAGCCCCTGCCCTCCCTCAAGCCAACGATCCCGGGCCTGATTACCATCGGGGCCTTCCTGAAACGCCGGGACTTTCTATTCCTGCCATAACGGGACTGGTACCTGGAGCGGTCACTATCCCCGTTCATGCAACGAATATTGTCAATATGGGCTCATTCCAATTCAGCCTTCAATTTGATCCGGCACTGATGACTTATACCGGCACATCAAACTGGTTCCCAGGAATTTCCGACGTGATGATCGGTGAAAGCTTTCCCGGCAAGCTTGCATTTATTTGGGCAGGATTGAACAATGGGATTTCGATTCCGGATAGTACCTTTTTTACTATTAATTTTGAATGGTTGGGATCTTCTTCCACTTCCCCTCTGAATTGGACCGATGATCCAACACCCCGTGAATTCGGAGATTATGACGGGGTTGTTTTTTATCCCTCCTTTACCAATGGTTCCGTTACCGGGACCACCTCCCCGCCCCTGAAGCTTGATCTGGCTGATATTGTTATTGAAAAGGATCAGACCGTTTGTTACAATGCAACCCAGATCATCAATGTCGCGGGTAACGGAACTATCTTCAGGATCCGGGACGGGGGTTCGGCAACACTGATCTCAGGACAGGCCATACACCTTCTGCCGGGCGCCGCGATCGACAGCGGAGGATATTTTTCCGGATATATAACCACCACCGCGGATTATTGCAATATTGCCTATCCGGCATTGGCCCAAAACCAGATGAAAGCATTGAAAATAAAAACGGATATCCCGGAATCGAAAAGCCTGTTCACGGTTTTTCCCAATCCGACTGACGGAAAATTTACCCTGGAGATTTTTTCTGAAAAAGCCTTTCAACCTTCCCTGATCAGGGTTTACGGGCCCACCGGCGAATGCATTATTGCCGAAGAAATCACTGCTCCATCAAAGCAGTTATCCCTGGAAGGAAGACAAACCGGACTGTATTTGATCTCTGTGATACAGAATGGGAAAGCTGCGGCAACAAAGATCTTTCTCAGATAAATTTAACCGTGAAAACGGGTTTTATTGTAACAATTTTTTTTAAATCAAGTCTAATGATTCAAATTTTATTCAGGATATGAAAAAACTATTAAGTTTTACTCTTTTACTTTTCCTGGCTTCGCGGATTTATTGCCAGGATAATCCATTATGGATGCGTTACACGGCTATTTCGCCAGATGGGAAAACCATCCTTTTTTGCTATAAAGGAGATATCTGGTCAGTCCCTTCAAAAGGAGGGGTAGCGACCCCGCTTACCATAACAGAATCCTATGAATATGCCCCGGTATGGAGCCATGATGGTAAACAAATTGCTTTTGCCTCTGACCGGACCGGGAATTTTGATGTTTTTCTGATCCCTTCCAGCGGGGGGGAGGCCAAACGGCTGACTTTTCATTCCAACCGTGAAATCCCATGGGCTTTTACGGCCAACAATAAAGATGTCATTTTTTCGGCTTACAGGCAGGACCTGGCAACCAATGCACAATTCCCTATGTCCTTATTGAGTGAATTATATTCGGTACCGGTTTCAGGCGGAAAAGTCTCTATGCTCCTCCCTACTCCTGCCCTTGAGGCCTGCCCTACTTCTATCGGGGATAAAATTATTTTTGAAGATCTCAAGGGTTATGAAAACGAATGGCGGAAACATCACACTTCAGCCATTGCACGCGATATCTGGGTTTATGATTTCAATTCAAAAAAATACAACCAGCTCACCCGATTCAACGGCGAAGACCGGAACCCGGTATTTGACGCCAATGACCGGGATTTTTATTACCTGAGCGAACAAAGCGGATCGTTTAACGTATATAAGAGTTCCCTCACGGATCCACTAAAGTCAACCGCCCTGACCCATTTTGCCAAAAATCCGGTCAGGTTCCTTTCCAGGTCAGACAATAATACTTTGTGTTTTACTTACGACGGAGAAATCTTTACCTTGCGCCCCGGGGAAGATCCGGTCAAAATCCCGGTGACCATATCCGCCGATGGCCGGAGCCAGCAGGAACGTATTGTTCCTGTCAACGAAGGTTTCACGGAAACAAGGCTTTCTTCAAATGGGAAAGAATATGTTTATGTTTTCAGGGGCGAGATCTTTGTCAGCAGTATTGATGGGGGTTATACCAAACGGATCACCAATACGCCTTACCAGGAACGGAGCGTCAGTTTCAGCCCCGACGGCCGTTCCCTTGTTTATGCAGCCGAAGTGAATAACAGCTGGAATGTTTATACCACCTCCATCGTACGTAAGGAAGAGCCTTATTTTTATGCTTCCACGGTATTGAAGACAGAACCTGTTGTGGCTACTGAAGCTGAAGAATTTCAACCCGAATATTCACCGGATGGTAAAGAAGTGGCCTACCTTGAAAACAGGGTGGTACTGAAAGTCATCAACCTGGCAACAAAAGCAACCCGCACCATTATGCCGGCCAATGTCAACTATTCTTATGCTGACGGTGACCAGTACTATCAATGGTCGCCCGACAGCAAATGGTTCCTTGTGAATTTCGCCTTCCCCGACCGGATTTTTTCACCAGAAGTCGGTTTGGTTTCCGCTGATGGCAAAGGTGAAATCAAGAACCTGACCCTGAGCGGGTATGATGATTATGCCCCGAAATGGTCTGTCGATGGTAAAATGATGACCTGGGAATGTGACCGGAACGGGAACTGGACCCAGGGGGGCAATGTTTCCAGCAGCGATATATATGCCATGTTTTTTACGAAGACGGCATTTGACCGGTTTAATCTCTCCAAAGAGGAACTTGCCCTTGTAAAGGATCAGGAAGAAAAGGAGAAGAAAGATAAAGAAAAGAAAAAGGATACAGAGAAGGAAAAAGGTGAAAAAGGGAAAAAGGGCCAGGCAGATTCGACCGAAAAATCAAAACAGGATTCGGTAAAAGTAACCATCGAGTGGGAAAACTTGACCGAACGTAAGGCAAAAATCACTACGCATACTTCTTCGATCAGGGATTGGCTGCTTTCGAAGGATGGGGAAAAACTTTTTTACCTGACGCATTTTGAAAAGGATAATGACCTCTGGGTAACAGAAATCCGGACAAAAGAAACAAAAGTCCTGGCAAAATTAGGAGCCAAAAATACCGGGATGGAATTATCTTCCGATGGCAAATTCATCCTGTTGTTAGCGGATGGAAAACCCATGAAAGTTGAAGTGGACGGAGGTAAAACGGAACCCCTGAAAACGACCGGGGAGATGCTTCTGAAACCCGCTGAGGAAAGGAACTATATTTTTGAGCATGCCTGGAGGCAATTCAAGGAAAAATTTTATGTGGAGGATATGCAGGGGGTTGACTGGAATTATTATAAAACCGTATATCAGAAATTTCTTCCTTATATCAACAACAATTATGATTTTGCGGAAATGCTCAGCGAAATGCTGGGGGAAATGAACGCATCGCATACCGGGTGTGGATATTATGCCGGTAAACCCAATGTTGATCAGACTGCAAGCCCCGGATTGTTTTTCGATTATGATTATGCCGGGCCCGGGTTGAAAATTGCGGAAGTGATCGAAGGAGGGCCGGTTGACAAAGCTTCATCCCGAATAAAAAGTGGATATATTATTGAAAAAATTGATGGGGAGGCAGTAACCGATTCGATTGATTTTTACAAGTTCCTGAACCGGAAAACCGATAAACTCACCCTGCTGTCCATGTTTAATCCCGTCAGCGGTGAACGGTGGGAAGAAAGCATCAAACCCATCAATGCCGGGGAGGCCAATGAACTGCTTTACAAACGATGGGTCAAGGGCCGCAGGAACGAAGTGGAAAAATTATCCGGCGGACAAATCGGGTACGTCCATGTCCGCTCTATGGACGATGCCAGTATGCGGGTGGTATTTGAAGAAGCGCTGGGCCGGAGTTTTGAAAAGAAGGCTTTGATCGTGGATACCCGTTTCAACGGTGGCGGTAATATTCATGAACAGCTATCCGACTTCCTCAGTGGAAAAAAATATATTGATATTGTTCCTCATGGTCAATACATCGGATCAGAACCCTATGATAAATGGGTAAAGCCTTCCATCGTCCTGATCGGGGAAAGCAACTATTCGGATGCCCATCTTTTCCCCGTTGCCTATAAACTGAAAAATACCGGAAAAACCCTGGGTATGCCTGTCCCCGGAACCGGGACTTTCGTGTGGTGGGAAACACAAATCGATCCTACGCTATATTTTGGGATCCCTATGGGTGGATGGCGGACCCCCGATGGAAAGTTTTGTGAAAACAACCAAATGGAACCTGACATCCGTGTACCGGATGAACCCGGAATATTATCATCCGGTCACGACCAGCAGATCGAAGCAGCAGTAAAAGAGTTGATGAAGCAATATTGACATTCACCAGCTTAATTTTCCTGAAATACAGTTTCGGAAATCGGATACCGGTCAGTTGAAATGAAGGATTACCTTCACCTTCTGATCGGCGCCACCCGAAACGGATTGGATACAATGACCTATTTCAATGGCTGTTGATGTAAGGTCCGAAATTTTAGTTTCTGCTCTCCCTGAAGTTGAACTGATCTGTACTTCATAACCCATCGCGGCAGGTTGAGTATCCGCGAGCAGGACTTCGGCAACACCCGAAACAACTATCCAACAGGCAGAACCATCTTCAATACCAGCCTCGAATACCACCCCAACCGGATTCACAGATGAGGCTGATGCCAGAATAAAACCATTTTCGGTGGTTGGAGAGGGCGATACGATCTGACCCTTGACCGTTATAGCTCCGGTTTTATTGATCATTTTCAACGCCATTCCTCCAAGCGGGGTAAACATAACGCTCTGGGATACAGGATCTGATTCATTGACATCTGCTCCTTGATAGGGCCCCGAAACAGCGAAAGAATACCACCCACCAGAAGTCCAGTAACCATAGGATTTATCGCTTGAGAAATAGTACATCAACCCGTCGGATTTGGAGGAGACCGCATACTTTTCGCTGACAATCCGGGGAGGAAGGAATCCCTTGGCGGAACTCAGCGCTGAAGAAGAACTGACATCCAGCACAGCACCGGTTGATACGGTCGCATTGGACTGATCCGACACGGCGACTCCCTGGGAAAAAGAGAAGTTGAAAAAAAATAAAAAAAGGCCAATCAACAAGCATTTGTTTTTCATTATTGAAATAGTTTGATAATCGCTATAAAATTATGAAATTCACATCAACCATAATATAAAAAGAACAATCTTTTTATATAAAGCTGATCATTTGTATTTTATATATAATGATGAAAAACAAACCGGCATGTTTGTTTTCATCGTTATCCCTTGATTTTTTCAGAAAATATCCTATCTTTACAGAATAAAACCTCCCTGATTGATGAAAAAACCGAGGTCCCCACTTCCTGCTGAAAGGGCCCTGAATTCAGGGCAAGTGATCCCTTCTGATGAAAAATTCAGATTGTTGGTTGAAAACGCGAATGAAGCCATCATCATCGCACAGGATGGAAAATTCAAATATGTCAATAAAAGCACTACCGAACTTCTTCATTACCCGATCGACGAGTTGATCTCCAAACCCCTTGGGAATTTTATTCACCCTGATGACAAGATGATGGTCCTGGAACGGTACAAAATCCGGTTGGAAGGGAAATCACCCCCTACCGGATATGAATTCCGGACATTGACCAGGGAAGGGGACCCTATGTGGGTCCATATCAACTCGATCCTTACCGAATGGGAAGGGAGCCCTGCTATCCTTATTTATCTAACCGATATCACGGCAAAAAAAAGAATCGAACTCCAGGTCAAGCAAAAAAGCGAACAACTGAACAATATTCTGGAAACGATGACCGATGCCGTCGCAACTGCTGATTTTGATGGGATTGTCCGGTTTTGGAATAAAGGGGCCGAGAAAATTTATGGAATCCCCCTGAAAGATATTCTTGGAAAAAGCATCCTTCCTTACATTCCTGAAGAACGAAAACATGATTTTCCATATTTCATCGCGGAAACAAGGCAGGGTAGAAAAATTGAAGGATACGAAACGGAAAGGATCCGTCCTGACGGGACCCGTTTTTTTTCATCTATGAATATTTCTCCCCTTAAAAACGCAGACGGTATCATCGATAGCATTTTAGTCATTGTACACGATATAACGGAACGCTATAAGGCAGAAGAGACCTTGAAAAAGAGCGAGGAGAAATTCAGGCTTCTCGCGGAGAATGCCAGCGATGTGATCTGGACATTGGATATAAACGGGAAATTTCTCTATATGAGCCCATCGGTCGAACGCGTAAGCGGTTTCACACCAGAAGAGGCCATGAACCAACCCTTCGAAGAAATCCTGACAAAAACCGGGTTTGGCGCCACCTATCAGAACCTTATTGACAATATAGCCAGTAATAATACCGATAAAAAATTATCGCCCTCCAGGTTCAGCCTTGAACAGAAATGCAAAGATGGTTCAACGGTTTGGACAGAATCCACCGTCAACAATATTTTCAATGAAGAGGGTAAGTTCCTGTTTTTCCTGGGAGTGACCCGCGATATCACCGAACGAAAAAAAATTGAAAATGAATTACTACTCCTGAACCAAACCCTTGAAAAAAGAGTGGAAGACCGCACGGCAAAGTTAGAGTCGGTCAACAAGGACCTGGAATCATTTGCCTATTCCGTTTCGCATGACCTCCGCGCCCCGCTCAGGCACATTGACGGGTTTTCAAAATTATTGAAAAACAGCATTTCGCCATGTTCTTCCGAAACCGGACGTTTTCTTGAAAAGATCAGCAAGGCAACCGTAAAGATGGCCATTATGATCGATGAATTATTGAATTTCTCCAGACTCGGCCGGACTGCCGTTAAAAAATCCAGCGTAGATCTTAATGTTATTGTTAAACAGGTTATAGATCAGTATGCATCCGATATTACAAACCGTAAAATTCAATTTGAAATAGGAAATTTGCCGGTAGTACAGGGTGACTTTGCCCTGTTGCAGATCGCTTTTGAAAATCTAATTTCCAACGCCATCAAATTTACTTCGAAAAAAGAAAAGGCCGTCATTGAAATATTCCCTGGTGAAAACCTGGAAAAACCCTGTACCGTTTATATTAAAGACAACGGGGCGGGATTCGACAACGCATACATCGATAAACTTTTTGGCGTTTTTCAGCGCCTGCACACCAGCGAGGAATTCGAAGGGACCGGTATCGGCCTGGCCAATGTCAAGCAAATCATTAAAAAGCATGATGGCATCATTTCAGCTTCCGGCGAAGTTAATCAGGGAGCAACATTCTATATCACTTTATAAATCTGTACCATGGAAAAATTCCCCCCTATTTTGTATGCAGAAGATAATGAAGACGACATTGAACTTACCATGTCTGCCTTTAAGGAATGTAACCTTCAAAATCGTGTTGATATAGTCCGCGATGGTCAACAGGTTTTGGATTACCTGAATTACCAGGGAACTTATTGCAACAGGGAAAAAGAAAGGCCTGTAGTGATCCTCCTTGATATCAAAATGCCAAAACTTGATGGCATCCAGGCGCTGAGGCAGATAAAATCCAGTGAATCCCTGAAAAGCATTCCCGTGGTGATGATGACAGCATCATCCCTGGAAGCAGATCTCGTTGAAAGCTATAAACTGGGGGTCAACGCTTATGTGGTTAAGCCCATTGACTATGCCGAATTCCTGGAAGCAGTTAAAAAAATTGGTTCTTTCTGGGCCCTTATCAATAAAACAATATGATGTAACCTTTAGGATATGGATACCGTTAAAATTTTAATATTGGAGGATAATGAGAACGATATGGAGCTCATTAAAAGCGAAATAGTCTCAGCCCTTAAATATCCATTTCAATTTGATTGGGTCCTATCGAAAAATGATTTTATCCGGAGCTTAAATGAAATAGTTCCCGATATTGTGATCAGCGATTATAACCTTCCCCAATTTAACGGATTGGATGCCTTAAAATTATGTAAAAATTTTGATCCGTTGCTACCGTTCATCATCGTTACCGGGTCCATTTCGGAAGAGGCAGCAGCCGACTCGATCAAATCAGGAGCCTGGGATTATGTGGTCAAAGAAAGGCTTCACCGGTTGCCAACCGCTATCGAAAATGTACTGAAGCTGAAAAAAGAAAGGCTCAGGGCCAGAAAAATAGAGGCTGAACTAAACCTGGTCAAGTTAAAAACAGATCTGCAGCTTAAACTCCTTTGGAATGCCATCAACAAAGCGCCAAGCTCCATTGTGATCACTTCGGAAGAAGGGATCATTCAGTTTGTCAACCCCCAGTTCGAGAAAACGACCGGATATACTGCCGATGAAGCTATCGGACAGAGCATTAACGCACTTAAATCAGGTGTGAACGATCCAATCCTTGCCCAAAAGTACCGGGATATATTATTCCGGGAAAAATCGTGGAGAGGGGAATTGGTCGGCAAGAAAAAAAACGGGGAACTATACTGGGAAGAAGTTTACATGTCCCTTGTGTTCAATGACGAAGGAAACGTTCAATATTTGATTTCAATAGAACACGACATCTCGAAGAAAAAAGAGTCGGAAGAGGCATTGACAAAAAGCGAAAACTGGTACAAGGCTATTTTCGGAAATACCGGAACTGCTACCTGCATCCTAAACCATAACAGGACTATTTCATTGGTAAACAGCAAATTTGAAGAACTCAGTGGCTTTTTAAAGGAGGAGATTGAGGGAAAGAAAAAATGGTTTGAATTTGTGGCAGAAGAGGATCTGCAAAGAATGTCGGAATATTTCAATAAAAGACGGGAATCAGGATATAACATCCCCCAACAATATGAATTTACTTTTGTAAGACCTGACGGAGGACGCAGGAATATTTTCCTGACCATCGACAGCATTCCAGGCACAACTGAATTTGTTGCTTCGCTCCTCGATATTACCGACCGGAAGAAGATGGAAGAAGAGTTGAAATCCAGTGAGGAAAAATTCAGGTTGATCAGCGCCTCGGCCCAGGACGGTATCATCCTGATCAACAATCTGGGGGAAATCATTTACTGGAATCCGGCGGCAGAAAAGATTTTTGGTTACTCTTTTGCTGAAGTCCTGAACAAAAAACTGCATCCATTGATCATGGTCCCAAAATATTTCGACCAGCATGTAAAAGCATTCAGCCAATTTACAAAGTCGGGCGCGGGGGATGCCATTGGTAAAATAACCGAATTAGAGGGCCGTAAAAAAGACGGAAGTATTATCAACATTGAACTCTCCCTAGCAGGGATGCAACTGCCCAATGGTTTCGGGGCGGTTGGCATTGTCCGCGATATAACTGAACGCAAACGGGCAGAAACTGAATTGATTGCCGCCAAGGAGAGGGCAGAGGAAAGCGACCGCCTTAAATCGGCGTTTTTAGCTACGATGTCGCATGAGCTCCGGACCCCATTAAATGCCATCATGGGGTTCAGCAGACTGATCAATAAGGAGCTTCCTTTATCTGAAATTGAGGAAATGGCCGAATTGATTTATCAGGGCGGCTCCAAACTTTTAAAAGTTGTTGAATCTGTATTTGATGTTGCCATTCTGCAGGCAAAAGGGCTGGCGCTGACCATCAGTGAATTTCCCATACTCGATTTGTTTGACGGCCTCCGGCAACACCTGAATGCTGAAATAACAAAAGAAGGGAAACAGCATGTTAAGACATCTTTTCTTCATCCTGAAAACAGTGACCGTGTTTCAATAAAGACCGACAGGGTCAGATTGACCCAATTACTTGTCAATCTGATCAGCAATGCCGTCAAATTCACTGAGTCGGGTAAAATTGACGTCGGCTTTTCGATGACCGGACAGGATATTACTTTTTTTATAAGGGATACCGGGATTGGAATCCCAAAAGATAAAACAGCGATCATCTTTGAACAATTCCGACAGGTTGACGACGCCCATACAAGAAAATACGAAGGCGTTGGGCTGGGCCTTACGATTTGCAAAGAGATCGCAACCATGCTGGGTGGGAGCTTACATGTTGAGACCGAACTTGGACAAGGTTCAATATTTTATTTTACCCTTCCTGGTTCGGTCATATTTACTGACAATATCACAACGGATAAAAAGGAGGAACCTTCGATCAATCTTTCTGGAAAGACGATTTTGATCGCTGAAGATATTGAATCGAATTATATTCTGATCGAACTGATGCTGAAACCAACCGGGGTAAAATTATTATGGGCCCAAAACGGAGAACAGGCAATTAGTTTTGTCAAAGAGCAACCCGACATTGATTTTATCCTGATGGATATGAGAATGCCGGGCATAGATGGGTATTTAGCCACACGGGAGATCAAATTAATGAGGCCCGATATGCCTGTTATTGCACAGACGGCTTATGCGCTCGCCAACGAAAAACAAAAAATCTTTGAGGCCGGCTGTGATGATTATATTTCAAAACCTTTCAGCCGGCAAACCTTGATTGATGTGATCAGGAAATATTCCAAAAAATGAACCGGATCCCATTATTTCACCATCAGATCGGATTAATCCTGATTTTATTGCTTTTTGTTATAGCCACAGGGGGGTGCTCACAGTGCAACCGCACAAACAAACCTTTCCCAGCTGACAGGGGGGGCCTTAAATCCTCCTATCCGGCAACGGTGAAAGATATTGATGGAAATGCCTATCATCCGATAACCATTGGCAAACAGGTATGGCTAACTGAAAATCTGAGGGTCACTCATTTTCAGAACGGGGAGGCGATCCCTGAGGCCAAAAACAAAACCGAATGGAAAAACCTTAAATCGGCATCCCGGTGCAATCTTGATAATGATCCTTCCATGGCTGCCGTATATGGCTCCCTATATAACTGGTACGCTGTAGATGACAAGCGCAACATTTGTCCAAAAGGATGGCATGTCCCGTCAGAAAATGAATGGTCGGAACTGACGAACTTCCTGGGTGGTGAAGCTATTGCCGGAGGAAAGATGAAAAATCAGGGACATGATCGTTGGGCCTGGCCCAATTCCGGCGCTACCAACGAAAGTGGTTTTAATGCCATTCCAAACGGATACCGGAGTAACCTGGGAACTTTTTACCCGCTTGATACCTATACTTTCTTCTGGACATCAACCGGTTACTCCGGGGATTGCGCCTTATCAAAATTCCTTCAGAACGATTACGATGGGGTAACCACCATCGAGAATGATCATGCCTTCGGTTTTTCGGTTCGATGTATCAGGGATGGAAACTGATTGGGCCAAACCGGGATAAATCACCGGATAAATCATATCAAAAAATAAAAAGTCGCTCCTTTTCCAGGCTCTGCTTCAGCCCAGACCCTTCCGCCATGTCTCTCAATAATCCGTCTGACAGTAGCCAAACCAACGCCCGTGCCTTGGAAATCCGCGCTGGAATGAAACCGCTGAAATGGATTGAAGAGTTTGTCCGCTTTGGACATATCAAATCCGGCGCCATTATCGCGGACATAAAAGATTTTTTTTGTCTTTGTAACCATCTGGCCAAACGAAATTTCAGGATCTATGGTTTTTCCCGTGTATTTCCAGGCATTGCCTAATAAATTATCGAGAACCATGCGCATCAGCGCAGGATCAGCCTGTATTTCGAGGCCATCCTCGATATAAATACGAATTTTACGCGCCGGATCGCGCTGACAAATATCCTTCATGACATTTTTTGCAAGCCCGGTAAGATCGATCATTTCGGATTTTATTTCAGACCTGGCTGACCGCGAGAACATAAGCAGGTCATCGATCAATTGCGCCATTGAAAAAGCTGCCTGAAGAATCCGTTCAAGGAACTCTTTTGCTTCGTTGTTCAATTGACCTGAATAGTCTGATTGGAGAAGTTGAGTATAACCACAAATGACGTTCAGAGGGGAGCGCAGATCATGTGACACGGTATAAGAAAACGTTTCCAGCTCCTGGTTTGCAGAAATCAGGTTCTCGTTGGAGGCTTGAAGTTCTGTCTGGGTCGTGATCAACTGGTCGTTTCGCTGTACGGCAGCTTCATATACTGAAAGCAGTAAATCAAGGATTTGTTTCTTATCCGAATTGATCGAATATTTATTCCCCCGGAACATGATTTCGATGACCATATCGGCAGCCCCGCTTTTTTTCATGTCGCGGTTTGCCAACAGGTAATGAATTCGCGATAAAAGGTATTGTTCCTCATAGGGTTTTGTGATAAAATTATCAGCGCCAGCCTGCAACCCCTTGATGATATCCAGGGGATCCCTAAGGGAGGTCAGCAGTATGACCGGAATTTCCTTCAACACAGGATCGGCTTTAAGTTTTGTACAAAACTCGTAGCCATCCATCCCCGGCATCACAATATCACTGATGATAAGGACGGGAGGCCGGTCAAGGGCCGCGGCAAATGCATCCATGGCATTGGTATAAAAGGAATTGCTGATGTTGTTCTCATCGAAAAAATGACGGAGTTTTTTGGCCTGGACCAGGGAATCTTCGACCGCTAAAATATAGCCATTCCCAAGTGTTAATTGATACGATGTTAGCATGGCAGGTAACTATTTATGAAATAATTCAATAATTTCGGCAACAATCTCACCGGGCGACAAAACCCTGAATGCCCCTCCTATCCTGATGGCTTCTCCGGGCATTCCATGGACAAGGGAACTTGAAGCATCCTGCGCGATGGTATAAGCGCCCTGGTCATAAAGCATTTTTAATTCCTCGGCGCCATCCGAACCCATTCCTGATAAAAGAATCCCGATAGCGCTTTTGCCATAAACGGCCAGGACTTCCCTGAACAGAAAACTTACGGCAGGCCTCAGCCCTTTTTCCGGAGGCTTTTTTCGTACAGCAATGACCCCGGGACTAAGCGCGCCCAGGTGATGGTCCCCGGGTGGAAAATAAACATGTCCCGGTATCATCATCTCTCCGTGACATGCCACATGAACAGGCAGGGAAGAAAACGAACTTATCCAATCCACAAATCCCTTCGCGAAATTCGCATCAATATGCTGAACGATCAGGACCGGGACCGGGAGTGAAGGAGGAAGCTCTTTCAGGATGAACTGGATGACCTGCGGCCCTCCTGCAGAAGCTCCGATTGCTATTATCTTATAGTCGGAGGGGGTGGCGGATCTGCTCCTGGATGATAAAACGGTTGAATGGAAAACCGAAATCTGTTGGTTTATTTTCGCGATAGGAGGAAATGACCGGTAAATTGTTTTTACTTTGACTTCCGCCATCATTTTTAAGGTATTCCTGTATATCCTTGCCGTCTGCTGATATTGCAGATGCCCGGGGCCATAAGGTCTCGGAAGGATCGTCAAGGCCCCGGCTTCCAGGATACTGAAAGACATTTTTACCTCGGAAGTGTTGTAAAAACTGCTTACTATCACAATCGGGACAGGGGTGAACTGCATGATTTTCCGGGTAGCTTCCATTCCATCCATCACGGGCATGTAAATATCCATGCTAACCACGTCGGGTAAATTCCCGGTAACGAATTTCACCGCGTCAGCTCCGTTGCTGACAACTCCGATAACCTCAAAAACAGGGTCTTCCTCAAGAAGCCCCTTGAGTAATTCCTGGTTGACTTTTGAATCCTCCACAATCAAAACCCTGATTTTCCGAATTGCTTTCATGGATTTTATTAAATCAAACGATGAATTGTATCAAGCAGGTTGCTTTGCTCAAAGTTACCTTTTATTATGTATGCATCGGCCCCGGATTCAATGCCCTTCTGGCGGTCTTCGGGGGAGTCGAGCGCGGTGACAAGGATCACCGGCGTTTCGGAAAGTGTTTTGTCATTCCGGATCCTGGACGTCAGATCAAATCCATTCATGCGGGGCATCTCCACATCCGAGACCACAAGATCGAAAACTTCATTTTTAAGAAACTGAAATGCTTCCATCCCGTCAACGGCAGTCTTTACCATATATCCTGATGATTCAAGGATATTTTTCAGCAATATCCTTAATGTGATTGAATCTTCGGCAACCAGTATATATTTCTGATGATCTGACAATGATTCCGTATAGGCAGGTTGCTGTTCAGCTCCGGGAGAAAAAGCGTGCGTTGCAGAATCCATGAGCTCAGGAATATTGAGGATCGGGATTATCTGGCCGCTCCCTAAAACGGTGATGCCTGAAATATTTCTGACGTGAATAAGTTGCGGTCCCATATCCTTGACCATCCCCTCCTGTTCTCCGTGAATATAATCAACGATAAAGGCAATCTTTTTAGGAGCCAGCGACAGGATCAAAACCGGGACAGGAAGGTCTTCTGTCGTTTTTGATTTCAGGGGGGGTATCCCAAGAACATCTCCCAGTCGCACCAGCGCGATACTTTCATCATTCAGGGATATCATGGGGCTGGTTTCCACCGACCGGATTCCTTTTTTCCTGATCCTGATAGCCCTTTCGACAGAAGTAGTCGGTATAATAAAAAACTGTTCACTGATCTGTACAAGGATACCCCTGAAATTGGAAATAGTAACAGGTAAGGTGATCGTAAAAGCGGCGCCCTGTCCGGGAATAGATGAGGTGGCTATGTCTCCGCCAAGTTTCGAAATTTTTTCTGCAACGATTGCCATTCCAAGCCCCCTGCCGGAGATATCCGTAATAAACTGACTCGTTGAAATGCCTGACCGAAAAATCAGGGAAAAAACCTCCTGATCCGTCATTCTTTCGGCAGATTCCGAAGTTACTATTCCCATCTTCAGCGCGGATTGGAGGACCTTTTTCCTGTCAATTCCTGTGCCGTCATCCCTGATGGTTAAAATAACATGGCGACCGGTATCCTTTTTAACGATCATTTCAAGAATCCCGGATGGCGCTTTTCCTGCTTCCTTCCTTATTTCCGGCGTTTCCAGCCCGTGATCGATACAATTACGGATAATGTGAATCAGGGGATCCTTGATTTCTTCCAGGATCCTGCGATCGATCTCTATTTCCCCGCCCTGAATGGTCAGGTTAATTTCTTTTTTGTATTCTTTGCCAAGATCGCGGACAATTTTGGGGAAAATATCCAACAGCGTCGAAAACGGATATAACAGGGTGGTTTTAATGTCTAACAACAAATCATCAACCATTCGCGATAACGCGTGATGAAATTGTTTCATCTCCCTGATGATGCCGGATAGCCGTTGGTTTTGTTGTTTCTGGATTTCCTGGATATAGTATCCGAGCGTTGCTTTAACCGAAATGAATTCTTCCGCTTCATGCAACAAAGTCCCCAGCTTGGCTGTCGCGATCCTCACGGTATCAGCCGCGGGAGGGACAGCAACGACGGGTTTGGGCACTGGTTGGTTTTGTTTTTCGGTTTTCGGTTGATCCTGGACCCGTGGAAGGGCCGGAAACTCCATGGGTTTTGGAGGTATCTCCCCCGAAGTAAGCGCATCCAGCCGCTTCATCATCTGAGCCAGGGTATTGGCCCCAAAGCTTTTCTCTTTCTTGTCGATCTCGGCCAACATGACGGCTAACAAATCGGTGGCCTGATAGAGTGCATCGAAATGAACGGAAGTGAGGGCAAGATCTCCCGATTTTACCTGATGAAAAACACTTTCCATGCCCTGGCACAAACGTCCAATTTCAGTCTGGTTGACTGCCCTTGCCGCTCCTTTCATGCTGTGGATCTCACGGAATGTTGTTTCCACCAACTGCTGAAAAGCCGCAGTGGGTGGGCCTTTTTCCAACGCTACTAATCCATTGATGATGGTCTGATGCTGTTCGGCGGCCTCAACCTTAAAATCGTTGATTAGTTCCAGAAGAAATGCTTCTTGCTTTTTATCCATATCGGCTTTCAGACATTATACATTTCGATAATTTTCTTAAGGTCTCGCCCCAGATCATTCAGGCTTTGCGCTGCCTTCTGGGTTTGCCTGGTACCAATCACATTTTGTTCGCTGGCTTGTTTAATATTTTCCATGGCAGGGACGATCTGGTCCATCCCGGCCATTTGTTGCTGGCCCGAAGTGGATATCTGGATGACCGACTGCACGGCATCATTAACGCTTTCGGCCAAAATTTCTATCATTTCCCCGCTCTTGGTAGCCAGTTTATTCCCTTGTTCAACTGCTTTGGAACCTTGTTCGGTCGCAATGACCGCGAGGTTTACTGCCTTCTGGATTTCTGAAAGGATTTCTTTGACCTGCGCGGTTGCCTGCTTTGACTGTTCCGCGAGACTTCGGATTTCCTGTGCTACAACGGCAAATCCCCTCCCCTGTTCCCCCGCTTTCGCGGCTTCGATGGCAGCATTGACGGCCAACAGGTTTGATTGATCGGCAATATCGTTTGATAATATGGTGATCTCCCCGATGGACCGGTTTTGCTCCGAAAGTTTGACAACGCTTTCGGCAATCATGTTCATCTGCTGGTTGATCCGGGTCATCCCTTCGATGGTTTGCTGAACCGATTCCTTACCATTATCCGCCGCTTCTGAAGCCCGTTGTGAACTTTCAAGAACCGATTGGGCCCGCTGGGTGGCAACCAGCGAAGTTTGCCTGATCTCTTCCATCGTAGTGGTGGTTTCCGATACCGCCGTAGCCGTTTCCGTTGCCCCGGTAGAAACCTCGTTTACGGTTGTCAGGATCTCCGCTGCAGAAGTCCCTATAATATTAACCACGCTTACAAGTTCTTTTGAAATTTTACGGAGTATCTTGAATATTACGATCATAAATAAAATAGATGCTCCTATAATAAGGAGACTCAATAAAATCACCAGAAAGAAAATATTCCGTGACAACGAGGCATTTTGATCAATGATCTGATTTGTTTCGCGTTGCAATACCGTCCCAAGATCAATGATCTGATCCCGTATTTTTTCATACAACGGAGCCTGAACATCAAATGTGATAGCCCGGGCTTCTTCATCTTTCCCTTGATTTATTAACAGGATTTGATTGTCGCGGTTTTCATTGTATATTTTTATCATTTTTTTTATTTCTGAAAATTTTTCCACTTTCCCAGGTGAACCGGCCAGGAGCAATTCAATTGCGTTGATGGTACTGTCCATTGATTCAACCCTTTGCCTGATATCCCTTTGCGCGGTCCCTTTTTCATGCGCCCCCTTCGACAGGATCATTTCAAGCATGAGGACCCTGAGACGGTTTTGGCCGGATCGCAGTTCAACAAGCTTCTGGTTTGTTTGAAATGCACCGTTCAGTTTTTCCTCAGATTGCCTAAGGCCCGAAATCCCCAGGAAAGAGATTAACTGGATAATAATAACTAAAAAGACAATGGTCCCGAATGCAATAATCAGGGCGGTCTTTTTTTTCATACCAAATGATAACTTCATAATGGCTCCTCCGTATTATGTTTTATTTCTGGTTAATGATTAAAGAATTATCCGAAAAAATGTTAGAGGCATTAAGTAGGATGGTCCCATCGGGAGTGATTCCCTGGATAAAATCAGCCCCCACTCCGCGAAGCGTACCGGGGGGAGCGCTTAATGTATGGATATCGATTTGCCGGGTACCGACTATTTCATCGGTTATTATCCCGAATTCCATTTGCTGATGTTTAACGATCAACAGTTTATTAAATGACGAAATCCCTTTCATGGGAAGATTAAAAAAGATTTTCAGGTCTATTACCGAAATAATGCTTCCCCTGACGTTCATGATACCAACAATAAAGGACGGCGTCCCCGGTATCGTGGTGAGATTATGAAGCATCATGACTTCCGACACATAGATGCTGTCGAAGGCATATTTCTCCGGGATAAGCATGAACTCTACGGCTAATAGTGATTCAACGGGGGATGCCTTTTCCTTTTTCCGGCCCCGGATCATTCTTGCCCGTTTCTGTAATATTTCCTGATCCTCTAAATCCATCTCAAGTTGTTGTTAAACTGGTTACTATATCCCTGATCCTTCCCGCCGTTAAACCGTCAGAACCGGGAATAATTTCATCTTCCTTATATTGGCCAAGAAGTTCCAGGACATTTCTAAAATGTTTCAGGGCGACTTGTTTTTTATCAAGCTGCATGGAAATATTACCCATTAAAAAATGAGACAACAGGTGATGTGGGTTTAGAAACAATGCTTTTTTTACCGACTGTTCAGCTTTTGTTATTTCCAGTTTCTCTAAAAGGATATTGGCATATAAGTAATAACATTCCTCATTTACCTGGGCATGTAAGATCAATTTCCCTGCCAGGCCCAGGGCCTCATCCAGCAAGCCCAGGTTGGCCTTGGACCGGACCAGGGTTTCCAGAATTTTCAGGTCGGGCGGTCCCCCGACAAGGGATTCGCATAATAAAGCACATTGCTTGTACTGACCTTTATTAAAAAGGTCTTCGATTGTTGCTTCTGTAGAAGGTCCGGGATTATCCGGGAGGATAGGTTTCGCGGGCAATTTTATTTTTTGCCGGATAGGCTTAATTTCCTTTTCCGGAACGACTTGTTGAAGCGCCGGGGGGTATTTCTTTTTTGATGTAAGATCCGCGATCGACGGCCGTTGCAGCTTCCCGGAAGTTTTGTGATAGGCAGTGCACGGACCGAATTTTTCGGAAGAGAATTCCCTGAAATAATCATCATTCATTTCAACCGCTCCGGTGATCAGCCATCCGTTTTCGACCAACGATTGATGAAAACGGTTTACTACCATCCTGATCTGATCTGGTACAAAATACATTAACACATTACGGCAGAATATGATGTCCATATCCAGGGTATTATTCACCTTTTGGGGATATGGATCTGCAGCCAGGTTAAGGGGAGCAAAAGTGACCATTTTTTTAATTTCCCTGTCAATTTCCCAGGCGCTATCCCTGGACGAAAAATAACGGTTTTTCATGGCCTGTGAGGTTTCGCGGAAAGACCACGCGTGATAGGTCCCTTTTTGAGCTTTAGCCAGGAAATTCCGGTTAATGTCAGTCGCGAGAAGCGTGATATCCCATTTCCCGATATCAGGAATCGCTTCGCGAAGCAAGATAGCAAGGGAATATGGTTCCTCGCCGGTGCAGCAACCCGCGCTCCATATCCGGATGAACGGATGGCCACCCTTTCGTTTTTTTATTATTTCAGGGATCAATTGATCTTTGAAAACATCGAGCCATGGCTTTTCGCGAAAAAAATAAGTCTCTCCCACCGTCAGGTGCGACGAAAGGATATCCAATTCTTCGCGCGTCCACGAAAGGCCCTGTATCCATCTTTCAATTTCACCGGTAGTTTCACCGATACTAAAATCCCGCGCGGTCAATAACAGTCCCCGCTTCAGATCAGACAACCGGTCCGGTCGATAACTCAAACCAAAATGATCGGCTACCTTCAAACTGATGCTCTGTAAAATCTTACGGGAAATCATAAAAAACCATTTTTACCTGGATGTGCTGTCAATTACTTTTTGGATTAAATCCTCTTCCCGATCCGAAATAAAGGCCTCAAGATCATAAACAACGATCAGGCCGTCCTCCCGCTGCAGAAAACCAGATGCTCCCAAACCCTTGTCAATCTTCGATACCGGAATAAAATCATGTAAAAATGACACCATCACATCATCCACTTCATCAATGACCATGGCAAGTTTGCGCCTTGGGGTATCAACAACCAAAAAATAGTCGGTCGCACTGATGGGCTTGCATGGCAAATTCAGCAGGTATCTCAGATTGATCGCGGGAACCAGGCTTCCATAGAAATCAAACAGGCCATAGATCAGCGGGGGTGAATTGGGGATGGTTTCCACTGCAACCGCTTGTATTACCCGGTCAACGGAAATCAACGGAAATGCATAACGCCGATTGTCCATCGTAAAACAAAATACTTCCTGATATTGATCCATTCGTTGACAAAATCTGTGTTAAAGATAACTAAGAATTTTAGATCAGGTTGATTTTGCCACTATCTTTGATTAAAAAATTAAAAGATGCAAAAATCGCTCGTCCCTATCATTGAGGTTGACAAGGAAAAATGCGTAAACTGTCATGCCTGTATCTCTGCCTGCCCAGTCAAATATTGTAATGACGGCAGCCAGGACCATGTC
>JALNWE010000013.1 GCA_023231065.1 Bacteroidales bacterium
CGGGTCAAAGCGGATTAAAAAGCGTCCAGGCCACGGTCCCGATGCAATACAACGATGGCGATCAATTGATATTTAAATGTTTTTCAGGGACATACAAATCGGTAACTCCTTTAATACCCGTTCAAAGCCAAACGGTTACCTCCAATTTTGTAGCCTGCACCGATGCAGATGATAACAATTATGCTACCGTTACCGTGGGTTCCCAGGTATGGATGGCAGAAAACCTGAATGTCGGCATCCGCATTGATGGCGTTCAGGAACAAACCAATAATGGGATCAATGAGAAGTACTGTTATAACAACGATGTAACGAAATGTGACATTTACGGAGGCTTATACCAATGGCACGAGATAATGCAATATGTTATCACCCCGGGGGTACAGGGGATTTGTCCCACGGGCTGGCATATTCCAACGGATGAGGAGTGGTTTATCCTTACCATATTTCTTGGTGGTGATAGTATAGCTGGTGGAAAGATAAAATCAACCGGGACCATCGAGGCTGGCACCGGTCTGTGGCATGACCCCAATACTGAAGCAGCCAACGCGTATGGGCTTACTGCCGTTCCGGGAAGCTACCGCGACCTCGATGGCACGTTTTACGGCATTGGCTACTACTCCATCTGGTGGAGTTCATTTCAGAGCGGTAATGACAGCGCCTGGGTCAGGGTCCTGGATTATAATTACGGCGGTGTAAGCAGAGACGACGATGACAGGAGTTACGGGTTTTCTGTGCGTTGCCTTAAGGAGTAGCGAATAGTTTTGTTTACTTTTTAAGTGGTTTTCTGCCGTATTTTACTTTGTCGTTTTTCACCAACCATTGGGATCCCTGAAGCATAGAGAACGCGTAGCTTCGCATGCTATCGGCCAATGGGCCGTATGATGAAAGATAATTGAGTTCCGATCCATTTCCGAATTTGTACAAGGATTCTTTGCCATTGTGGCGACTGACAAAGAAGAACTCCCGGTTCACGCACCCGATGGCATCATCGGAACAGAAAAAAGCGAATGGCCTGTCCTTTTTCAAGAGGTCTATTCCGAGGCAATTGTTAAGATAGTCCTGGTTCAGTAATCCCATCACGGTTGGAAAGACATCCATCTGAGCGCCTGTTTTTTCAATCACTGCTGGTTGGATCAAAAGGGGGGAATAAATGATTAAGGGGATCTGAAAATACTGAAGGGAAAGATCATAGGTATTTCTGTTGACTTTTTTACCGTGGTCGGCAATAAAAATGAATATCGTACTGTCGAACCAGGCTTGTTTCGAAGCAATTTTCAAAAAATGGCCAATGGACCAGTCGGCATATTCCACGATTTTGTAATCTATATAACCGGAATGTGGATGAAATCCGGGAACATCCTTAGGGATAATGAAGGGATCATGCAAACTGGCAGTCAGAAATACCGATAAAAATGGTTTTTTTTGTGCATACAGTTTGTTCAGGTATGGAATGGCATTTTCAAACATGTAATGATCCGGTACCCCTAACGTGCTTTTAACCTGCCAGGCGGGGTAATCTTTCTGGCATACGATTCGTTCATATCCATTAAACTTCAGAAATCCTCCTATATTATCAAACATTTCATCATGGGTAGTGAAATATATGGTCTGATATCCCCGGTCATACAAGGTTTTTCCAAGCCCGGTAAATTCGGGGATGATGACCTGGTTCAATGGATGATGGTTCAACAGGTTGGGAAAAGAGAACAGGGTGGCATAAATGCCAGCTGATGTATGCAATCCGGAGGAGTACACATGATTAAAGAAAAGGGAATGGTTGGCTAATGAATCCAAATTGGGGGTGAGGTGGCGCGGATTCCCAAAATGGCCCATGTATTTTCCCGACATACTTTCCATGATCACCACCACCACATTGGCCCTGAGCGGAACTCCTTCCGGATGGACCTCCCGCGCGACCGGTGAACCGGGCAGTAGTCTAGAAATGCCGAAAGCCTGCATCATGCGTTTTATCGCATCATCATCCCGGACCAGATGCAGTTCCCGGTTTTCTTCATTATGATCATCCATCATACTGACCATAAAGGTATAGTCAGGATTCAGGGCGACCTGGTTTACGATGGAATATTCAGAAAAGAAAGCGGCAGATGGTTTGATCGGGCTTTTTTTCTCGATTCTGCCCCTTGCTCCCAGACATAAAAATCCCATCATCAAAAGGGTTATAAAAATCTGGTCGGTAGGAAATCTCCGCTCTTCCCGAATCAGGAAATTCTGTCCGGAGAAAAAATACCGTCTGATTTTCCGGTACAAAAAGATGAAGACGATGGAAAATAAAAGGAATACAAAAAAGTAAACAAAATATTTTGGCTCTTCGATGATCATCTTGAAAACAAATCCGGGGCTGTTTTTCCAATTGAAGACAGCTGATGTGATACGGGTGGAGAAATGATTAAACCAGGGGATATCGACTGCTGCAATGAAAAAAGCGCCAACGCTCAGTGAAACAATAAAAGCCGTGATGAAGAAATAAATCCAGCCACTCCGGATCCGGAGAAATGAAAACACCGAAAGAAGTAAAGCCGGGAGGACCAGAATGTAGCAGGCAATGACAGTATCGAACCGCCACCCAACCCGAAACGCCTTCAGAATAAGGGGAACGCGATGTGGAATGGTCTCGACTGTATCTAATTCGATCAATACCAATAAAACCCGGAAAAGGGTAAACAGAAGGATCAAAAGAAGATATACCGAAATGAAATACGAGAGATTACGGACAGCGCTTTTCTGAAACACCATAATGCCGCGAAGGTACGTGTTTTATTATTTCAGCAACTCTTTATCAGTAACGAGCGGTCCCATTTTTCCTATCAATCATAAAAAATGTTAAAACCGAATAATTCCCCACTTTTACTGATAACTTTGAATGGTTGCATTAAATATGGTTTTAATGTTGACATCCCTGCTTCATGCGGGGAACAAAAAGACGGCGCCATGTGTTCCGTCAAACCACAAGATGGTTAAAAACGATGAAATGCCCCCATCGATCCGATGGGGGCATTTCGTATTTAGCTGAAGCCTGAGGTTCTAAAAAACGATCCCGATTTTCAAGGCTGAATATTTAAATTGGTACTTTTTGTCATCGCCATACAGGCTAAGGAAAAGAGAAGAAATTGAAGTGGTGTACTGGTAGCTAAGCGACAGCCCGAAAGCGCTGGTAACCCACAGGTCGACATCGATCCCAAAATTAAGTGTTCCGTTTGAAAAATCCATTCCCTGGTCATTTTAGTTGAGTCCATACCCTTGATCCCGCGAGATCGTTCAACCCTCGTTTTGATTCTTTTTCTTTGAACGCCATTGGCGCCATGTATTCCGGGACTTAATTCCCAATTACAAAATACCAATCCCCGTCTACTTTGACCATTTTTGTACTTTCTTCGTCGGATTCTCCATTATTAAAAATCATCTTATAACGGACAGTGGCATTTTTACCATCCTCCGCGATTTTTTCTTCCAGGATCTCGACATCTTTCAACCCTTGTTTTGATTCTTTTTCCTTGAGCGCCATTGGCATCATGCCGACCAGTTTGGCTGACTCTTCTTCTGTCAGTTTCGTCCCTTCTTTTTTTGCGTACATTTTAACAACATCCTCGTATTTTTTATTGAATAACAGTGTTACCCCTTTTTTTACTTTATTGCCCGGAGTGTTCCCTGAAATTCCCCCTCCGCCCCCGCAGGAAAAAAGCCCAAGGATAAAAATAATTGTCACGGTCGTGAGTAATGCGTTTGTTTTTTTCATGGGTAAATAATTTTAGTGAAACATAAATTAATAGGAACAGATTTTGAAAAAATCAGGACTTTGAATAAAAGCGCTTGGGAAAAGGATCTTTTTGGAACCCATTACAAATTTCAGTTCGCGTTCAGGATAGTGACCCAAATCAAGTCCAATGGTTTGGTAAGCCTTTAATACCAACTCGGAACAATATAAACGTGAATCGGTTTTCAGATCGTAATTATCATCAAATACTAATCTTCGGTTATAAAAATCCTTTGCTTTCGACGCGGCCAGATGTGCTTTTTTCTCCGGGAACCTGGACCTGTAAACAGCCCAATGACTTGCCTTTTTCTCATTCAAGAAGGATTGGACCGGTTCATTGACGACCATGGATGTCCTTTCTCCCGGCTCTCCCGGTATAGCATGTATGACAAAGGGCTTAGCATGGTCCATCACGACCATACCGATATGCGAAAAATCATGATCCCGATCGGCCAGATATATGGCAAAACTTTCGACGCTCCTGCCTCTCCTGAAGACCAGGTCGCCATCCTGAAAAACGATTGAGGACAATTTTTCTTTTCCGGATGAATCTGTTTTCCTGAAGCACAACCAAATACTGGTAAGGACCATCATGGGTATAAAGAGAAAAAAAAGAAATAAGATGAGCTTTGTGGACAAGTGAATCCCTTTGAAACAAAGATAGATAAACTATGATATCAAAATAACTTTTTATACCGCGAAGGGAGTATTTCTTATTCACTTCTTAACGCCGGGATCAGATCTCTTTTAAATAATGATAAAAGGGGGATCCCGACACATACCAGGCCACTGAGGAGGATCAGTAATAGAATGGACAGGACCGTGATCCATGGGAACTGATACACGGGGGAAACAAGGGATGGAAAAATGCCCGCCAATGCCGGGATGAGCCCCAGAAGGATCCCGGTGAAAAGGATAAAAAGATGTTCGGCGATCAGAAGTTTCAGAATAAAATTCTTTCTGAAACCCAGCACTAGATATAAGGCCAGCTCCTGTTTCCGTTCATACAGGTTTCGGAGCAGTACGATCCCCATACCGAATGTGCCCAGGATGACCCCCAGTCCGCCCAATATGATAAATACCGACAAATAAGTGTTTTCCACAGAATTAAAAGCAGCGAGCCGTTCGGTTGCCGGGGTGACCATCATTCCCCGGTCCCGGAAAAGATATTCCAGCCGGGTGGTAATTATTTCCTTTTTTGATTCTGGTCCGTTAACCAGGATGATCTTTGAACTGTTGGCCGAAGGGAAATAAAACCGCATCAGGGAGTCGGAAATGAGAAGGTTTCCCTGAAATATTGAATTATCTAATCCACCGGCTAACCGTATATATAATTTTTCACCGGATTCGCTGCGGTAAACCAGGGTATCACCGATTTTTTTCCGGAGGCCCCAGGTGATCACTGTCTGATCGGCAAAAGCAGGAATGACCCCTGGTGATGAAATGCTATCCAGCGCTTTCCATGGATGTGCCTGGTCGATACCACGGCCAAGGGAAGCAAAACTGAAAGCCTTGATCTTATCCAGGTAATCTGTACGGACCCCTAAAACCTTTGGTTGACTTACCTGGTTTAGGTTCAGGCAGCTGGCATCATCTCCGTCGATTTGCCTGACCTGAAAGTAATGAAGCCCCTTCAGTTCAGGCTCATCTGCCAAACCTTCCTTCTGTTTTCCTTCAGGGGAATTCAGACAGGTCCGGACCGGAAATGTCGATTCGGCCCAGAGTAAAAATCCACCCGTTCCTGAGCATGGATCAGAAGTTTCATTACCGGCCGTTTTCCGATTAGCCCCGGTGATGATGATACTGAAAGTACCCAGCGCCAGCAGGGTAATGGCGGCCAAGGTGCGATGACGGTTCAGCGCTGCATTTTTCAATATTATTCCATAGAACCGGTCGGACGAAATTCCCGGCCCCCCACCTACATTATCAAGCCCATAATTTAATCCTGCTATACCTCCGATCAATAAAAGAAATCCCGCTGACATGAAAAGGACGGGATTTGTTCCCTGTTGAAATGGAAAGGCCAGGGCTATTATTACAAAGGCAAGGAGGGTAAACAATAACGCCAGGGCGCCATGGATCTTTTTCCAAGGATGCTTTTTATCCGGTGAAACAAGGGCGTTCCCTTTGATCATTTGGACAATGGACTTGCGAAGGATCCTGTTAAGGGTCAATGAAAGTGAAACCAAGGTTATGGCGATCCCCGATAACGCCCCGGTTAAAAGGGTGATCAGGTCGACACAAGGGACAATCGAAGAGGTCCTTACCGCATCCCGCCACAGCGTGTTTAAACCAAGTAATAGTAGTTTATTGCAACCGATTCCCGCAATAGACCCCATGATACCGCCCAGAACAGCGATGATCGCGGCTTCTGAGAGCAGGATATTCCTGATCTGATCTTTTCTGAACCCCAAAATGGTAAGGATCCCGGTTTCCCTTGTACGGGTTGTGACCTGCAATGCAAAAAGCAACGAAGTCAATAACAATGCCGCCAGAATGATAAAAAAGCCCAGGCTGAGGAAAAGGGTCCCGAAATCAGTGGATTGTGAAGCTGCGTACATCCCTTCATCCCTGACGGGTCTGAAAATCAAGCCCGACTCAATGGGCTGGATCTTTGTCAAGATGATTTTTTCAGTTGCCGGCCAGTTTGGCGTATCATGGGGAATGCGTATTGCCGTATAAGAGCCAAAAGGATTTTTCCAGATCTTCTGTCCTGTCTTTAAAGCTATAAAACCTTTGGGCGTACCACGGTATTGATTCCAATACTGCTCATCTTTCTTCCTGATGCGTCTCAGGTCAACCGGGGAGCCTGTCTCCCAGTCGCGGCAACTTTCTGCATCTGATATGCCGGGGAAAGCAGGCATCAGGTCCCTGTCGAAATGAGCATTTTCCAGCGGAAGGATTTTTCGAATGATAAAAACCGAGCTATCTTCTGCCAGTGTGTTGGCGTTACTTATGATAAAATACCGCAGCATCAGTGAATCTCCGGTTTTGACCCGCAGATCTTCGGCCAACCAGGAGCTGATCAGGATTTCATTACCAGCGAGCGGCTGACCTGAAAAGGTATCATCCTGTGCAGTTATAAACGAGTAAGGGGTTGATCGTCCCCTGACTGAAATGGAATTTACCAGATAGGTCAGTATTCCTTCCCCTTCCGGGATAGCGGATAAGACAGCATGGGCAACGGGGTCACTGATAAAAATCCGGTCAGTAAGGATGACGGAATGTTCTTTTTTCAAACCTATGTCTTCCATTTTCCAAACCCGCTTAATCGCTTCATTGAATGTCCAGGCGCTTACGGAGTCGTTATCGTTGACCAACATCATGTTCGACAACCCATCCAGTTCAAGGAGGTCGGCCATCTGGGTCAGCGGAATAAAAACATTAAATGGAGGGACCTGGTTGTTTTTCAGGCTGAACCGGCCCATCCGGTTATCATCCGCGATAGCGGCAACCCTGACCCTTTTTGAAACAGAGACTAATTTGTCTGCAACGAACGGGGCGTTGGGGGAAGCTTTACCAGGTTTGTATATCCGGAGGAGTATGCGATCCCCTGTTTTCAATCCGAGTTTCTCTGCTGTATTACGGCTCAGGATTGCCTCATTCAGGCGGGGCAGGCAGGCAGGGTTATCCCATATATACCCGAAATGGTCGTTAATCCCGATCACATGAACCTGGTTGATGCGTTGATTGTTATCGCTGTTGATGGCGATTGCTTCGGATTCCATGGCAGGGACAACATCAGAGCGGGTTTTCCGGGATAATTCTTCTGCTAAATCCTGCCTGAAAAACCGGTCCTCGGTGGATAATGCAAACCGTATTTTTCCCAACCGTATTTTTGTAATCTGTTGCAGGCTGTAACGAACCGAATCCCCAACGATCAAAGCGCCGGTAAGTACCGATGTTCCGATGATGACACCCGCTAAAATAGTCAGGTTGGCTTTACGGAAAAAACAGAGATTACGTATAATAAGACGGAGCTGGTCCATAAGCAGGCCCTGGTTTTATTATTTATCGAAAACTGCAAGATTACCTGACTGTAAGCGGTAGATCGTATCCATTTTCTCAGCCAGGTCCATGGAATGGGTTACCACTACCATCGAAAGCTCAGTTTCAAGTTTCAGGTCGTTCAACAGCGATGCCAGCATAGTCGCATTTTCTGCATCGAGCGATCCTGTGGGTTCGTCAGCCAGCAGTAAAACCGGTTGGTTAATCAGCGCCCTGACCACTGCTGCGCGCTGGCATTCACCAACGGATAATTCTGCGGGGCGTTGATGGGCTTGGAGGGTGAGCCCCACTTTGTTAATAAGATTCCATGCCCGTTCGTGGGCTGCTGATTGCCGCGCTTTATCCCTGGTCGGCAAAACCGGAAGCAGAACATTTTCGATCAGGGTAAATTGCGGTAATAGATAATGCAACTGAAATACAAATCCGATCCTGGAATTTCGCAGTTCTGCTAATTGATCATCATCCATTTTCAAAACAGGTTGTCCCTCGAGGATCACTTCTCCGGAAGTAGGTTTATCGAGCGTTCCGAGAATGTTCAGGAGGGTTGTTTTCCCCGAACCGGAAGGACCGACAATGGCGATCGATTCATTACGGCGGACAATCAGGGAGAGGTCGTTGAGGACGGGATGCTGGGGACGGGATGCTGGATGCTGGATGCTGGATGCTGGATACTGGATGTGGTAAAACGTTTTTGTAATATGTTGGAGTTCAGCGATGACAGGCATATTGACTGTTTTCATTCGATCCTGTTTTGTTTTAAACCGTTCAGTTAAATATCCGAAAATTATTTCTGTCCGAAAGCATACACCATTCCATCATCGGCACATACGATCATTATTTTAGATATTATTGCGGGAGTACTGTATAACGGGCTTCCGATTTCATAAACCCATTCTTCAGAACCTGTAGTAAGGTTAAGAAACCGTATTCTTCCATCCCCGGAAGCAACGATCACATGGTTCCCGCAAATAATGGGAGATGCATCCACCTTTCCGAGGGTCTTGAATTTCCATCTTACCGCACCTGTAAAAGAGTCATAGCAACAGACATTTTTGTTCTGGGATCCCGTTACTGTTTTATTATCTGAAACGGAAGGGGAAGCAAGAAAGGGCCCGCCGCCCCCGGTTTTCCAGAGTGTTTTCCCGGTTTTAATATTGACACAGAAAAATTCCCCGTCATAGTTCCCGAAATATGCCTTTCCCCGGTCGATGGATGCGGAAGCCGGGATGTAAGTCCCGACATCGATTTTATTGATCTCTTTACCGGTATCGGTATTGATCAGGTGTAAAAACCCGTCACAACCACCAAATACGACCATTTTCCCCCATAAGGCAGGACAACCGTTGATATAGTTGTCTGTTTCATATTTCCAGATACCCTTGCCGGTGATGGCATCCACGCAATGGAGATAAAAATCATAGCTCCCTGTAAGGATCCGGATCTGTTTTTTATCGGAAGAAATGACCCAGTTGGGCGCTCCCGAAATCTGTCCATCTGTGGCATATTTCCATTTTAATCCACCTGTTTTTGCATCAAGGGCAAATAAAATTCCTTCCATGGAAGATACAAATACGGTGTTCACCAGAACCAATGGCGGCGCCTCTACCGAAGATCCGGTCTGGAATTTCCAGTTAAGTTTTCCGGTCAATGTTATCGAATAGATATAACCATCGTTTGATCCGACATAGATGTTATTATCCCAGATGACAGGGGAAGATTTGATCGCATCCCCGGTTTGAAAGGTCCAGAGCAATTTCAACGGGGGATTGATCCTAGCCGGAGAAGTTCCGCTTAATTGCGGATCACCCCGGAAGGATGGCCAGCAGGAAGGACTTTTAGATTGGGCGAAAAGAAAGTTGAGGATACCCGATAAAAGAAATATGGTTAATAGTATCCGATAGCAAAAATCCTTCATATTTATTGTTTAGCTCAATTGATCAATTTCAATACGATCCGTGCGTGTCCGTTCCCGGATCTTCTTTTCCTGACAGCGCTCCTGTCGGGCAGGCTTTCACGCAGGCTGATGCGGTTTTTTTCAGGGCCTCATCGAATGACTGGTGGAAAGGGATGCCGATCCGGACATCAAAACCACGTCCGATGTAAGTGAGGCCCAGATCTTCTCCTGCCATTTGTGTTATCTGTACGCATAATCCGCACCGGATACATTTTTCAGGTTCATAGACCACCAGGTCCTGCCGGAATAATTTAGTGATCTTCTTCCTGGAAGGACCGGCAAAATGTTTTTGATGGGTCCCATATTCTCCGGCATATTGACGGAGCTTACAGGTAACCTGTTTCCGGCAATCGCAATGCATGCAACGACCCGCTTCCCGAATAGCTTCTTCCCGCGTGAAACCACCAAAAGATCCATTTTCAGGTTCAACGCGTTTTACGCTGCCGCTTTCCATGAGGTAATCTTCAAATTCCTCCTTCTGAAGACGGCCAAAAGATGAATTGAACAGGTGTTTGCTCCCAAGTGGTTTGCCGGTCATCAAAAAATGATTGGCTGAGATGGCAGCCGCTTTTCCCTGGGCAGCCGAACGCACCGCCATCTGCCGTTTCCGGATCATATTACCACAGGCGAATATACGCGGGGCTGAAGTTGTAAAATGGGTCAGGCTGACTTTAACCCCATGTTCATCAACCTCCAGTCCGAAGTCTTCAAGGATTTGTTTTTCCTCATTACCAGTAGCCAGGATCACGGCATCGTAATCCCGGCAAAGTTCCTGATGGAAAACAAGTTTATCGATGGGATGGTCCATTGTAAAAATGGCGCCCATCTGCCGGATACATTGGATTTCAGCATCCAGGGCCTTTCTTGGCAATCTGTTTTCAGGAATTTTATAACGTAACATTCCGCCGGGCAATAAATGCTGGTCGTATATCACACACGTATGCCCGGAACGCAACAGATAAAAGGCCGCAGATAATCCGGCTGGCCCGCTGCCAACAATGGCCACTTTTTTCCCGCTTAGGCCCACCATCGGCAGAAGGTTGTGACCCCTTCGTAGCTTATCCTGTGCCGTGAACCTTTTCAACAGGCAGATGGAAACCGGTCCGTCGATGGAAGAGCGGTGACAGGCATTTTCACAAGGGGCAGGACATATATAACCAAGGACCAGGGGGATAGCAATTTCTTCCCTAATGCGGGATAATGCTTCTTCAAACCGGCCGGCGGCAATCAGGCGATTCATTCCGGGGATATCCATAGATGCGGGACAACTCCGCTGGCAAGGGGCGTCGCAATCTCCTGCATGATCGCTTAACAGCAATTCCAACGCTTCCTTTCTGAACCCCCTGATCTCCGGTGAATGGGTCAGGATGTTCATTCCTTCTTCGGCCAGATAGGAGCAGGAAGGTAAGAACCGGTTCCTGCTGAGATCTTTAACCATACAGACCATACAGGAAGGATGGTTCGGAAGCTCCTCTAAATAACACATTGAGGGGATCTTAATTCCAGCCATCGCCGCTGCCTGCATCAGGGTCGTACCTTCTTTGACTTCCAATGGAATATAATCGATGGTCAGTTTCATCATTTATCGGATAATTACAGCTTTTACCGGACAAATCTGCCGGCAAATGTCACATTTGATACATTTTTCCGGATTAATGGTATGAATTTCATAAGGTTTAAAGGCAATGGCTTCTGAAGGGCACCGCTGGGCGCATTTAGTACAACCGATACAAGCATCGGTTATCTGATAACCAACGATAGGTAGGCATTTTCCTGAAGGACAATGGCCATGGATGTGTTCTTCATATTCTTCGCGGAAATACCGGAGGGTCGACAAAACCGGATTGGGCGCTGTTTTTCCCAATCCGCATAAACTGCCGGTACGAACGCTGATGGCCAATTTCTCCAGGGCTTCCAGATCACCGGGAGTTCCAAGGCCACTTCTTATTTTTTCAAGCAAGTCGAGCATCCGGCGGGTCCCTACCCGGCAAAAAGTACATTTTCCGCAACTTTGATTTTGGGTAAAAGAGAGAAAATAATGAGCGATATCGACCATGCAATCTGTCTCATCAAGTACGATCAATCCCCCGGATCCCATCATAGCGCCGGCTTCGGTAAGCGCTTCATAATCAACCGGAAGATCAGCCAGGGAAGCTGGCAGGCATCCCCCCGAAGGTCCCCCGACCTGAACGGCTTTAAATTTTTTATCTCCGGGGATCCCACCTCCAATCTCTTCAACAATTTTTCGTATGGTAAATCCCATTGGGATCTCAATTAGTCCGCCCCGGTTGATTTTTCCCGCCAGGGCAAATACCTTGGTCCCTTTGCTTCCCGGAGTGCCGATCTTTGAGAAGGCGTCGGAACCATGGCGAATGATCCATGAAATCAATGAAAAGGTTTCGGTGTTGTTGATCAATGTTGGTTTGCCATGAAGTCCTTTCACAGCAGGGTAGGGGGGGCGAAGGCTTGGTATTCCCCGTTTCCCTTCGACGGATGCGATCAGGGCGGTTTCTTCGCCACATACAAAAGCGCCGGCTCCCTCAAATATCCGGATATCAAATGAAAATTCAGAAGCCATGATATTTTTACCCAGGATGCCTTCCTTTTCACAGATGATCAATGCTTCACGGATGCGTTTCACGGCCAGCGGATATTCAGCCCGGATATAAAACAGTCCATGGGTAGCTCCGGTAGCGAACCCGGCAATAAGCATCCCTTCGATGATGCGGAAGGGATATGATTCAAGCAACATCCGGTCCATGAAAGCCCCGGGGTCTCCTTCGTCGCCGTTACAGATAATGTACTTTTCCTTCGGGGACTGGTTTTTCACCATCTGCCATTTATTCCCGGTAGGGAACCCGGCCCCACCACGGCCCCGAAGCCCGCTTTTTTTGATTTCATCAACTACTTCCTGCGGGGTCATGGCTGTCAGGCTTTTCCTTAGGGCCCCGAACCCGCCCGCCTGACGGTATGCTTCTATGTCACACGGTTTAACTTCACCGCGGGTTTCCGTTGCAATGTTGACTTGTGGGCCTAAAAATCGGGTCAAAGGAGTATCTCTTTGTTCAGTCAGGTATTTCCGGAATGATTTTGGGGCGCCATCCACCAGTATCTCTTCAAACATACCCGTGACCTTTGTTTTCAAACGGTTAATCTGTCCTGAGGGTTTAAAATGGCTCAGGATAACCTCTTTGACCTCTTCCGGTTGAATGTGTGCATAAAAAGCAGGATTTTCGCCGGGTTTGACGATTTCGAGAATGGGAACCTGGTTACAGATCCCAACGCACCCTACCTGTTTCACTTCCACATTGATCCGGGTTTCAGCCAATGTTCGTTCCAATTCGCTTTTTACATCAGAACTTCCGCTTGCCACACAACAGGAGCCAAGTCCGATACGGATCTCTCCCTGCCTGGCCCCCGAGGCTGTTTTACTTGTATTTTCCCGGGTTTTGATATTTTTTTCCCGGATGAGGAAATCCCGAAGGATTTCTCCTACGTTTTCCGGTTGGACATGACCAAAAGTCACTTCATCAATTTTAACAACAGGGGCCAGGGTACAACATCCCAGACAGGCAACCTGTTCGAGGGTAAAAATACCTACCGCATCGGTATATGAATTATTGTCCAGTTTCATTTCACGCCGGAAAGCATCATAAACCAATCCGGAACCTTTCACGTGGCAGGCCGTCCCGGTACAAACACGGATGATGTGTTTACCGGCAGAATGATGACGGAACTGAGAATAGAAAGTAGAGATCCCCGCGACCTGTGCCGGAGTGATCGCTGTAATCTGACAGACCCGTTCCAGGGCTTCTTCCGGGAGGTAGTTGAACGCCTGCTGGATATCCTGCAGAATCGGGATAACCGCTTCCGCGGTGGCGCCTATCTTTGCTACAATCGCATCTACTTTTTCGTTGATTGCCGCTTTGTCCAATTTATTCCCTTATCGTTTGAAAAAATTTAATAATCTGTCGTCCTGCATCTATCTTCTATTTTCCTATACAATATAAATTCTTATCTCCCCGGATATAAATTCTCCCATCGACCATAGCTGGTGTACAAACCGATCCTTCACCCAATGGTGACTCCACGACCAGGGAAAATGTTCTGTCTGCTTTAACAATATGCATGGTCCCTGTTTTATCCATGATGTAAACCTTCCCTTCGGCCATGATGGGAGAAGCATAGGTGGTATTGTCAAATTCATGTTCCCAGTATTTCTCACCGGTTTTGGCGTCATAGCAAACAGCGGTGCCATAACTTGTCACTAAAAACAGGTATTTTCCGGAAGCGACCGGGCTGGGAACATCGGAAAGATATTCCGAATTTTCCCAAAGCAATTTTGGGGTTTCGCCAATCTGAATTGCTGCCAGTTTTGAGTAATCATTTACTGAAAACACCACCCCGTCAGCATATGCCACCGAAGGGCCGACTTCTCCCGAAATACAATCCATTTTCCAAAGCTCCTTCCCATTTCCAGCGTTATAGGATGCCACGTAGGGTTCAGCGGCTAATAATAGTTCAGTCTTTTTACCGGTGAAGGCCACTACTGGCGATGACCATGAAACTTTTACATTCCGGGCGGTTTTCCAGACGACATCCCCGGTCTTTCCTGCCAGCGCCATGACGTTGGCTGAACCACGCTGATCGTACTGGACAATGAGCATATCCCGGAACATCATCAGGGAAGAGGAATGACCATAATGGTTGGCCGGTGATCCCAGGTTTTTTGCCCAGATCCGGTTCCCATGGAAATCGAGGGCTATCAGGTCGCCATTGGCAAAAATAGCATATACACGGCGGCCGTCTGTGGTCATTGTCGGGGCGGCCTGCCCGGTTTCTTTGTTGACGGTTGGCGCTTTGGCAGGACTTCCCGTGATCTTGTCTGCCCGGGCAGTCCACAGGATCTTTCCGGTTTTTGCATCAAAACAATAGACTTCCCGCCTGGTCTCGTTGGCTCCTGAAAGAAATACCCGGTTGTTCCACACAACAGGTGAATTATATCCCGGGAGGGGGATCCCACTTTTCCAGATAACATTTTTCCCGCTTTTTCCATTCCAGCTCACCGGAATATTTTTTTGATAAACGATCCCATTTCCACCTGGACCGCGAAATGAAGGGAAATTCCGGATGATTTCGGTCCAGGTCGGGTAGCCGTCCAACAGGGTATCGGAAGAAATGCTATCACCGGTTGCGAGCGTTAGCAGGCTATCAGGAACGCTACCAGCTTTTCCTGATGTGGAAAGAGGTATATTTTTCGATGCGTTTTTACCGGATATGGTATCAGTTCCCCGTGAAACGGCATTCCCAAGCATGTTTTCCAGTTCATTGTGGGAAAGGAATGCAAAAACCAGTGTAACCAGCACAACAGCTCCTCCGGTATAGCCCACCCACCTTCTGTTTATTTTACGGTCGATCCAATAAGTGTTATTTTTTATTTCCGGCAGATCAGGTAATTTTTTATGAAAATATTCAATGGTTTTAAGGCAAATTGCAATGATCAGAACACTGATCAGCAGCAGGTAACCCCCGGTACGGATCTGCCATTGACTGGTGAAATAGGCTTTTCTGGAAAGCAGGTCCAGGGTTCTGACCTGCTCGCGGAGTTGGGCATTATCCGGATCAGATCCCAACCGATCGATCATGGTTTTTACTGCCGGTGAATTTAGCGGATCAGCCCTGTGCAACTGAAGCCAGTTCACCAGGATCAGGATGCAAAGGACCACCGCGAACAAAGCGCTGACAAAAGCGATTTGCCGTAGTAGCTTTATGGTTGGATCCGGTGAATCAGGTTTTTTCATGTTTTATTTCAGATAAATCGGTTTTAACCGGACAAAAATCGACACATCGGGCGCAACTGTAACAAGCCCCTTTATTGGGGATATAATCCGTGTGCCATTTGCTCAACATACGTTCTGCAATGACCCATCCGAACACAAGGCCGATAAATCCGCCCAATATCCATCCTCCATTATAAAACCGGTCCAGTATTTCAGAGGCCTCGCTATATACTTCTTCAGCTGCTTTTCCGGAGGATTTGTATGCCGTGAGTCCCAATGATTCGGGTTGGCCCTGACCGGCAGCCGGAGTCAGGATTTCTTCAGCCAGCCGGACCTTACTGTTTACTCCGGCTAAAGTTATATGCAAACGGGATCCGGTCCAGCCTCCGGCAAAGGTCAGGAAGGGGATTAGAAGGCTGATCCATATCAGTTTTTTTACTCTTATTTTCCGGTTTTCAGGATCTTTTGTGGTGACCGGAATGTCAATGGCATCGTAGGGGCAGGAATCTTCGCAAAGACGGCACTGGATACATTCAGCCGGTGTGATGGTAATATGTCGCCGGGAAAACCGGCTAACCCAGTTGAGTAACACGCCATAGGGACATAAGAACCGGCAATAGGGACGGGCGATAAAAATCCCGGAGATCAATAATATCCCGGCAAAAACAAACATCCCGAATGAGGCATTGAAGCGGAATATCCCAACGAACGGATCATAGCGGCAGATGATAAAATCGGTGCCGGTTGCGGCATACAGGATGGCTAACCCCAGGTAAATATAGGGAACCATCCCCAATACTGCATTCAGTCTTGATCCTAGTTTTTGCGGCCGGAAAGCCACAAGGTCTTGCAGGGCCCCGAATGGACATACACCGGCACAAAAAGTCCGGCCGAAAAACAAGGTGAAAATGAGGGGGATGATGAAAAAGGCGATGACCGTCAGGGGTAAAATGAAGGTGTGATCGAATAACGCCAATGTTATATTCTGGATGGAGCCGATTGAGCAGACACATCCTTCCCGGTAGAAACCAAAATAAATCAGTGAAAACAGGGACATCCAGAAAACTCCTTTACGGGATCTTTTCTTTAACACGATCCAGGAAATCACAGATAGTGCAAGGACGAGAATGGCGACATCCATGGCCGCCAGGATTTCGGCGCGGGGAGAAGGAAGCAATGTTCCGGGCTGGAGATACCCGGTTTCAAATTCCGGTTTTGGGAAGCGTTGAACAGCAAAGACCATCGGAATTATTGTTTAATATTCGTTGTGGTTTGTTTTTGATCAAACCCCCTGAGCAAAGTTGGATTGGATGCAGGTACCCTGCTAAAGGCGCCTGACGGGCAGTTCCGCGCAATGGAGCATTGGTTGCAGTTCACACACCGGTCGTGGCGTACCTGTAACTGGAGAGACCCATTCCCGAAAGCGCTGCAGCCCTTCACACATTTTCCGCAACCAATGCATAAAGGCTCATCAATGGTATATTCAAAAAAAGGATCTTCAACAAATTTCCGCTTTATAGCATTGGTGGGACAAAGCTGATTTTCCGCGGCCGTATCTAAAACTTTTGTGCCAGGTTTAAAATACCCACCGCATAGATCACAGTATCCACACATGGCATAAACATGAACGCATTTTACAGCTGATGGCGTCAGAACGCAATCCGTTGCGCAACGTCCGCACTGGATGCACCTTGAAGGATCCAGTTGCCATACCATTTGTCGTGATTCAAGCGGCCGGGGCAGCAAACAATCATTTGATCGGGGACAGTTTTTACAATTGAAATCAAAACCACATTCCCTTTCTTTTCCTTTCCGGAAGATCAAAGCGCCACTCAGTAAACCCAATCCCGCGAGGATTGATCCGCGAACAAGCGTATTTAAAAATTCCCGTCTGGTTGGCATTTGCCTTAATTACTTTTTTGGTCCTTTTTTCTGATAAATATTCTCACCTGTTTTTTAACCGGGTCAAGCGCGAGGATCCTCTCCCGTGAATCGGTAGCCAGATCAAGCCCTCTTGTCCCCTCTTCAAATGAAGAAGGAAATGCGACAACAGCGCTGAACTTTCCTTCGGCAGAATATATCTTGATCCGTTCGATTCCTTTTTCACTGGTGATGAATGAGCCATCCCTGAGCAGCGTGAAATGGGAAGGGTTGCAACAACCGCAAAAACGCCCGATGCCTATGCCGGGTTCCCCCCAGCTTGTTAAAAAGGAACCATCGTAAGAGTATTTCTCCAATTCATATCTTCCGGGATTCACAACCCACAGGCTTCTATCCGGAGCTATGGCAAGGTCGAAATAGGGACTGGGAATGATGAAACCGGGAATCTTCCGTACCGGATCTTTTTCCCCGATCCGGTTGATCATATTTCCGGACAGATCGCATCGATAGACCACTTTCCTCCCGGCATCGGCAATAAAGGCAAAAGAATCCGTTACCGCTATCGAGCTGATAAAAGATTCCTCCCCAAAGCTTTTCCATGTTTTAATTTGTTTACCCGAAGCATTCCGGATTTCGATATGGTCCTCCATCCCAAGCCAGATATTCCCGTGTTTATCAACTGCAACACAGCCGGCATTTCCGGTGATGTCAAACCTGTTTTTCAGAATGCCAGCCTGATCATAGATCTCTACCCCATTGTCCCCGGCCAGATAGATCCAGTCATTTATACCTGTGGCTAACCCATGGATTTCTGGTAACCGGGTATGGACCTGTCTTGTTTCAATGTATGCCGTTTGTGTGGTATCTCCTTTTTTCAATGTCCTGAGATCATAAGCGTACGGATTTGTCTTTTTTTCGGGAGAGTTATAAAAAAGGTCTTTAACCATAAACAGGATTAATGCAAGCAACAGCGCCAGGGCTAAAATGATGAATGCTTTCTGTTTCATTTTTTCCGGATATCCAGGCAAACCAATGTTTTTGAATCACGCATCAGCAAGTAACCTCCGGTAATCGCCAATGGTCCCCAGGAGTCCTGTCCTTCTATGATTCTTGCTTTATCGAGTATATTGAAACCAGCTGGAGAAGCTTTGGCAATGGTCATCTCTCCATCGTCGTTAAGAATGAAAAATTTTCCATCAGCATATAAATAAGGTCCCAATCCAAACCGATCGTTCTTACCGCTGTTCATGATGATTGTCTGGCCGTTGTCTGATTTGCAGCAGACAAACTGATTACGTAGCCCCCCTGCATCTTTAGGTTGGATCCCGTATAAATACCCTTTCAACAGGATGGGTGTTTGTTGCTCGGAAGCCAGTCCTTCCATGGGTTTATATTTTTGTACGACCGTAACCTTAAAACGGTTATTTTCTTCCTTTATTTCCAGCAGGGCAGATCCGGCGCCATATCCGGCAGTCATAAAAATATGCCCATGATCAAGGATCACAGGGGAAGGGGCTACCACGGACGGGGAAAACTCCGTGGTTTCCCATAGTATTTTTCCCTGGTCGGAACCCGTTGCTGCCACCCCGCAGATTCCTCCGATAGCACAATATATGTACATTTTTCTTCCGTCAAAAATCATAGGCATGACAGATGAATGTGACATTTTCCACTTTTTTAGGTTGGGGGCCTCCCAAACTTTTTTCCCGGTTTTGCAGTCCACTGCTACCAGCAAAGCATCGCCCCCGGCGGCCAGAATGGCGGTATCGTTATCGATCAGCGGACATTGGCCGGTGTACCAAAAGGGGATCTGGGCATTGAACTCCTTTGCCAGGTCGAGGCCCCAACGCAGGTTTCCCGTCAGGCGGTCAACGCACATTACCTGACCACGGGGGCCGATCGATACCACATATTTATCATTAACGGCAGGAATGGTACGGGATAAACCATGATTGCGCTTTAACCGGACCTGGTAACCCCGTCGCCAGAGCTCATCCCCGGTCAACAATGAAAAACAACGCAAAGCATCTTCCCGTTTGGTCTCGTCATAGTCAAGAAGGTAAACCCTGCCATCATATACCGCGGGGGCTGCATGTCCTTCCCCTAAAGGGATCTTCCATAGGATCCGGGGCCCGGCCTTTTCCCATTTGTCGATCAGCGGGATGTTCTCTTTACTGATGTTGTCAAAATCCGCTCCCCGGAAACGGGGCCAGTTTGATCCCGGCAAACCGGGTATGGTTTTAAAATACGTAAAATATTCTCCGATTTTTATGGATTCCGCGTTACCTGCCGTAACCTTACCGCGGTTATCCATTCCCGGGATTGAGATCGTGAAGCCAGCAGATGGATCATGAACGAACCACCATACCATGGCGCCTGATCCAAGGACGATAAGTAAAGTGATGAGGAGGAACGATACCTTGTTTTTCAGACGGTTCACTGGTGGATTTTTACTTCCACAAAATTAGTTGAAATACCATGTCACATTACGGCTTTTTCTTCCGGATATCATAAGCCATCAGGGCATTCCCATGCCGGATATACAAAACCCCGTCATTGATGGCAGGATGGGCAAAATGTTCCCTTGACCCATCCTTTATTTTAAAGGAACTGACCAATGCCATTTTTCCATTGTCCGGCCTGATCAGTCGCATATAACCATCTTCACCGTAACAGTATAGCAATCCGTCGGCAAAAATGACGGAACCAACACCAAATTTCAGGGAGTCGGCAACTTTTCCGGTGGCTGCTTGAATACTTTCAAACCTTGCCGGGCGATACCGTGACCCATATAAAAAATCACCGATCCTGATAAAACCGCTTTGCACATTCCCGGCTTTAAAATTGCGCCAGATCTCTTTGATGGAATCTCCACCGGCAGTCAGTTCAAATTTTGAAAATCCATTTCCTCCGCGGTCATTACAATAAAGGAACCCGTCATGATACAGGGGAACATTACAATGAATATCCCCGGGCCGGTCCATGATTTGTTTCCATAATAGTTCACCGGTTGTTGCATCCAGGCCAATCAGGTGGTGGATTGTCAGGGTGGTTATGATTTTCCGGTTATTATGACAGATTAAAGCAGGAGAGCAATAAGCCGCGGAATCGCCCATAGCTTTCGATTTCCAGATTAGTTTACCATCTAAGCGGTCAAGGGCAACTAAATTGGTATCGACTCCACCTGGAGCACAATACACTTTATTATCGTCGATCAGCAACGATCCGGCATTCCCGAACCTGATGTTGGTCCCATGAAGATCACCGATCATATCAACCGACCATTTTTTCTTTCCAGTTGTGGTTTCCAGGCACAGGATCTGGCCCATACTGGAACAATAATATAAGAGATCGCCGGTAATGGTCGGAGTAGAACGTGGTCCCGGAAAATTTTCAGTCCATTCGGGGCCGGTCGGTGTTTTCCAGATTAATTTTCCGGTTTTATCGAAAGCCAAAATATTACCGGTACTATCAAGTTCACTGGCAAGATAGACCCTGTCGGCAGTGATCACCGGAGAGCTGAACCCGTTACCGACACTGTCGGCGCGCCAAAGTAAGGTTGGACCCTCCCCGGGCCAGTTTTCCAGCAGATCCGTTTCCGGATAGATACCATCGCGTGAAGGACCACGGAATTGGGAAATGGTTTGGGAAAAGAGAGAAAAAGACAGGCTCAGGAGAAGCAGGAAAAAAGAAAGGAAGCGGATCATAATGGATGATTTAAATTGTATGCCATCAGTTGCTGCTATCCTTCATGCCGGTCACATAAATCGCATTCCCGTCACATACGGCTGAAGAATATCCTTTACCAATGTCCGATGCGGGCCACAGTAATGCAGGCCCCTTTTCCGGCCAGCTCGTCAGTAACCCCTTTCCCGGATATATGTCGCTTCGTTCCGGTCCGCGCCACTGAGCATTTACCTGAGAAAAAAGTTGAAAAGAATAAAAAATGATTATAAAGAAAACCGAAAACCGAAATGACCTCATCTGGGACCTTTAATTTTTAATATCATAAACCATTATTGAGTTCCCATGCCGGACATATAAACGGCCATTTTTAATGACCAGGTGTGCCCAATGCTGATCAGAGCCATAGGGTACTTTAAAGGCGCTGATTTTCTTAAAACTATTGGCTTCCGGTCGAACAAGCGCAATTTCGCCATTATCGCCATAGCAGTATAACATATCATCAGCGCTTATGATATTTCCCCTGCCTGTAATTTTTTCTGAATACATATCCACTCCGGTTTTCCAATCAACACAATACCAGGATTTGCCGTTATCATCAGATCCGAATAATTTTCCATTGATCAGCACTGCCCCTGCCATCCGGTTCCCGATGGAAGTGTTTCTCCATACTTCCCGGATTGAACTACCGTCGGGTGAGAGCTTTAACTGTACGCCGCCTCTGCCGTACCCCGAAACACAATAGACCGATCCATCATGGAAAATAGGGGTGTTGGCATGCACCGAATAGGTGTTGGGTTGGTCGTGGCTCCATAAAAACTTCCCGGTACCGGCATCGATCCCGATAATGGAATTGGCGGTGTGGGTCACCAGGATTTCATGGTCTGGCAGGGTGATCAGCGCCGGGGAACAATAAGCGCTTTCTTCCCCTTTGGCAGCACATTTCCAGATTAGTTTCCCGGTATTTTTATCCAGGGCAATAACATTATATACAGTTCCTCCTGGGGTACAGAACAACTTGTTCCCATCAATCAAAAGATTTTCGGTCACGCCCCAGCGTATGTTCGGCGCCTGGTAGTCTTTCAGGATATCAATTGTCCAGACCAGCGCGCCGTCAGTAGTAGAACGGCATACCAGTTTTCCCATTCCGCTTAAAAGATATATTTTGCCCTCACAGATCAAAGGGGTACTTCGCACACCGGGCCAGCTTTCAGTCCATTCTTCGCCATAGGGTACTTTCCATAGTAATTTCCCGTTCAGATCAAAGGAAAAAATATACCCGATCCCGTTGATCGTTCCGGCCGTATAAACCCGATCGCCGGTGACTGCTGCTGATGCATGGCCTTCCCCCAGGCTATCAAAATGCCAAAGCAGGGCAGGTCCACTGGCAGGCCAGGATTTCAGCAAGCCACTTTCCGGATAGATGCCATCGCGATCGGGACCGCCCCATTGGGCAAAATCCTGCGAAATGCCTTGCAGAAAAAGCAACAGAAATGCCCATGATAAGTAAAGAATTCTTCTCATACTATATATCGATAAATATTGAATCCCCTCCGAAAACTATTTTTCACCGCCAAGTCGCAAAAGTGCGAAATTTTAAATAATTGAATATGATATATTTGCGTCTTAGCGTCTTCGTAGTAAAAATAAAGATTTGGTATTCGGAACAGGCTCAATAGTATTTGAATTAACCATCAAAAATAAGAATTATTTCATCGTTCTAAAATTTCTTCTTGTTGTAAAGAAGCTGTTGCCCCATCGACTTCCTTTTTATAATATTTCCTACTTTTACCTTTTAATTCGATCGGATATATGAAAGCTCAACTTCTCCTCACAACAATTTTATTATTAAGTTGCGGGGTTTCCATGGCACAGGGTTATCAGACTCAGCAACCGCAGCGGCAGCCTCAGAAGGAAGTCACAACGGCTGAAAGGGCCAAAAGTTTTATCGATAGGATAGCGCCAAAAATGGATTTGACAAAAGGGCAAAAGGATTCGCTGACCACTATTTTTACCCAGTTCATTGATGATGTTGAAAAATACCGGGCTGAGAATAATGGTAAGGTTATTATTTATATGCAAAAGATCCGTGACGATAAAGTAAAAGCCCTCTTACGTAATGAAACCAAGTATAATAAATATCTGGACATCATGGATGACATCAAAAATCAACGGAATCCGCAACAAAATCCAGAGCAGCAGCGGCCATCAGGCCCACCTCCCAATGGGGGCAGTGGTAGCCGGGGGCCATCTTAAAAATCAAAGATGCGGATCTCCGCTTTAAAGGCAATTTTCGTGGGTTAATCACATCTTGAAATCAATACTATAAAAATGAATTTTGCCTTCGATACCCAGGGGATCATTCCCCTTGAAGATCAGGGATCAATTTATTCCACTGTCAGGATCCCTTAACGATGATCCTGTCCTGATCAACAAAAGCTTCCTGATTTATATTTTGATCCTGTGGCGGCTATAATACGGGAGAGTAACTGTAAAAAACAGGAACAATCCGACCGCGCAGATTCCCGAACAAAACAGGAATGCAGCGGGTAAAGAAAGATATTGTGCGATCACGCCAACCACCACCATGCCCAATCCCATCCCGACATCCACCGAAATAAAAACAGTAGAATTGGCCGCGCCTCTGTGACTTGAATCAACCATGTTGTTTACCATTGTCTGAAACGATGGAAAGACAACCCCATTTCCAACACCCAGGATGATGGCTGACAGATAATATCCGGTTGGAGTTTGCCATAATGCCAGCATAGGGAATCCAATGATGAGGAGTAACAGGCAAATCCCGATAATCCATCGGGGACCTTTCCGGTCAAGGGATTTCCCGGCGACAAAACGGGAGCTTATGACCCCCAGCGCGTAAATGAAAAAGAATCCTGAAGGATTGGGCATTCCGGTTTCCTGGCCGTAAAGGGAAACGAACGACAGCAAACCTCCATAACTGAAAATGATCACTAAAAGGTTGATGGAAGGGAGAATCGAAGTTGGTTCTATTAACTGATTCCACTTGAACCGGGCGATCCTCTTTTTTACATGATAATTGGAGTACCGTATCCTGGCGGCACAGCCCATACTTATGAAACCGATCAGGGATCCGGATAGGAACATGGCTTCATAGCCTCCGTGTTGAAAAATGAACGAACCCACGAGCGGGCCAATAGCCATTCCCAGGGTGGTAGAAATACCAAAAAAACCATATCCCTGGCCTCTTTTCCCCGAAGGGACGATATCGCCGGCAAAGGTGGAATTCGAAGTGGTTGTCATACCCCAGGTTAGTCCATGAACAAACCGTATGAGGGTAATCACCAATACGGAAGTAGCCAGCAGGTATGTATTAAAAATCAAAGCATAAATAAAGAGAGAAGTTAAAAAGATGGTGCGTCTTCCCAGGCGGTCGAGGCCAAAACCACATACCGGACGGATGAACACGGCAGCAATGGTATAGCAGGCCATGACCAGTCCTACCGTGCTGTTATTGGCCTTAAGGTTCCCTGAGATAAACACAGGCAAGGTAGAAATCAGGGAATAATAAGCACAACACATTAAAAAATTGGACAACACAAGCAGGAAAAAATCGCGGGTCCACAATTTTTCTTCCATTCGTCAGATCGTACTTTGAAGTAAGCCAAATAAAAAGTGGGACAAAATTACTAATAGTTGAAGATATGGTTGATAAATCCTGCTATCTTTGATTCTGATTGACCAGAGAAAACCCGTTATGAAAGATTTTAAAAAATATTATCTCATTCCGGCGCCGCCCGAAGATGTGTATCATGCCATCACCAATCCGGTCACAATCCGTTTGTGGACCGGCGAACCTGCTGAAATGTCAACCGAACCCGGATCAGAATTTTCCCTCTGGGAAGGAAGTATCACAGGGCAGAACCTGGCATTTGAAGAGGGGAAAAAAATAGTTCAGGAATGGTATTTTGGCGATCGGCCCGAAAGATCCATTGTTACCATTACGCTTCATCCTCATTCACAGGGTACCTCTGCCGAGCTTCATCATACCAACATCCCCGATGAGGATTTTACCGAAATCACACAGGGATGGACCCATAATTATTTTGGGTCGCTGATAGATTTTTACCGCGATTAGACAAGATAGCAGATTATTTGACAGGCCTGAAAATCGTGTATTTTCCCCGGACAATATTTTTCAGTTGCAGCTCACTCAGCCCCACTTTCCGTCCAGAAAAATTTGTATTCTGATGAGCTAAAACCAATTCACCTGTTTCTTTTATCTCATAGATAATTGCCGTGTGATGGCTCATGCTCTCCTCATACCGCCTGTTGCCTACCTGATATTTCACCTTTACTCCTTCAAACTGAATGATATCTCCCGGGCAGATACATTCCTTGTCAACCCTAACTTCCCGTCCGAACTTGTATTGTTTATCCCATCGGGCCCCATTGGAATTGAGCGCAGCAGCTGCCAGGTCCCAGCACTCTCCCCTTCCGACGGTATGGCCGATATTGCTTTTTGCAAAGTCAACAATCTGTTGGTTCAGCGGAGGAATGCTGTCGCAATTACCCGAAAAACCTTCCGGAAATCTGAAAAAGGCATTACCTGAAATTTGTGAAAAAACAGGAAAAACCAGGAGAAGGACCAGAAAAAATTTCTGTATTTGCATTTTATAGTTTATGAACGGCAGATAACCGGTTCCCGGATTTTATTTTCTGCATTTTGAGGCTCCTTTTCCACCTAAAAATCCCCAGCCGCCACTGCCAATCATAAATCCGAACGCATACCAGGCGCCATTATTGTTGGTGGCAAAAACGGAAACATCGTCCCTCCATAACATAGCGATGAGATCAATCGGGGCAATGATCCCATGCCAGAGACCAGCCCAGAATCCATACGGCTGTCCGCTGAGACAATCGCTCACAACCTGTTTGTTGGCACATCCTGCAAGAAAGACAAGACCAGCAACCAGGAGGACTGTAAACAATAATCCATAAAGGTTTTTCAAAGATTTCATAGGCCTAAGTTTTTAAGAATCAACAGGACAAATATAGCAGTTAACTCAATGTAAAATCATCTTGACAATTTTCTCATTGTCAGGTCATCCGGATTGAAACCAGGACTGACATTGATTTTACAGTTTCACCAGGTTTTTAAACAGGATTTTATCGGCCGTGATTTTTTCAGGATTTCCGTATACACAAATAACGTCCTGCGAAAGGATGTCACTAACCAGCTTGGCAAAGCCGCGGATGTCTTCCGGTTGGGTTTTTAAGACTGCATCGCGATCTTCCTGGATATCCGAAGCTGTGCGTTTCATCAGGAACATCGTGACTGCCTGGTCTCCCTTTTGTGATGGGGTAAGGGGCGCATCCAGTTCGGCGATGGTGCCGATGATATAACGGGTCATGGTTGCTTTATCGGCTTCAAAATTCGATAGATAGTCTGGCGTTGCCAGATAATTTTCGACAGTACTTTTCAGGTTGGGGTCGCGATAAGAACTGAATAAAAAAGATCCATTGGGCGTAATCGAGCTGAATCCCCCGTATGCACCGCCAATTACCCGGATCCGGGTTTGGAGCCAATCGGTCGAAAGGATCTGGTTCAGGACGCGCATCTTGCCATTCCAGGAATATCCAAGTTTTTTAAAATTGTATCCTTCGATGACATATTGAACCTTGGAAGCTGCCATTAATCCTTCATTCTTTTTTTCCGGGTTGAGTGTCCACGTCTGGAAAACCGGTTGTTGAAGCGGAAGTTCCCGGGAAAGGATTTCCATTGCTTTCCCGAATTCAGCCTGATCCGGTTTGGCGCAGGTCACCGATGAGATAAGATTATCCCTGGTAAAGAGGAGGGAAGCTGTCTTTTTAAGATTTTCACTGATCTGGCTAACATTTTCATCGAAAGACTTCATAAGCTGGGTAACGAACCTGTAATAATCAACGCCCGAAGACAGTTCATTGAACATTCCCTGATTGCTGAGGTAAGATTGCATCCGGCGGCTGGCAACCTGGTATCCATTTCCTTTGATATTGGCGTCAAGTTGAGACTGATGGCGCGACAGGACTGCTTTAAGCCTGTCGGTATCCGTGAAAATCGTCTGATTGAGGATTTCAGAGGTCAGGCCGGCGAGGGTGTCCAGCTTGACATTCATGACTTTGGATGTGACAACAAACTTAGGGATCAGCTTATTGTCGTCAAGATCTTCCTGAAAGCCCCTCAGGCTTGTGTAAAATCCTCCTGTATTGATATTCAAAGCTTTATTCAGCTCGGCAAAGGAATAGTTTTTAGTATTCAGCGATCCCAAAACATTGGCCAACAGGGATGCATAAGGGATCAGGTCCTGAGGGATCACCCGCAGATCAAAATAGTGATTGACATAAACCACTCCATTGGTGAAATCTTCATAGGTCAGGACCGGTATTCCGGCAAAGGTTGTCTGATGGGCAGTGTAAAAAGGCGCTTTGGGATCGATGTCACTGATATCTAACATCGGGATGGTCGCCAGCGCTTCGGGGGTGTCTTCCCTTTTTTGATATTCGATCAGGTCGTTGGTCTCTTTGATCAATCCGGCTATCTGGCTGTCATCTAACGTCGATTTATAAACTTTTAGTTCTGCTTCGGTCTGCGCATTTCTTTCCGTTTCGAGACCTTGCTGGGGCTCAAGGCTAAGCAGCAGGGAATGGGGATTACCGATGAAATACTGACGGATGATCTTTTCCAGATAATCGGAAGTAAGGGATTTTTTGACTTCAGTCAAAGGTTTTTCATATTCCAGTCCCAGAAATGGGTCGTTGGCAAAAAACCAGCCTGGTAATGTCTGATATAGCCAGGTCATTCCTTTCTGGGCGTCGTCACCTTCACGTAACCGGAATTCAATCCGGTTGATCACCCCCTCCACTTCTTTTTTGTCCAGTCCCTTGTCAGCCGCTGTTTTCAGTACGTCATTCACGATGGTGAGAAATTTTTCCTTATCAGCCGGGTTGGCATTCTGGGCCGTGATAACAATGACATTTTGTTTGAATCCGGAGTTGGAGGCATTTACATCCTGTCCGATACCGGCTTGTTGAAGGGCAAGACGCAATGGGGCGGATTCCTGGTTCACCAATACTTCGCATAGGATATCCAACGCCATGTTAAGGGTCTGATCGGTATTATGACCAGCAGTAAAACAATAGGCAAGATAAGTCTGGCCTTTTAAATCGGCGCCCTCCATCAGGGGATAGAAAGCGGTTATTTGCTTCATGGCAGGAAATGGTTTCTGGTCTTCAATGGTTGCGGGGCTGCCATTCTTTTGATAATGGTCCAGGTAAGCAGAATCAATAAAAGCCAGTTCTTTTTCCAGATTGCCGTTGCCATAAAGGTAAATGTAGCTGTTTTCGGGATGATAATATTTTTTGTGAAACTTGATGAAATCCTCCTGGGCCAGGGTTGGAATAGCCATCGGATAACCTCCCGATTCATAACCGTATGCATTATCGGGAAAGAGGTTTTTAAAGATCTGGTACCATAATTCGCGGTTCGGATTCGAAAAAGCGCCCTTCATTTCGTTATAGACAACCCCTGTGTATTGTACCGGTTCATCTTTACCGGCCAATGCATGATGCCACCCTTCCTGTTTCAGGATTCTGGGATCGGTATAGATCAAAGGATTAAAAACCGCGTCAAGATAAATATGCATCAGGTTGAAATAGTCTTTATCATTCATACTGGCCACGGGGTACATTGTAAAATCCTTAGAGGTCATGGCATTCAGAAAAGTATTAAGCGAGCCTTTGGACAGAACATCGAATGGGCTCTTCACGGGAAAATTTTTCGAACCGTTCAGGACCGAATGTTCCATGATGTGGGGGGCCCCGTTATCCGATTCAGGGAACGTCTTGAAAGTAATGCCGAATGTTTTATTGGGATCGTCGGATGCAATTTTAATCAACCGGGCGCCGCTTTTTTCATGCTCAAAGCAAAGGACTTCCGCGTTAACCTCTTTCACAAACCGTTTTTCAATCAAACGGAAACCGTGATAATTTTTCTTTTCCATAAAAGATGTTAATAATAAGATACAAACTGGCGCTGCAATAGATAACGCAACAATGTTCAAACAATTTTGAAACCTGACATTCATTTTTCTCATCGTCTTAGTATTTGGATGGACCGGAACGCAAATTATGGAAGAAATCAGAAACGGCAAAATATTTTCGTCACCCGGTATAAAGTACTCGATGAATGATATAACCTCACGGATTTTAAATTATATTTGAAGTCCGTTCATAATGCGGTCCTGCTAAAAATAAAATTGTTATACATGAGAAACGCGTGGAAATTTTTACTGATTTTTTTATGGAGCCCTGTCTTCTTGTTTTCACAAACCTTACAACCGTTGAGTGGCGATGACTTCCCCGAGGCTATTGTTACCCATCCCCTCACCTATGATCAAGAATCGATCTGGGACTATCTAAATTCAGGAGAGGACCTTTATCTCGAATATGGCTTTATACTGATGATGGAACAGGAAGTGATATGGGAAAATGAAAAAGTTCGGGTTGAAGTTTACCAGATGGGGAGCCCTGAAGAAGCTTTCGGGATTTACTCGCTTTCGGTTATCAAATGCCAGATGCGCGATACCCTCAGCCGTTTTGACTGCTCCAGTGCGTTCCAGTACCAGGCTGCCTATGGTGACTTGTATATTTTAATCACCTGCGAATCAAATCCAGAATCGGCACGGCAGCATTTTTTTCCGGTTGCCCTTGCTTTGATGAAGAAAAACCAACGTCAGGGTTTCGATTTACCGGATCCGTTTAATTTACCGGAAATTAAAAAAGGTAGCAGTAACCTGGCCTTTATCCAGGGCCCCATTGGATTACAAAATTGTATGTTCCCATTCCAGGACTTGTTTTTAAGAATTCGTTTCAGGATGTATGCCACCTTGCTGACCCAATCCGACCTGGATATTTATTTTTCGCAAATCGCCTTTCAAACCCCGGATGATCAGCTCTTGTTCCTGGGATGTGCCGGATTAATGAAAGGGAATATGCCAATTCCCAACACAAACAACAACGATGGTCTATACCGGGAATATAAGCAGCTTGACGCGCAAACCATCTATTTCTTACAAAGTCAGGAACCTTATCCGATTGATATGTTGATAAATCCGGGAAACTGAAACAATCCGGATCTGTTTTAGATCAATTCATGACGATAAGAATCCTGGCGGATAAAAATAAACAACAAGAGGGTAAAAGCCCATAGCGAAGATCCTCCGTAACTGACAAAAGGCAGCGGTATCCCTATCACAGGCAATAATCCGAGCGTCATTCCGATGTTAATGGCAAAATGAAAAAATAAAACGGAAGCAACCCCATATCCGTAAAATCGCGCAAACCGCGATCGTTGCTTTTCGGCGCTTAAAATAATCCGTATAAACAAGAAAACGTACAGGATCACCAATAAACTGGAACCAAGAAACCCCTGTTCTTCCCCGATGGTGCAAAAAATAAAATCGGTACTTTGTTCCGGTACAAAATTATATTTGGTCTGGGTCCCCTGTAAAAAACCTTTCCCAAAAAACCTTCCCGACCCGATGGCAATCAGTGATTGATTGACATTATAACCTGCTCCCTTCAGATCGATTTCCTGTCCTACCAATACATAGATCCGGTCACGCTGATGTTTTTCCAGAATATGGTTGACACCGTAATCGACAGAAAAAACGAAACCGGTAGAGGCCAGAAAAACAAGAATGATGATCAAGATATTCTTTAACCTGCGTTTTATAAAAAATAAAGCGATCAACGCCATGACGAGAAGACATCCGGTAAGAAGGAGTTTGGGTACCAGCAGCGAAAGGATGGCCAGGGCAGGAAGGATAATAATGGTGAGGGGAACATAGCCTGAAAGCCCGGCCCGGTATAGCACCAGGACCAGTGCAAAAAAGACAATGGCAGAGCCCGTATCATGTTGCAGGAAAACAATCAGGGTTGGGGCCAGGATGATCAGGGAAGCGATAACAAGGTTGCTGAACTTCCGGATATCGACGTCCAGGGCGCTCAGATATTTGGCCAATGCCAGGCAGGTCGCCATTTTGGCAAATTCTGCCGGTTGGATGCCAAAACCGCCTATGGCAAACCAACCTTTTGACCCACTGATTTCCCGGCCGGAAAAAATAACGAGGATCAGAAAAAACAGGAAGAATCCATAAATAAAATAAGAAAACTGAGAAAAGAATTTCGGATCGATGATAAGGGTTCCCAAAGCAAGAAGAAAAGCCGCGAGGATGAAGATCATCTGTTTACCGTATTTCTGGCTCAGGTCGAAAATGTGATGATGCGATTCGTCATAAACTGCTGCATAAATATTCAGCCAGCCCGCGATCACCAGCGCCAGGTAAATTCCGACAAGGACCCAGTCAATCCTGTAAAATATCCCTCTGTTCTCTCTCATTTCCAGGTACTTTTCCGTTGATTAGATTTCCATTGATCATACGTTCTTCCAGATCTTTGCGCGTGACTTTCCGTTTCAGGTATTTTTCAATCATCAGACTCGCGATCGGGGCAGCCCAGGTGGCCCCAAAACCGGCATTTTCACAAACAACAGAAATGGCGATCCGGGGATTTTCACGGGGAGCAAAAGCAATAAAGATCGAGTGATTTTTCCCATGCGGGTTTTGGGCGGTGCCGGTCTTTCCGCAAACCGTTATACTGTCTATCTGTGCGCCTCTTGCGGTGCCGGCAGTGACAACGTTGGCCATTCCTTCAATGACAACATCAAAATAGGAGGCGTCAACGCTGACGATTTTTTTGGTCATAAAAGCCTGGTTCAGACTGTCTTTACGACCTATAGCCCGTATGATGTGAGGAGTATAAAACCATCCTTTATTGGCAATGAGGCAAGCCAGATTAGCCAGTTGAACGGGAGTGATCCCGATTTCCCCCTGTCCGATTCCCAGGGATATAATGGTCATTGCCCGCCACCTGTTCTTCCCGTGATATTTATCATAATAAGCTGCCGTTGGAATATTCCCGTTCAACTCGTTGGGAATATCAATTCCTAACTTCTTGCCAAAACCAAAGGAAAGAGCAAGTTTTCGCCAATGTTCAAAAGCGGCCCGTGTATTGACATAAGATTTATTGTCCATGATCGATTTGAACACCCGGCAAAAATAAGTGTTACAGGAGATCTGAATACCCCCGGCCAGATCAAGGGGAGAGGGATGAGCATGGCAGGCAACCACTTTCCCGTTGCCGATAGGGAAGCCTCCGGGACAACTGTAGCGGGTTTCGGGAGTGAGTACCCCTTCCTGCTGACCAATCAGGGCATCTACCAGTTTGAAGGTTGATCCCGGGGGATAACTCGCCATCAAAGCCCTGTTAAAAAGCGGATTGAAAACAGTATCCTGCAGTAGGAGGGTGTAATTTTTTTTCCGGATATTGCCCACCAACAGGTTGGGGTCATACGAAGGGCTGGAAACGATACACAGGATTTCGCCGGTAGATGGTTCAATGGCGACAATACTTCCTTTTTTATTGGTCATAAGCTGTTCTCCATAAAGCTGAAGATCAGCATCCATGGACGAGAACAGATCAATCCCTGCCACTGAAGTGGTATCATATTTTCCTTCCCTGAAACTTCCCTTATCCCGGTTAAGTACATCAAAAACCCTTATTTTCATCCCTTTTTTACCACGAAGAACCTCCTCATAAGACTTTTCAATGCCGCTGATACCAATATAATCCCCCGATTTATAATAAGAATTTTTAGCGATGAGATCCGGTCCTGCCTCCCCGATATAGCCTAATGTATGGGCTGCAACAGAATAGGTGTATTTTCGAAGGGTACGCAACTGGACGAAAAAACCAGGGAAACGAAACAGTTTTTCTTCCAGATAACCATAATTCTCTCTTGTAATTTGTGCTTCAAAAATAGAGGGCCTGTAAGGGGAATAATTGCGGGCTTTTTCAAGCCTCCGGATAAATTCCTGTTTATCAATGCCAATTAACTCGCATAAAGCAGCCGTATCGGGCTTTTTTACCTGTCGTGGTATCACCATTAAATCATAAGCAGCTTCATTATATACCAGTAGTTTCCCGAAACGGTCGAAAATCAATCCCCGTGCGGGGTATTGGGTCATATAGCGCAGGACATTATTATTGGCCGAAAGGATGTATTTATCGACCAGGATCTGAACATAGAACAACCGAACCAGGAAAAAAAAGCCGATCAGTGCGAAAAATCCGATAATGATGTATTTCCGGTTTGCCAATACCCTTTCCATCGATGTTAGTGTCTTCTGAGAATGATGGGGGGTGTGGAGTCGATATTGCTTTTATTTAACGCGCGGTCGTATATGAAAAACACGAACTTGATCGTGTCATATACAGGAGCCGGGTTGAGTTGCATGGTATCAACAATGATCCCCTTGATCGCTTTATTCGGATAATCGGGGGTGAGATAGGGGATCCTGACGCTGAATGGCGGATCCAGTATGACTTTTACAAATTGTCCTTGTTGTTTTTCATAATAATCGATCACCAGATTGTAATAGTAATCCCCGCTTTTTTCATAAGGAGGAAGGGTATCGCCCGAACCGAGACCGATATCTCCGTTCCCGTCAGTGAATGAAAAAGTAAGAAACCCGCTCTTGGCAATTTTCGTGGTATCGAAAATGGTCGTGAATTCCCGGAATTCAATTTCCGGGAATTCGGGATAACTCTCCTTTTTCATACAGGATGATAAAAACAATAAGCCCGTTACCAGGGCGGTCCCACCCGCAATCCGAAACTTCTGATACCACTTGTGAACCATGAAACCATTGAATTGAAAGCAAAACATTACCTTTGCGTGCGCAAAATTACGATATTTTCAGTTTAGCGATTGAAAACAAATCATGGAAATCAAGGAAAGACAATTTGAAATAACTTCTGATGAAGGATTTATCAGTCTGTCATTGGATATTTTCAGACACCAGTTTAATACAAATCCGGTATATCGCGCTTACGTCGAAACACGGGATATTCAGGTAGAATCGGTAAAACGCCTGGAAGACATTCCTTTTTTACCCATAGAATTTTTCAAGTACCATGAGGTTTTATGCGGAGAAGCGCCCCCTCAGACAACTTTTAAAAGCAGCGGCACCACTGGTACGGAACGCAGTAAACACATGGTTACTGACCTGTCTGTTTACCGGCATTCCATTCAGAATGGCTTTGCAAAGTTTTATGGTCCCCCTGAGAATGTTCAGTTTCTTGCCTTGACACCGACCCCTGAACAAGGACCGGATTCTTCTTTGATCTTTATGATCCAACATCTGATGGACCTTAGCCTGAGCCCTGAAAATGGTTATTTTCTGACCAATTATTCCGGATTGACCGCACGATTGAAACAACGCCGTCGCCCGGATAAAAAAGTCATGCTCATCGGATTGACTTATGCCTTGCTCCATTTCGCCGAACAATACCCGGGCGATTACAGCCCTCTGATCGTTGTGGAAACCGGAGGAATGAAAGGCCAACACAAAGAAATTACACGGGATGAGCTTCATTCAATTCTGGCGCCGGCGTTCGGGGTTGAAACAATCCATTCTGAATATGGGATGACAGAACTTCTCTCACAGGCCTGGTCACAGGAAAATGGCCTTTTTTCAACCGTTCCCTGGATGAAAGTCATGATCCGTGATATCAATGATCCTTTTTCTTATGTGAAAACGGGTAAAACCGGAGGGATCAATGTTATCGACCTGGCCAATCAGCATTCATGCAGTTTCATTGCCACCCAGGACCTGGGCCGGATTCATGAAAACGGACAATTTGAAGTCCTCGGCCGTTTCGAAGCCAGCGATGCCAGGGGATGTGCCTTAATGATCTGAGGGATCAGCTGTCAATCGTCAATGGTTTGATAATATCAGGGCCGTTGTTTTGGGGTGAATTTACCAAGCAAGAGATGGGATATGCTTCCATGGCTTCAGGGGGATAAGGTTTTAAAAGGCTGGTCAATTCCGTTTCCGTGGGTTTTTCCAACCACGCTTTTTCATCTTCAGGAAGCAGCATTACTGGCATACGATCATGAATGGGCAGCATGAGCTCATTGGCTTTCGTCGTCAGAATTGCAAAAGAATGAACGATTTCACCGGTATTGCTTACCCATCGGTCCCATATTCCGGCCATAGCGAAAGGAGCTCTGCTTTTCAATAAGATCCGGTAAGGGATCTTACCATGGTCCTTCTTCCACTCAAAAAAACTGTCGGCAAGTACCAGGCAGCGGTTCCTCCGGAATACATATTTAAAGGAGGCTTTTTCAAGCAACGTCTCAGAACGGGCATTGATCATCCTGTTCCCGATAGCAGGATCTTTTGCCCAGTAAGGGATAAGCCCCCATCGGTAAAAGCTCAGCGATCCCGGATTTCCATTTGAAATAACAGCCAGATCTTGTGATGGTGCACAATTGTAAGTGGCTTTATAAATGGCTGTCCTTACCCTGATCCCAAAACGTTCCATGATGAGATCATCTTCAATGGCAAATGAATAACGGCCGCACATAATCCGGTTTTGAGAAGTAAAATTACAAGATAAATTTATACTTTTGAAAACTTTCGGTGATAAATCAAAGTATGAATCCAGCGGGAAACAAGCATCATAACAGTGGAAAAAGAAGACGTGGCAATCCATCCCATAAATCCAAACAGACCCATAAAACAGAATCGTTCCTTTCGGGTAACCTGATCAAAATACTTGGGTTTGTTTTTATTGTGGCTGGTTTATGGTTTGCTGCCGGGTCATTTGACTCTCTTCTCGACCTTTTCCATACGATAGGCCATCCTAAAAGTATTACTCCGGTCTCCGGTCAAAGCGTAACACCAGGTTCTTGGCAAACGAACGCGTTGATAACAAGTCCGGAAAAACAAATTCTTTGGGGCTCTGTAACGGCTTTATTTCTGATGGCGGGTTTTTATATTTCAACCCGTTTTCATCGGAGAGAGATCCCCCGGATCCTGCTTCCTGTTTTTTATGCATTTTTAGGATTGGCAACAATACGCTATGGATGGTCAGCCCATCTGATATTCCCATTAATGCTTCTTTTTACATTTCTGTTATTCCTCAACGAAAGACAGCTGAAAACTACTTCTACAGGAAGGGTCAATGTGCTCTTTGTCTGGGGTTTTATGATAACCTGGGGAGGATTAAAACTGTTCCTTGGCGGGGATAAGGCGTATATCGCCCCTTTCATCATTTATTCAGTTCTGTTTTATTTGGCGTTTTATTCCATGGGCATCACCGGTGGGTTCCATGGGCATCATCGGTCATCAAAGTATTTTGAAATTCTGGCAATTCTGATCAATATTTTTGCTTTTTTACTTCTTACGGGCGGAATTTTTTTCAAATTTGGCCTGAAACAATGGTTGTGGCCCATATCACTGGTAATAGGTTTACAAATCCTGCTGGTCCCCGCATGGATCCAAAGACAAGACGATGATCGCACTCCTGATATTATCGCAGGGATTATCATTCTGAGTCTGGTCATCCCGTTGCTGGTACCATCTGCGTTCCTGCTCTTGTTTTTTGGTTGTCTCTCGGTATTGCTGATCACCTGGTCGAAGAATTCAGGGAACAAATGGGGGCTGTTTGCTTCCCTTCTCTCAATGGTTTTAATGCTTTTCTTTTATCTGTTCGACTGGGCCTTCTCCTATTTTCCCATCTGCTTTTTCGGGGATATAACCAGCGCTCCTGCCTTATTGATCAAAGGACTGATCTCAAACGTTTTTGTTCTTCTTGTTATCTGGTTCAATCGCCATATTCTGAAGAAAACAGAAGTAGGTTTCTCTAAAAAATGGTTCAACCGTTATCGCAATGTAAAATTCCTTAAGGGCTTATTGCTGGCCGTCATTTATTTAGCCGGTTACTGGATATTGAATTATTTTCTGATGGTATGGATTGACAATGAAGGATTCCGGTTTCAGAGTTGGTTTATTTGTTCCTGCCTCTATTTTCTTGTTCTGATCCCTGTCCTGGCAAGTCAGAAATCATCTTATCTCTTGAAAACCCTCTGGCTGGCGTTACTGGTTACCTTAGCCTGGCCTGCTGTTGTTCATTTTTCAACTGTAATTTTACGGAATGAATTCCTTAGGTATGCCGGTATTCCTTCCTTCCCGTTTTATTTTCATTATGTTGGACTGATCCTTCTCTTTTTCCTCCTGATCATTACAGGATATTATTTCCGTAAGGCATACAGTAACAAACCGGCACTCCTTAACGGGGTATGGTTATATATGATCCTGATCACCATCTTTCTTCTCTTATCTGAATTTGATCATCTGATCATAATAACCCATTATTATCATGGGGCCCATATCGAAGAAATGTCCTTAACCAACATAAGGCTCCCTTATTCCATCTTGTTATTGGTTTGTGCGTCAGCCCTGCTGATCCTGGGTTTTTTATTTTCCGACCGGTTTTTCAGAATTGCGGGAATGATCATAATCGCCGTGGTTATGGTAAAAATAGCATACCTGGATATACGGGGTTTTTCTCCGACAGGCAAGATCATATTGCTATTTATTGTTGGTTCCCTGTTGCTGATTTTTTCCTATCTCTATCCGAAGATTCGGGATCTTTCCAGAAGGGCGGGACGGGATGGGACAAAGCACCACCATTTGCATCATCATCACCATCAAACGACGGGAGAGGCCCCGCGGGAAAATGAGAAATAAAGGGAAGTCCGGCAGGTAATTACTCTTTTCCCCTGACCACGATAACGATTTCGCCCTTGACGGGTTTTTTGGTAAAGTGCTCAATCAGTTCCTTTAGTGTGCCCCTTGCTGTTTCTTCATACATTTTTGTAAGTTCCCGGCACACACAGGCATAACGTTCTTCTCCGAAGTGTTCGGCCAATTGAACAAGGAATTTTATTAAGCGATGGGGCGATTCATAAAAAATCAGGGTCCTTTCTTCGTTGGACAGGTTGATAAGACGGGTTTGTCTTCCTTTTTTATGAGGGAGGAATCCCTCGAAGATAAAATGATCGGCCGCAATGCCTGAATTGACCAGCGCCGGCACAAAAGCAGTTGGGCCAGGGAGGCATTCAACCTTCAGGTCTTCCCTGATACATGCCCTGACCAGCAAAAATCCGGGATCGGAGATAGCTGGCGTCCCTGCATCGCTGACCAAAGCAAAAATTTCCCCGTTTTTCAACCGGTCAACAATGGTTTCGATGGTTTTATGTTCATTAAACTGGTGGTGCGGGATCAGTTTTTTCTCAATGCCATAATGCTTTAGGAGCCTTGTCGTAATACGGGTATCTTCGGCCAGGATGGCATCAGCCTCTTTAAGAATCCTTAAGGCCCTGAATGTCAAGTCCTCAAGATTTCCTATCGGAGTCGGGACAATATACAACCGGGTCTTTTCTGACATGGATGGGAAGTTGGGTAACGGAAAATTCTACTTATTCGTTCATCACCAGTTTAAAACCAACCCCGTGAACATTGATTAACTCCACCCTGGGATCTCCTTTTAAATATTTTCTGAGTTTAACAATATAAACATCCATACTCCTGGCGTTGAAGTAACTATCGTCGTTCCAAATCTCCCTAAGGGCAGTACTCCGGTCCAACACATCGTTGCCATGAGCGCAAAGTAAACGGAGTAAACCTGCCTCCTTGGACGTTAATTTCTGTTCTTTCCCCTGAATGGTAAGGGTTTGGCGATTATAATCAAAAAAATAATTTCCAATGTTATAAATATTCCCGGAGGAATTGATTTTTCCAGATTCTTCTGTCCGTCTGAGAATGGCTTGTATCCGGAGCAGGAGTTCTTCCATGCTGAACGGTTTTGTAATATAATCGTCTGCCCCAATTTCAAAACCCTTGAGTTTATCTTGTTGGAGGGTTTTAGCTGTAAGGAAGAGTATGGGTATTTTCTTATTTGTTGCGCGTATTTCGCTGGCGACCGTAAACCCATCCTTTACCGGCATCATAATGTCGAGAATACAAAAATCGAACTCCTTTTTGGTAAAAGTTTCAGTGGCTTCCTGACCATTGATGCATAATGTTGTTGCATAACCCTTTGCCTCCAGATAATTTTTCAGGATATTGCCCAGGTTGCGATCATCTTCGGCCAATAGCAGGCGGGTTTGGGTTTTCTCCATGGATTTTATTTATAATAACGGCCAATTTACGATTTTATTCTTTGATGACAAATGGAAGGAACACTTTGAATTTAGCGCCTTTATTGACTTCGCTCTCCAGGGTGATCTTTCCGCGGTGCTCTTCCACAATGGCTTTGACATAGTTCAGCCCCAGGCCAAACCCCCGCACTTCTTGAATATTCCCGGTCGGTACCCGGTACAGTTTTTCAAAGATCTTTTTCTGTTCGTTTTTCCCGATCCCAATACCGTTATCCTCTATCTGGATCACAATCCCATTATGGACGTTGTCGGTAGAAACGCGGATCAATGGTCTTTTAGGGGAATATTTGTTGGCGTTATCCAGCAGGTTATAGAAAAGGTTGGTCACATGAACCTTATCCCCTTCGATGACAGCCCGGGAAGCGCCAAAATTCCGGATGATCTCTCCATCCTTGATCTCAACCTGTATTTTTATATTTTTAATCACATCGGTAATGATGTCATGCACGTTGATCTTTTCTTTGTGCATTTTAAGCTGCCCTTTATCAATCACCGCGGTTTGTAGTATTTTTTCTGCCATTACCGAAAGCCGTTGATTTTCTTCCCTGATCATAGAAAGATAACTATCCAGAAATTCACCCGTACGGCAAAGGTCTTTATCCCCCAGCGCTTCACAGGCAAGTGATATCGTGGATATTGGCGTTTTGAATTCATGGGTCATGTTATTGATAAAATCGTTTTTCATCTCGGATAATCGTTTTTGACGGAAAATCGTCGCAATCGTGTAAGTAAAAGAATAAACGATCACGATTATAAGAATGATGGAGATAAGCAACATGCCCCAGAGCTCAGTCAGAAGGAACTGCTTTTCCTGCGGGAAATAGATGCAGAGGTACTCAGGACTGGTATATATATCGTTTTGGAAAAGCGGGAAAGCATATCCCTTTTGTATCATCTCTTGCTGATAATTCTCTGATTTTTTAATCAGGAAGATATTCCCTTCGGGTTTATAAATTCCGAATTCATAGCGGGTGTCAATTCCCCGGCTGTTCAGGACCATGAATATGATCGAATCAAGAGCCTCTTTGGTCAGAAAGGTTTCATAGGGCAAATGGCGATTGAAGTTAAGCATGCTCTCATACTGATTTGTAAGCATGGCTTTGTTTTTTTCCATCCGTTCCACTTTTTGGACAACCTTGACCATCGCTTCTGTGACACTCCGGCGAAAATTGGCCTCTTTGACGGATGAGGCATTCTGGATCCAGTAAATCTGAACGCCCATTAATCCAATCAATGCCAGGGTCATGGAAATGATGGTGAAAATAATGATCTTCCTGTTCATGACATCAAAGGTATCGAAAAATTGGATTTTTAGGTTTAACACTTTTTAACGTATATTAATATTACTTAACATTTGACAGAAAAGATTTAATTTAATTTTGAATACGCAATATCACGCATCATTTTGTTCAGTCAGCAAGTACTTTTTTGGGATTAAAATGTCTATTGATTTTAAAGTGTGTCCGGTCAGGGACACACTTTTTTTTGTCCTTTTATATTCTTATGCTATCTTCGTTCTCATAAAATCTACCATCATGTCACAGCTTAAAATCGATATCAGTAAGGCCACTCCGTTTATTGATGAAAAATGCATCCTCCGGTTTTGCGAAGAACTAAAAACCTGTCATGAAGTCCTGGTGAACCGCACCGGGAAAGGGAAAGATTTTCTGGGTTGGCTTGATTTGCCTGAATCGATATCGCCGGAACTGATCACGCGGATCAATGAGGATGCCAATTGGATCAGGGCGATTGCCGAGGTTTTCGTGGTCATCGGGATCGGGGGTTCTTATCTTGGTTCCCGTGCCGTGATTGAAGCGCTTGAAAATCCATTTCAGGGATTAATGGGCAGGAAAGACAATACCCAGGTCATCTTTGCCGGTGAAAACCTCAGCGAAGATTATCACGCACAATTACTGGAATTGCTTGATCATAAAAGCTATGCCGTTGCCGTGATTTCAAAATCGGGAACGACCACCGAACCAGCCATCGCGTTTCGTCTGATCAAGCAGCATCTGGAAAAAAAGTATGGAAAAGAGGAGGCTGGCAAACGGATTTTTGCCATTACCGATGCCCGGAAAGGCGCCCTGAAAGAAATGACCGATAACGAAGGATATGTTTCCTATGTTATTCCCGATGATGTCGGAGGGCGTTATTCCGTGCTTACACCGGTCGGATTGTTGCCCATCGCTGTTGCAGGCTATGATATTCAGGCATTGATCGAAGGCGCCCGGCAAATGCGGAAAATAGCGCTTCAATCTTCTGATATTGAAAAAAACCCATGTGCCTTATATGCACTGGTGAGAAATATACTTTACCGGAATGGAAAGTTCATTGAAATTCTGGTTTCCTATGAACCCGGTTTACACTATTTTATTGAATGGTGGAAACAACTTTTCGGCGAAAGCGAAGGCAAGGAAAATAAAGGAATATTCCCTGCCGGCGTTACCTTTACCAGTGACCTTCATTCGATGGGGCAATATATCCAGGAGGGCACGCGTACCCTTTTCGAAACGGTTATCTCGGTAGGGAATCCGTCAAAGAACCTGCAAATACCAAGTGATCCCGCGAACCTGGATGGATTGAATTTTATTTCTGGAATGCGATTATCGGAAGTAAACAGGATGGCTGAGATAGGGACCCTTCTGGCCCATGTAGATGGAGGGGTCCCGAACATAAGGATTACCGTGCCCGCCATCCGGGAAAATATCCTTGGACAAATGATCTATTTCTTTGAATTTTCCTGTGCCATGAGTGGTTATGCATTGGGTATCAATCCTTTTGACCAGCCCGGGGTGGAAGCCTATAAGAAGAATATGTTTGCCCTTTTAGGCAAGCCAGGGTATGAGAAAGAAGCAGAAGAGATTAGAAAAAGAATTGAAAAATAAAACGGATCGCGGATCGCGGATTACAGGTCCATCATCCGTCATCTGTCACCCGTGGCCCCTTTCCCCAGTACGATTTGTTCTATGATCTCCGGGTAGTACCGGTATTCAAGCTGATGGATTTTTCCGGCCAGGGTTTCAGGAGTATCTTCCGGGACAACGGGGCAGCGGGACTGGAAGATAATCTGTCCTTCATCATAGGTTTCATTTACATAATGGATGGTTATACCGGATGAGGTATCGCCCGAATTTATCACAGCCTGGTGTACCCGCGTTCCATACATACCCTTCCCTCCATATCCCGGAAGGAGGGCGGGATGTATGTTGATGATCTTACCCTGGAAAGTTTTCAGGATATTTTCAGGGATAAGCCAGAGGAAACCGGCCAGGATAATATGAGTAATATTCCGGGCCAATAGAATATCCAATATATAATTGGTCTCATAAAAATCTTTCCGGCTGAAAACCAGCGAAGGAATATTCAGCTTCTGTGATCTTTCCAGGACGTAGGCCTGGGGATTATTTGATAAAACAAGATCGATGCTGACATCCGGGTGCCCCCTGAAATAGTCGGCAATCCGTTGTACATTCGATCCGTTTCCCGAAGCAAAAAGTGCAAGATGGGCCATGAATATAATGTTAACAAACAAAAATACAAAAGTTTAAACGGATCAGCGAACCTAACGAAAAATTAAGTATGTTATTGAAAACGAGGGGAAAGTAACCGCCAGTGATATAAAATGGAAAGATACAGGTTTTGTAAACATCACATTTTGAGTAGTCTGATTTTTGTAACTGTTAAAAAATCATAAATTGTTTGTGGAAAAGAAGAATATTCTTTTCTTTGCAATCCGTTTAACCAAAAAAGAAATTAACATGTCTGACATTGCAGCAAAAGTAAAAGCTATCATCGTTGATAAGCTTGGTGTTGATGAAAGTGAAGTTACTCCAGAAGCTAGCTTTACCAATGATTTAGGAGCTGACTCTCTCGATACAGTGGAATTGATCATGGAATTTGAAAAAGAATTCGATATTGCAATTCCGGATGATCAGGCCGAAAAGATCAGCACAGTTGGAGAAGCTATTGCTTACATTGAGAATAACACCAAATAAGGTACTCATTAACACTGACAGGCCTATTGTGGTTGTTACTCCCTGGCATTTGTAATGAATTGAAACCCCGCGCTTAGCGGGGTTCTCCTTTAACACGTGAACCCTTAAAAGTTATAACCGTGGAATTAAGACGAGTTGTCGTGACCGGCCTTGGGGCGCTCACACCCATTGGAAATTCCGTTCCGGATTACTGGAACAGTTTGATTCAGGGAGTTAGCGGCGCAGGTCCAATTACCCGTTTTGACGCTTCGAAGTTTAAAACGCATTTTGCCTGTGAGGTAAAGAATTTCAATCCCGAAAATTATTTTGACCGGAAGGAGGTACGAAAGTACGACCGCTGTTCACATTTTGGTATTGTTTGCGCCGATGAAGCTGTCAGGGATGCCGGGTTTGATCTTTCTGTTATCAACCGTGATCGTGTTGGCGTTATCTGGGCTTCCGGAATAGGAGGGCTGGAAACATTCTTTTCAGAGGTAATAGCTTTTGGAGCGGGTGATGGGACGCCAAGGTTCAACCCGTTTTTCATTCCCAAGATGATCTCGGATATTACCGCCGGCCATATTTCCATTAAATATGGTTTCAGGGGCCCCAACTTTGCCACGGTATCCGCTTGTGCCTCTTCGGCCAATGCATTGGTGGATGCTTTTAATTATATTCGTCTCGGGAAGGCGGAAATATTCGTTGCCGGTGGTTCAGAAGCTGCCATCAATCAGGCGGGGCTTGGAGGGTTTAATTCTATGCACGCGGTTTCAACCCGGAATGATGATCCACCGACCGGTTCCCGGCCATTCGATAAAGACCGGGATGGATTTGTGATGGGCGAAGGGGCCGGAGCATTGATTCTTGAAGAACTGGAACACGCGAAAGCCCGTGGCGCAAAAATTTATGCTGAAATCATAGGCGGAGGGTTATCTGCAGATGCCTATCACATGACTGCTACCCATCCCGAAGGCGTAGGCGCTATTTTATCAATGCGCAATGCGCTGGATGATGCCGGAATCCCCCTTGAAGCTATTGATCATATCAATACCCACGGGACTTCGACACCGGTTGGCGATATAGCAGAAGCAAAGGCCATTGTCAGTCTGTTTGGCAACCATGCCTATGCTATGAATATCAATTCGACAAAATCAATGACCGGGCATTTACTGGGCGCTACCGGGGCCATCGAAGCTATCGCGACCTTATTAGCTGTTAAAAACGATATAGTCCCACCCACCATCAACCATTTTACCGATGATCCTGAAATTGCCCCACTCAATTTCACTTTTAACAAAGCCCAGAAACGCGTCGTAAATTATGCCCTGAGCAATACCTTTGGATTTGGGGGTCATAATGCTACTGTTGTCTTTACGAAATTTAAGGCATAAATAGTTGAGGTTCAGACCTTACAAACCGGATTCTGCGGGGATTTCATCCGACAGGAAATTAAAAAATGCAATAAAAAGTATCCTCGGGTACAAACCAGGAAATATTTTTCTGTATCACCTTGCATTCCTCCATAAGTCGGCCACACAGGAAACCCTTAACGGGATGAAGGTCAACAACGAGCGGCTGGAGTTTCTGGGCGATGCCATTCTGGATGCCATCACAGCCGATTATCTTTTCAAGACTTTTCCGACAAAGGACGAAGGGTTCCTGACCGAAATGCGGTCGAAAATGGTCAGCCGGACTACCCTGAACAAGCTTTCCCAGAAAATGGGGATCGATCAGCTGATCCTGTTGGATGGTTCAACGCCCGGCGCATTCAGGTCATACCGGGGCGATGCTTTCGAGGCCTTGATCGGCGCCATTTATTTGGATAAAGGTTACGATTTTACCAGGAAGATCATTTTCGAACGCGTTATCCATCATTATTTTAATATGGATGATCTGGTGAATCAGGAAGTCAATTTCAAAAGCAAGATCATCGAATGGGCCCAGCGCGAAAAAAAACAAACCCGTTTCAATGTTGTTGAAGAAGTAGGGACAGGCTATAAAAAACAATACATTGTAGAACTTCTTCTTGAAGGGGAAGCCCTTTCCCGGGGCCAGGATTATTCTATAAAAGGAGCAGAACAAAGTGCGGCAGAAAAAGCCTGGCAAAAAATAAATAACGAAACCGTTGAACTTTGATCAGAGAATGGTTAACTTTGTTTTGATTAAACAAAGCGCCATTGTATGGCAAAGAAAATTTCATCCGGCACACAGTCTGAACCAACCTTTTATAACCTGTTTGGCATTTCATGCCATCTGAAAGATTACCGTTTATCTTATCTTTTGAACCGGAGCCTGGACCTGGAATTCACCAAGATGGATGATTTCCAGGGATTCTCCTTCTATTTTTGCCGGCATGAAGAGTGTTTCAACGCTTATTATTTATTGGCCAACCGTACGCCAGAATCAATCCTGCTTCCCGAATTAAAGCAAACAGATTTTATTTTACTGGTCGAGGGGCCCTTTAAAAAGATCCAGAAAGAGAGGTTGCTTGAAAATATTAAATCCATTCCCAACGTATTGACTTCGTTTGAGATTCGTTTTTCAACCATAAAAAATTATGAAGCCATTCTTACCGATCTTGAAATTCATTATATGAATATTATTAAAGATTCAAAACTGAAATATTCACTCACTAAAAAACAGGAGGAACCACTATGTTAGAAGATTTAAAAAAATCGATTGACAAAGGGCTGGAATATGCCACTACGACCCGGGATAAAATCACCCAGGCAGCCAAAGAAATGGCCAAGGAAAACAAACTGAATAAGGATGAAGCAAAAAAATTGCTGGATCATTGGTTACAAAAATCGGAGGAAGCCCGTAAAAACCTCGAAACCGATGTACAACACCTTATCCAGACATCCCTAAAAAAAATGAACATACCGACACAGGAAGAAATAAAAACATTGGAGGGGCGTATAAAAAAGCTGGAATCACTTCATAAAGCCCCGGCAAAATCAAAGATTGCCCCAAAAGTGGTGAAAACCAGCAAAACCCCAATTGCTAAGACGAAAATGTAAGATCCGTGAAAATCTCTAAAATTGGTTTAGCCGTTAATGAAATAGGAAGGGCGCGGGAAATTGCATCCATCGTCGTCAAATATGGATTAAGCGAATGGGTATCTAACTCGGGTTTCGGAAAGTTTTTCGTTTCCAAAAAACGTCTTGCCCGTATTGAAAGGTTCAATCAATGGGAACGGATCCGTATGGCGCTTGAGGAGCTTGGGCCGACATTTATTAAATTCGGACAAATCCTGGCTGACCGTCCTGACATCATTCCTGAGGAATTACGCGAAGAACTTAAAAAGTTGCAGGACGAGGCCCAGCCAATGGCTGACGAGTTGGCGATCAAGGAAATAGAAAAAGAGCTGGGGCGCCCCATCGGAGAAATATTCCGCGAATTCGACAAGAACCGCCTGGCATCGGCATCGATTGCCCAGACTTACCGGGCCGTGCTGTTAAACGGGGAGGAAGTCTGCGTAAAGATCCAGCGACCGGCCATTGCTAAAAAAATCGAGCTGGACCTTCACCTGATGACATTCTTCACTACCCGCGCGCAAAAAACCAACCCCGAAATGGAAGCGATTAACCTGACTGGGGTTGTGAAGGAATTCGGAAATACGATCAAACTGGAATTAGATTTCCGGCACGAAGCGGCTAGTATCATCCGGTTTGGCCATTGTTTCGAAAATGATCCCGATATCAAGGTTCCCAAAGTATATATGCAATATACTTCCCAGCGTATACTGGTTGAGGAATTTATCAATGGGATCAAGGTCAGCGATCTGGAAAACCTGCTGAAAACCGGGAATAATCCTGAAATCCTTGCACACAATGCTGTTCGTCTGGTATTTGACCAGATTTTCACCCATGGATACTTCCATGCCGATCCCCATCCCGGAAATCTTTTCGTACTTGACGGGAATGTTCTTTCGTTCATTGATTTCGGGATGATGGGTTCGTTGCGGCAGGAGCATCTGCTGTTTCTTGGGAAATATGTTCTTGGTTATCTTGACCGTGATGCCCATGCCATTGCAGAAGCGTTGCTTCTGATTTCAGGTAAACGCAATTTTGCCCGTTTCAAAGACATGGAATTTCAGATCAGCGATTTACTGGCCCAGTACAAGTATCTGAGTATCGATGAAATGGATTTCGGGAAGATCATGAATGAATCGGTTGATATTCTGGTCCATTATGGCCTTCGGATCCCCCCCAGTATCTATCTTCTGGGAAAAGCGCTGATGGCCATCGAACGGGTTGCTGTTGTTTTAAACCCCAACATCGACTTCGCCCGCGAAATGCAGCCCTATGCCATTGATCTCCTGGCCAAGCAATACGATCCAAAACTGATTGCCAAAGAGATATTTGAGTCGCTCAAAAGCTATTATAAACTGGTTAAAGAAATTCCTGCCGATCTGAATGAAATTATATATCGGCTGAAAGAAGGCCGGTTCAAAACGCAGATCGAACTCAGGGGATTGGAACCCCTTGTGGAACATATTGACAGTTCAAGCAACCGGGTTGCCATCGCCATTGTTCTGGCAGCGCTGATCATCGGGGCTTCCATTCTTTCGCAGTGGGAACAGGTTCGCTGGGTCGGGACCATTGTTTTCACCCTGGCCGGGATATTGGGATTCTGGCTGGTGATAAAACTGTTAAGAAGGAACAAGTTTTAGGAATAAAAAGGGCCGCTTTGCCAGTCTGATAATCAGATTGTTCCTGAAAATTGCCGGAGGAACCTCATGTCATTTTCAAAAAACAGGCGGAGATCCTTGATCTGGTATTTTAACATGGTGATGCGTTCGATACCCATACCAAAAGCAAAGCCCGTATAAACGTTACTATCTATTCCGCAATTGTCAAGGACGTTCGGATCCACCATGCCACATCCCAGAATTTCAACCCATCCGGTATATTTACAGATATTACATCCCACGCCACCGCAAATGTTACAACTTACATCCATTTCCCCGGAAGGTTCAGTGAACGGGAAATAGGATGGGCGTAAACGGATCTGCGTATTTTCGCCGAACATCTCCCTGGCAAAATAAAGAAGGGTTTGTTTCAGATCGGCAAAGGATACGTTCTTATCGATATACAACCCTTCCACCTGATGAAAAATACAATGCGCCCTAGCCGAAATGGCTTCATTTCGGAAAACCCGGCCAGGAAATATCATCCGGATAGGAGGCTGGGTTTTTTCCATTGTCCGGATCTGGACCGAGGAAGTATGAGTCCGTAAAAGGATTTCCGGATCACGGGCAATAAAAAAGGTGTCCTGCATATCGCGGGCCGGATGTTCGGGAGGGAAATTCAGGGCGGAAAAATTATGCCAGTCATCTTCAATTTCCGGTCCGACAGCCACCGTATATCCAAGGTGCGAAAAAATTTCAATGATCTGGTTTCTCACGATCGATAAAGGATGCCTCGTCCCGGGTTCAAGGGTTACCGGACGGGTCAGATCCGATACCTTATCTGCTTTGTTCTCAATGCTTTCAAAACCGGCTTTCAGCGTGTCAATCTTCCCCTGGACCTGGTTTTTCAGTTCGTTCAGCAATTGACCCACTTCGCGTTTCTTTTCTGGAGGGACTGAACGGAAATCATCAAACAACGCTGAAACCGATCCCTTTTTGCTCAGGTACTTCAAACGAAGTTGCTCCACCTCCTCCAGGCTCTCAGCCGAAATTTCACTAATCTCCCCAAGGAGTTTATGAATCTTATCAATCACGTGTTACTGGTAATTTGTCAATAGTCAATTGTCAATGGTCTTATTCTACTATTTTAACCGTCATTTTAATATCGGTGATGGGCCTGTCATGGCTGTCTTTCTGAACGGCTGCAATTTTATCAATTACATCCAGGCCATTGGTGATTTCACCAAAAACGGTATACTGGCCATCAAGAAAGGGAGTTCCGCCCACGGTTTCATAGATTTTTTTCTGCTCGGCCGTATAGTTGGCCCCTAATTGGGCTGAAGGGACTTTTTTGCCCTGAACAATATAAAATTGAGAACCTGAGGAAGCTTTAGCGGGGTTAACCTGGTCTCCCTGACGGGCTGCAGACAGCGCTCCTTTTTTATGAATGAAATCTTTGTTGAACTCGGCTGGAACGGTATAACCGGGGCCACCCGCTCCAAGCTGCTGTCCGGGTTTTGCATTTTTCGAATCGGGATCACCGCCCTGGATCATGAATCCGCTGATGATGCGGTGGAAAAGCAAACCGTTATAAAACCCGGAGTTGACAAGTTTTACGAAATTATCACGGTGTTTTGGCGTTTCGTTGTATAAAATACCGGTCATATCGCCCAAATCGGTATGGATAACAAATTTTACCACTTTTTGCTGATTTTTAGTTTGAGACATTAAAGAGAGATTAGCACCAATGATGATAGCAAATACCATCAAAATGACTTTTTTCATGGCTGATAATGTTTAAAATGGAATGGCAAATTTACAGAAAAAAATCATACGGGGTTTATCTGGCAGATGGCTTTTGATTTTTTTCGAGATAGCATCGCCGGCACAGGGGTTCGTAAGATTCGGTCTCACCTAACATGACCAGGTGGTCGTCTTTTACCAGACGATGCGTATATTGGGCCAGATCGCCACATTGCATGCAGATCGCGTGAACTTTTGTAACATCTTCGGCAATGGCCATCAGGGAGGGCATGGGGCCAAAGGGATTTCCCAGGTAGTCCATATCGAGACCGGCTATGATCACCCTGATCCCGCTGCAGGCAAGGGTGTGACAAACCGACGGCAGCTCATTGTCAAAAAACTGGGCTTCATCGATCCCGACCACATCCACATCGTTAGTCAACAAGAGGATCTCGGAAGCTGACTGTACCGGCGTGGACTGAATGAGGTTGGCATCGTGCGAAACGACATTCTGTTCATCGTACCGGGTATCGATCACGGGTTTGTATATTTCTACCTTTTGTTTTGCAATCCTGGCCCGCTTTAGCCGGCGGATCAGTTCTTCGGTTTTTCCCGAAAACATCGATCCGCATATTACTTCAATCCATCCTAATCGGTTAACCGGTTTATTTTTTTCAATCTGCATGGGATCATCGATGTTTTGTATCTTTATGCCTTAAATCATGACAAAAATACAAATTTCCACCTTTCGGAAAAATAACCCATCATGAATAAAAAGATTATCAGGGACGAACTCCAATGGCTTCTTGAAGCCATCAATGAACAATTCGAGACCATCAGAAAATATGAAGAGAAAATTCCTCACATCGAATTTGATATCCTGATGGATAACATTCGCAAATTTTATGAGGATATGCGCATGTTGCAGCGCCTCAACGAACCACAGTCCGATACCGGGAAAAAGGTGAGGGATCCGGAAAGCAGCGCCCACCCTGTTCAGGGCCCGGATCATCCCACTATTAAACCGGTTGCCCCGGCCCAACCGAAACAGGATACATCACCCGAGATCACTGTCCGTTTTGACCCCCCCATCCCCCCTCCTGAAAAACAACCCGTTCCTCCGGTAACCCCACCCGGATCTCCACGTAAAGATATTCCTACCCAGGGACGGAAACATAATAAGCCGGTGGAGCCGGATCTGTTTGCTTCTGAGGAACCTGTTTTCAATATTAAACTGAAGGAAGCCAGGGAAAAAACCTTTGGCCCCAAGCCGGCTTCTTCTTCAGATAACCTGAAAAGTGCGATTACCATCAATGATAAATTCATGTTCATCAACGAACTCTTCGACGGGAACTTCAGGGAATACAACGAGACTGTTGAAACGCTCAACGGTTTTAAAAATCTCAACCAGGCCTCTGAATTTCTTGATCTGATGGTAAAAAAGAATTTCTGGGATACCGGGTCCAACGCTTTTAAAAAATTAAAAGAATTGTTGGAACGACGGTTTTAGGGATCCTTATCCATATAAGGCAGCCAACTCGGTCAATACCGCTTCAACCCCTCCGAAATCGCTGGCCGTAACCAAACGCATCCGATGTTTTTTAAAATCAGGGATGCCTTTGAAATAACCGGCATATAACTTACGGAGTTCCAGTAAGGCGCTCCGTTCGCCTTTGACGATCACTGATTTTCGAATATGGTTTCGTAATACCCCGATCCTTTCAGAAACCGGAGGATCAGGCAGGATTGTGTGATTGTCCAGCCAGGCTTTGATTTCAGCAAAGATCCACGGATTACCCATCGCAGCCCTGCCGACCATAATCCCATCAACGCCATACCGGTTTTTCATCTCTTCGGCTTTCGGTCCCGAATCCACATCGCCGTTCCCCCAAATGGGTATCTTCATACGGGGGTTTTCCTTGACCTTTCCGATCAGTGTCCAATCGGCCTTACCACCATATAGTTGCGAACGGGTACGGGCATGGATCCCGATAGCGCTGATGCCGGCATCCTGCAAACGCTCTGCAATGTCAACTATTTCCTGGTGTCCCTCATCCCACCCCAGCCGGGTCTTTGCTGTCACCGGCAACCGCGTCGCCTTCACTACCGCTTCTGCCATACAGATCATCTTAGGGACATCCTGGAGCAATGCCGACCCACCGCCTTTCATAACGATCTTTTTCACCGGACAGCCAAAATTCAGGTCAATAAAATCGGGATTCGCGGCTTCGGCTACTTCGGCAGCCTTTTTCATGGAATCGACATGGCTGCCAAAAATCTGGATCCCGACAGGCCGTTCCATTTCTTCAAACTGCATTTTAATCCGGCTTTTCACTGCTTCCCTGATCAAACCTTCAGCAGAGATGAATTCGGTGATAACCACATCGGCCCCAAACGATTTGCATATCGACCGGAAAGATGAATCTGTGACATCCTCCATGGGAGAAAGGAACAGGGGGAAGGTTCCGGTTGCTATGTTCCCGATTCCGTGCAAATTGCTTACTTTTGCACAAAAATACCGAAAAACCTTGAACCTGAACAAACCTCCGTTGCTTCACAGCCTTACCCCTTTCATGCGATTGCTTTTTACGGTTATACTGACCATAACCTGTTTTTTGATCACATTCATGCTGGGATTATTACTGGCTTCGCCACTTTTCGGGATCAGTACCAATGAAATCCTTGTCTCCCTTTCTGTCAGCAATGATGCCCTCACCCTTCATATCCTTCAGTATTTTCAGGTGTTACAATCCATCGGTCTTTTCATTATTCCTGCCTTATTAGCCGGTTTCTTTTTTGGGCACAACAGCCTATCCTACCTGGGAATCAACCGGTTTTCAAAGGGATGGGCCTATCTGTTGGTCATTGCCATCATGTTTGTTTCATTGCCCTTTATCAACTGGATGATAACGATCAATGAAGCAATGCAGCTCCCTGCTTTTTTAAAAGGTGTCGAGACCTGGATGAAAGCTACGGAAGACCAGGCCGCAAAGCTGACTGAGGCATTCATGAAGATGCCGGATACCGGGAGTTTTTTATTCAATATGCTGATGATTGCGATTTTGCCAGCCATCGGGGAAGAACTCATGTTTCGTGGCCTGTTACAAAGGTTGCTGAAGGAATGGCTGAAAAACATCCACGTTGCGATCTTTATCTCTGCATTTTTCTTTGCCGCCATGCATCTTCAGTTCTACGGGCTTCTTCCCAGGTTTATGCTGGGACTGCTGTTTGGATATCTGTTTTATTGGAGCGGTTCCCTGTGGGTTCCCGTGGCAGCCCATTTTATCAATAATGGCGCTGCCGTGATGGTTTCCTGGCTGGGGCAGTTGGGACTTATAAGCGGAGATTATGAGAATTTCGGTATAACCGATAACGTATGGTTGATCCTGTTAAGCGCGATCATCACCGGGGCCCTCCTGGTCATTATCAAAAGAAAATGGAATTCAGGACAAGGCTGACAACCTTTTCCCGGTATCTTATCATCACTGTAATTGGGATGATAATTCTGGCATTGTTTTTCAGGAACAGCCTGACTTCCATTTACCTGCATCGGAAAATCGACCGGTTCAACCAGGCATGGGGGGCCGATCTGAAAATTAAAGACGTCAGGATCAAAGGACTTGCCTCCGTACAGGTAACCGGCATCACCCTGAAACCATTATCGGGCGATACTTTATGTAAAATAGATACCGCGTATGCTTCCATCAGTATTTTGAAGCTCTTTGCAGGGAGAATTGCCTTACATGATGTTCAACTGAGAAACCCGACCTTCACATTGGTCCGGAATGACCCGGTTACCAATTATATGTTTTTATTGAAAAACAAAAAGACGTCCTCTGATACCGCCCATAAAACAGCAAATTATGCAATTACCGCGGACCGCCTGATGGGTTTTATTTTTGATAAGATTCCCCGGTCATTATCCATCAGTAATTTCAGGCTGATCAATCTGAATAATCATCACAGGACTGCTTTCCAAATTGAAAAACTGGAGATCCGCGATCATTACTTTCATGCTCCGGTGCAGGTGCAGGAAGAAAATTCCGGATCCGTATGGATTTTAGCTGGTCGGCTCGACAATGAAAACCGGACGGCATCGCTGAGAATTTATTCCGATGACAGCGCCGGCATCAGGCTTCCTTTTTTACAGTATAAATGGAAGGCTGATGTCCGTTTCGATACCCTTGCATTCAGCTTTGGCGAACAGGAGACAAACAATGAACAAACGCGTTTTTCAGGTTTTATATCGGTTACCGGATTATCGCTCAATCATGAGAAAATTGCGGCGCAACCGGTATTGTTTGAAAAGGCAGCAATCGATTACCGGTTGAATATCGGCAGCGATTATCTGGAGTTTGACAGCGCCTCTACCATTACTTTTAACCGCCTTGTATTTCATCCCTATGCCCGCTATCGTATTAATCCTTCCAGACAGATCACGTTAAAGATTCATAAAGGGCTGTTCCCGGCCATGGATCTCTTTTCTTCTATTCCCGAAGGGCTTTTTTCCAACCTCAGTGGAATAAAAGTACAGGGAAACCTGTCCTGGCATCTCGATTTTTATGTGGATTTGGCAAATCCTGATTCCCTGCAATTTGAAACCTCCCTGGACCGGCGTCAGTTTTCTGTGATTTCGTATGGTAATTCCGATCTGACGCGGCTGAACCGTTCTTTTTTATATACTGCTTACGAACATGATATCCCGGTACGGACTTTTATGGTCGGTCCCGAAAATCCAAATTTCAGGTCCCTTAACCGGATTTCCCGCTACCTTCAGGTATCGGTCATGACTTCCGAAGATGGAGGTTTTTATCAGCACCGGGGGTTCTTGCCCGATGCATTCCGCGAATCGATGATAACCAATATCAAGGAACACCGGTTTGCGCGGGGTGGAAGTACCATCAGTATGCAACTGGTGAAAAATGTGTTCCTGAACCGGAATAAAACCATTGCCAGGAAACTTGAAGAAGCTTTACTTGTCTGGCTTATCGAAAACCAGGGGCTCTCCACCAAAGACCGGATGTTTGAAGTATATCTGAACATCATCGAATGGGGGCCGCTTGTTTACGGCGCCAATGAAGCTGCCCGGTTTTATTTTAACAAAGATGCATCCCGCCTGACCCTCAGTGAATCCATTTTTCTGGCCTCCATCATACCCCGTCCTAAAGGATTCAGATACTCCTTTGATGAAACCGGCCATCTCAGGGAATCCAACGCGGGATTCTACAGGCTGTGTACCGAAAAGATGGTCAACAAGGGATGGATCACCTCCCAGGAAGCAGAGAAAGCCATTCCGGATGTTGAACTCAAAGGGCCGGCAAACCTGTTACTTAAAAAACAGGATGCAACCTCTCCTGATACTGTGTCATTGTAATCCCGCCGAACCTGTTAAATCCACCTTTCCATCTTTTAGTTATTGGCCTTTTATAAATTAACATGATCATAACTTATCTCCGGAAGTAGTTTTTATTCCTGAATTCATCAAACCAGAGATTTGTAAATCTGAAAAAAAAAACTAAATTTACAACGCATTTGTTTACTTCATAATCTGATTTGCTTACATCCTTGATATTCATGCAATCCGTGGCTATGAAAACTGTGTTTTGGCTTCTTTTTCCAGGATTATTCATTATATTATTCTTATGGTCATGCTGGAATCAGAATGAGGGGGATCAATACCTGGAGAATAACAAGAAAGTTGCATTAGCCGATTCACTGAACCTTATTGAACCGGGGAAAGCCGATTCCATCTACCGCCAGGTGATGCGCGACAGCAGCGCAGGGAATGCAAAAAACCGCATCAATGCCATGGTCGGGTTATCGGATGTATTTTTAAAACAAGGCAAACTTGATTCAACTTCCACCTTGTTGAACCAGAGTTATTTA
>JALNWE010000014.1 GCA_023231065.1 Bacteroidales bacterium
GGTCCCCGTGGCATCGCTGCTGATCACCAGGCCGCTGTTGCCGGCGTTATTGGTGAGGGCCCCGTTGACAGTCAGGGCTTTGCCGGGATCTATCGTCAGTATACATCCCGACTGTATCGTGAGGTTATTACAAACCGTGGGACTGCTGATGTCTTGTGTTATATGTGGCTGATAGGTGGCTGAACCTATATTTATGTTAAGCCCTGATGTAGGAACAGCCCCGGAGTTCCAATTGGATCCGGTATTCCAATCAGTAGAAGTTGCCCCTGTCCAGGTCACCGTGGCATCTCTTTCATAAGCGCCGATTTCGGGAGATCCGGATCGTGCAGATCCCGAATAATCGGTAGTAATGCCGGTTCCGGTCGCAGCAGGTAGCAAGGCCGAAGGAATATAACTTGCCGCAGTAGTACCGCCAGGATTTTGAAAACCCGGTAGCGTAGCGCTGCTGTTCTGATCATTCCCAGACACCCCAGCCACAACGGGAAGGGAGCTTTTATCGGAACTATAATGACCAAGCATCCCACCGGTTCCAGATACATAATAATTGTTGAAGTCGCAGGTAAGGCTCCCTCCGGTATTTACAAAGTAAATGCCATAATGTGTCCCATTGCCCGACCTGGCATTGTCGAGGATGTTGTTCCTGAAATTCCTGGTATTCCCGTTGGCGTAACTGTATAAACAATAGCTGTTTGCTGAACCGGAAGGAGTTCCTCCAAGGTACACGGTATTGAAATAAATTGAATTGGCTCTGTTACCCGAACCTCCATATTCATAAATGCCGTACAAGGTGGTGGCGGTAGTGCCTCCCAGGGTGATGATATTGTTTGAATAAGTTGCAGCTCCGTCACCGATCTTGATCCCATGGATATTGGCAGAGCTGACTGAGTTTACACTGAGACTATAAATAAGATTCTGTGTAATCGCACTCGCGGTTGAATTCCCCGAAAAGTACACACCTGCAACATGTCCCTGAAAACCTGAATACGTATTTGAAATATTATATACTGTGTTACCCGAGACAGTCTGGGCCACGTTATGGTATGAAGAAACTATGATCCCGGCCGCCGACAGGGAGTTGTATCTCCAGTCACTTCCGGTAGCGGGACCTGTTCCAGTGTTAGAATTTGAAATGGTGAGGTCATGCACGGTATTCCCCGATATTGTATTCCCGCTCCTGAAAACAGCAATCCCTGAAATCCAACCCTGATACGTTGTCGGACCGGTATTTGTGGTCCCATTGGTAAGGTTGGCAATCGTGTTGTTGCTTATGTTTGTGGTCACATTCGACTGATTCCCTTCAGCCAGAATACCGGCAACGATCTGTATACCACCACCCCAGGTGCTTTCAGTTGCAGGAGAGGTCGCATTGATGCTGTTTGGTGTGGAAACGCTGCCGATTATATTATTGCTGATTGTTACAGTTCCCGGATTCTGGCTATACAGGTATATCCCGTAAATACTGTTGGCATATTGAGGATCAGTATTCCCGCTGGTAATGGAACCGATGGTATTGTTCTGAATATTAACAGCGCCAATGCAGTTGCTGACAATCCCTTTAAGGCTGGTCCAGTCTCCTCCATTCGCTGTAAAAATAATAGAGCCAGTGCCTGATGAGCTTCCGATACAATTTCCTGCAGTGGTTCCGATATTGTAACTTCCTGAACCACGAACACCTATCGCGGTCCAGGAGCAATTTCCGGTGTTTGTGTAATCGAAATTCTTTATTGTATTTCCTTGGATATTATTTGCCGTTCCTGCACCTACATTGACACTGATAGCATTGAAAGACATGTTGGCGTATGTTTTGGTCCATGTCCCACTGCAAAGAGGAGCGTTTCCACCCATATAATTATTCGATATTGTGAAACCGCTTCCGACAGAAGAATTAATAAAAATAAAGTTGATAGACCGTGCATCATTTTGTAAATCAGGTTTGTACTCATTTACCTGATAGAAACTGTTTCCGCTGATTGTCCATCCCGTATTGTAAGAATCCTGGCCATCATTACCTAAAGAAAGGTTAATTGCATAGGTATAAGTATAAATATAATTCCAAACATCATAGAAGTTGTTGTTGGTGATTGAATTTGAGCTGTTTGGGGCGCCATTGGTCCCATAAGATAAAAGAGCGTTAAATGGTGGGTCGCCATTTGCGTTGGTGATCTGATTATGGTCGATCGTGTTATTATTATTCCCGGCGCCCGTAGTTGTGCCAAAATAAAGGATTCCTGCCGCACCATGGTGTGTAGAACCCTGTAGCCTGCAGTATTTTATTGTGTTATACGTGGCGCCATTGAGAAACTGTATAGTCGATGTATAATTGTCCCAGGCGGTGCTCGAATTGCTGATGACCATATCCACCGTTTGTCCTGTGGCATTGACCCTTCCATCAAAAGTCACATAATCTGCCCCATTGAGAACAATCATCGGAGAATTCCGGTTCCCGCTGATAACAACGCCACTCACAGTGGGATAAATAGTTATCGATGTATAACTGCTCGACCCGTAACCGCTGTAATATAACAAGACCTGATTGCCTCCTTCATTCGTGCTGCCACTCAGGGTGATCGTGATCACACCTTTGTGTGTGCCGTCATTGATCTTGGCGAATGCCGAATAAAGCGTAGTATAGCTTCCGGATGTGGTCCCTGAAGTGGCCGTAAGGCTTACCTGGGCATTTAACGCCATGTTCACGCTTAATAGGAAAAGCAGAACAACAATACTTCGGTGTTTCATTTTTGCTGAATTTAAATGGCTGAGTTTGGGGGTACTTATACATCAATCGTTTATCGCTATCAAATATAATACATTAAGACAAAAAGTCAAGAGTTTTATAAAGGGATTAAGGCGTGAAAATGCCTTGTTCAATCACAATTTATCCCAATTATAGAAAATTTCGGAAATCTCTTTCTTTTGTATCTCGCGCCATTCAACGTTCAGCGTACACAGATAATAATCTCCCTGGGCGCAGTAATGTACGGGCATTTTTTTTGGTCGGAGTAAAAAAATTACTAAAATTCCTGTATATTCACGTTTTCTTGGGATACCAGGTCAATGCCGTTGCATCAGATTCTGTTTTATGATTAATCCGGTATAAAACTATAAATGCCAACTATTATGAAGCCTCCCAGTAAATTCAATCATGAAACCTTATACCAGGTTTTATTTGAAAGCGCCAACGATGCGATCGTGATCATGGACGATAGTCTTTTCATCAAATGTAACCAGATGGCGCTTAAAATCTATGGCTGTAACAGAGAAGATATTATCGGTCATTCCCCCTGGGAATTCAGTCCCGATATTCAGCCTGATGGCCAGCAGTCGAGAATAAATGCTCAGTATCATATTCAGCTTGCCCTGAAAGGCACACCCCAGAACTTTTATTGGAGGCACAGAAAGAAAGACGGAAGCGAAATTGACACGATAGTTACCCTGAACCGTATTGATTGGGGGGGAGATATCCGGATCCAGTCGATTGTCAGGGATATTACCGATAAGAGACGGACTGAGAGGGAATATCTGCGGGAAAAAGCCTTCATGGACAAGTTGTTTGAAAGTTCCCCGGAGGCAATTTCCGTGTTAAATGAAGAAGGGAAAGTTGATCGGGTTAATTCGAAATTCCTGAATCTTTTCGGGCTAAACCGGGAAGAAGTAATCGGGAAACCGATTGATGATGTTATTGCACAGGGCCAGGAACATGAGCAGGCAGTAGAAATCACCAGGGAAGTACATTCCGGGAATACCATCGAAATGGAAACGGTGCGGTATAAAAATGATGGCGCCCCGATCCACGTCTCCCTGATCGCAACACCCATCGAGGTATCCGGTCAGTATATCGGAGGATACGGCATATACAGGGATATCACCGAACGAAAAAAAACCGAGAAAGCGCTCAGGGAAAGCGAAGAATTGTTCAGGAACCTGGTCGGAAACATGCCCGTGGGGGTGTATAAAAGCACCGCTGAAGGGAAATTTGTGGAAGTCAATCCGGCCCTGGTGAAAATGCTCGGTTATGGGAGCCGCGAAGAACTGCTTGCCGTAAATATTAAAAACCAGGTGTATTTCGAACCCGCCGACAGGGAAAAGATCATTGCCGGGCATAAAGAAAATGAACTCATGGTGGTGCGCGTGAAAAAAAAGAACGGGGCTGAGATCTGGGTAGAAGATTTCAGATGGTTCTACCGCGACGACAAGGGAAATATTCTGTATCACGAAGGATTGGTCCACGATATAACGGCCCAGATCAGGGCAGAATCAGCGCTGAAAAAGACGGAACAGGAATTCAAAAACCTGTTCGAAATGGCGAATGATTCCATTCTGATTTTCAGGCCTGATGATGAAGTTATCCTGGAAGCCAATACGAAAGCCTGCCTGACGTATGGATTCCCGAAAGAGGAGCTGATCGGGATGAGCCTGAAAAAACTCACGAAGGATGTTCGGAGAGGGGAACGTACGATCAGACAAATTCTTGAGCAGAAAACCCTGGAATCCTATGAAACGGTCCATTTCAATAAAGACGGGCATCCCATCGAATTCCTGATCAATTTTTCGCTGATCTTTTACCGGGAGCAACAGATGATACTTTCTATTGAAAGAAACATTACCGAGTGGAAAAATATCCAACAGAAACTCATAGAATCGGAGGAGAAATTCCGTTCCCTTGCGGAATATTCCCCCAACATGATTTTCATCAATATCAAAGGGAATGTCGTCTATGCAAATTCACTGTGTGAATCTGTTATGGGGTACACAAAAGAAGAACTTTATTCAACCGGTTTTAATTTCATGGAACTGATTGACCCTAAATGCCATACACAAATCATGGAGGCGTTCAGGCATCATTTGCTGGGTGAAGAAGTCCCTCCGTATGAATATGCCATAAGGACCAAACAGGGGAAAAAATTGTACACCGTGTTAAGTACAAAACTGATCCGCTATGGTGATGAAAATGCAATTCTTGGGGTTGTTACCGATATTACCGACCGGAAGATGGTGGAACTGACGTTGATGAATCAGACCGAAGAGCTGAAAGACCTGAATGCAACGAAAGACAAATTCTTTTCCATTATAGCCCATGATCTGAAAAATCCGTTTAATACGATATTGGGGTTCATCGGAGTTCTCAAAAGCGAATACCAGGAGCTGGACGATACAGAGATCCAGAAGCACATCGACACCATCAGGATATCGGCCGAACGAGCTTACAACTTGTTAGAGAATTTGCTGTTGTGGTCCCGTGCCCAGACAGGTAACATTGAATTTCTTCCAGAAGTGTTCAACCTGAGGAACAATTTATTGGATACAATCCAGCTGCTTGATAACATGGCAAGAAAGAAATCAATCACCATCACCTCTGACATTCCGGACCACTGTTTTGTTTTTGCCGATAAAAATATGATCGGCACCATTGTCCGTAACCTGTTGGCCAATGCGATCAAATTTACGCCGAAAGACGGTAATATCCATGTATCCGTGGTGGCCCGGAATGATTATTTGGAAATTTCAGTGAAAGATTCGGGCGTGGGCATTCCACCGGCGATGATAGATTCTATCTTTAAGATTGATCAAAAAACGTCCACCGAGGGGACGGAAAAAGAGAAAGGCAGCGGGTTGGGTTTGCTGTTATGCAAAGAGTTCGTGGGAAGGCACGGCGGAAAAATCTGGGTTAAAAGCAGACCAGGAGAAGGAAGCTTATTTACATTCACAATCCCTGTTGTAAAATAGCAAAAAGAATAGTGAGAAGGATTCAGTATATTTGAGGTGAGTGAAAAATTAACCAAAAACCAATAGCCATGAAAAGAATTATCATCCTGCTGGCCATACTGTTAATGGCCATTTCTGTTCCATCCTTTGCCCAGGATAAACCCGAAAAGCCCCAAGAACCAATCAAACCCGCCTTACTGGTGATCGACGTCCAGAAAGCCTTTTTGCCTATGATGTCACCGGATAAGGATATGGCAATGGAATACATCAACGGCCTGATCGGGCTCTTCCGAAAGCATGGCTATCCTGTCATAAGGGTTTACCACACCAGCGAGGAGTACGGTGTCACCCCGGGCGCCGAAGGGTTTGAATATCCCGAAAAGGTGAATATTCTGCCCACCGATCCAAAGGTGATCAAAACTTATGGGGATGGTTTCAACAAGACCGACCTCGACAAGGTCATCAAAGCCACAGGCAGCAACACCCTTTTCCTCTGTGGACTGAGCGCGACCGGATGCGTGCTCGCCACCTGGATCGGGGCCCAGGACAACGATTACAAAGCCTTCATGGTGAAGGATGCCATCATAAGCCCCAACGCCGGGTACACGAGGAATGTGGAAGAAATGTTTGATGCGGTTACGTATGATGTAGTGCAACTGATTGTTGAACATGCAGGGAAATGAAGTGAAGCCCGACTTCAGGATGATATGGCCTGATATTGGTTTTTGACACAACACTCCGCGCCAGCATCGACTTATCCGAACTGAAACCGGGTTTTTTATTATTTCTCCCTGTAACCATCATCTTAGCGCCTTTTCGGGACCAACATAACAGACAGCAGGTCCCCACATGCTCCCCACATGCCCCCCACTTGGTACCATGATTGAAAACCATGGGGCGCTAATTCCCGGATTTGAGGCTTAATGTAAAGAAATTTGAGTACAAACCATTCAACGAGGCTGGCGTAGCAGTGGACAATTTCAGAATTTCAGTGGTTTTCGTTAACCTACATTCAATCTAAGCGGAGAGACTGGGATTCGAACCCAGGATACACTTTTGGCGTATACACACTTTCCAGGCGTGCTCCTTCGACCACTCGGACACCTCTCCGGGTCAATTTATTTATTACGCGCTGAAATCCAGCATCCACCTCATCCCCTGACCCTTCCCCTCAAGGAGAAGGGAGCATCCCCCATCCAGCATCCACGTAATTTCCCGCAAAGGTAAGAAATTTTCTTAAAATCAAACGGTCATTTCTCCCCGGAGGGAAGTTTGTAAAAGCTGTTTAACACTATCTGCTGAATAACCGCATCCCAGCAGGTACATCAGTTTGGTTACAGCCGATTCGGTCGTGATGTCATAACCTCCAATGACCCCTATCTTACCCAGTCCGACACTGGTTTCGTATTTACCCATCTCAACCGCTCCTCCCTTGCATTGGGTCACATTGAAAACAATGATCCCGCGGGAAACCGCATCCCTTATCTGATCGAGAAACCAGGGGGCTGTCGGCGCATTACCGGAACCAAAAGTTTCAAGGATAACGGCCTTCAGGTTCCGGGTGTTGAGTATGGCCTCAACCGCATCCGGCGAAATGCCCGGGAATAATTTCAGGATCGCGATGTCATCATCAAGAACCTTAAGGGCCTTCAATTTTTTAAAATTGGGCTTCAGGATCAGATTATTGTAATATTTAATATGTACGCCCACCTCGGCAAGCAAAGGATAATTCACCGATACAAAAGCGCCGAAATGTTCAGCATTGAATTTGCTCGTTCGGTTTCCCCGGTACAACTTGTTCTCAAAACAAATGGCAACCTCCGGGACAACCGGCGTATCAAACTCCTTGGCTGCAGCTATCTCAACCGAATTAATGAAATTTTCGCGGCCGTCGGTCCTGACCATCCCGATGGGAAGCTGGGAGCCGGTGAATATGACAGGTTTGTTCAGGTTCTCTAACATAAAACTGAGGGCCGAGGCGGTATAAGCCATGGTATCCGATCCATGGAGGACCACAAACCCATCATAATCCTCATATTTTTCCTCAATCACGCTGGCCAGGTGAATATAAAAGGAGGGATTCATATCGGATGAATCAAGCAAAGGCTCAAAGGTGTAGAAATCAATCCTGCAATTGAAATTTTCAAGCACCGGAAGGTACTTGTACAGGATGTCGAAAGTAAGCGGGCGAAGCGACATGGTTTTCGGATCCTGCACCATCCCGATCGTGCCTCCCGTATAAATTACTAAAATAGCTGTCTGGTTTATCATGATCATGCATTTTTATAAAAATACTATGTTATTTCCGGATCCCGGAAAAGGATCTGATATTAAATATGAAATATAGTCCTGGCATTTTGCGTGGTAATTTCTGCGACCTGATCGAGGGTGATTTTTTTTATTTCTGCCATTTTTTGGGCAATAAGTGAAATATAGGATGGTTCGTTACGCTCACCCCGATGGGGAACAGGCGGGAGCCACGGGGCATCCGTTTCCAGCACCAGATGTTCGGGATTGGTCATTTCAACCACCTTCTGTAGCCCTGAATTTTTATAGGTTATCACACCCCCGATCCCCAGCAGGAACCCAAGATTGATGGCGCGCCTGGCTTGTTCCTGATTCCCGCTAAAACAGTGAAAAACCCCGCGCAGGCCCGGATTGTTTTCTTTTTCAAGGATCTCAAGCGCCATATCCATGGAATTTCTTGTATGGATAACAACCGGAAGATGATGCGTTACTGCCAGGTTAAGCTGCTTCCTGAATGCATTTTTCTGTTCCGCCTCATAAGTCTTGTCCCAATAAAGGTCGATCCCGATTTCACCCACTGCATAAAACCGCAGGTCCGGCCGCTCCAGGTAATTCTCAACAATTGCCAGTTCATTCTGGAAATCAGCCTTTACCGAAGTCGGATGAAGCCCCATCATGGGGTAACATAAATGAGGAAAGCCGGAGACGGTATGGAGCAACCTTTCATGATACTGGGAATCAATGGCGGGCAATAAAAAACAATCAACCCCTGCCTGCCCGGCCCGCGATATCGCCATCTCGCGATCAGCATCGAATTCTTCAGAATAAATATGGGTATGGGTATCTATGAACATGCTCATTGTCTGTCTGGAATTGATGATTTTAATGGTTATTCAGAAAGGTGGTTATTTCAAGTGTGTCGATGTCGTTCATGCAACGGAAATGTTTCTTGGGACAACGGTCATAGCCCAGTTTACTGCAAGGGCGGCAGGAAAGCCCTTTGACCTGGGCAATCAGTGAATTGGATTGGTCATCTCCTTTCAGGTACGGATACATCCCAAATTCAGGGATGGTATTTCCCCATACCGAGACCATCCTTTTATGAAAAGCGGCTGCAATATGCATCAAACCGGTATCATTGGTCAGGACGGCATCGGCCAGGCGCAGGAGGCTGGCTGATTGGTTTAGCGAATAGCGGCCACAAAAATTAAAAACCATGGACCGGGTTGCCGCTACAATCTTTTCACCCCGCGCCTGGTCTTCATCGCCTCCCAGAAGGATGACAGGACGGGTAAGATTGTCACATACTTTGGCCACCTTTTCTTCCGGGAAAATCTTGGTGTTGTGTTTGCCCCCGATAACAATCGCAATGAAGCCCTGGTGAAGGGCTTCAGGAAGGGTGTCAGGGTTCAGCCCATCGTTTTCAGGGATAAAATAATCCAGTCCCTTTCCATCATTATGTACCCCTAAATGCAGGACTGGTTCCAGGTACCTGTCAACAATATGAACTGACGGTAACAGATTAATTTTAAAATTGACAACCAGCCACTTGCGTAAATTCAACTTTGAAAAAGCCAGTGATTTTATCCTTAGTTTTTGTATCACATATAACGATCTGTAATTTTTATGCAGGTCAACAACGCAATCGAAGCCCTGCGACTGCAATTGCGGAAGGAGATCATCAAAATTATGATCGTATTGCCACACTTTATCGATATAGGGGTTGGCTTCAAGTACAGGAAAAAATTGCTTTTTGGTCAGATAGTGAAGCTCAAGTCCCGGTATTTGGGATTTCATGCAACGTACCACAGGAGAAGTCAGTACAATATCACCGATAGAGCTGAACCGGATAATCAATATCTTATGCCTTATCTTCATGAACCAACAAGTTATCCATCAAATCAATGCATCAAATTTCCGATTCCGGGCCAGTCCCTTTACCGGATGAACGGATTATTTTCCATTTCATATCCGATGGTTGTTTCCGGCCCGTGTCCAGGGTAAACTACCGTATCTGGAGGTAAAGTGAAAAGTTTTGTCCGGATACTTTGCATGAGGGCGTTGAAATCGCCGGAGGGAAGGTCTGTTCGTCCAACGGTATCCTTGAATAAAACATCACCGGTGATCACAAATTCCTGGCTGGCATTGTAAAAGCAAACGCTTCCTTCGGCATGTCCAGGCGTATAAAGTACTTTTAATTCAGAAATGCCCCAACGGATTGTTTCTCCATCATCTAAAAATCGGGCAGGATCCGGGATCCGGTCAATCACGAACCCAAACGAAGAACCCAATTCGTTGAGGGTCAGTAATAAGGGTATTGATTTCTGGTGATATTCGGGAAAAATCTGAAAAGTATTGGCAATAAAGTCATTGCCTAATACATGGTCGATGTGGCAATGGGTATTGAGGTTGCGTACCAGCTTCAGCTTGTTATCCTTTAAAAAATCCCTGACTTCATGCCGCTCTTCGATATCATAGCAGGCGGCATCGATGATAATGCACTCTCCGGTTTCATCGTACAGAAAGTAAGTATTTACCAGAAAGAGGTTGAATGTCATTTTTTCTATATGGATCATGGATTTTCAATCTTTTACAAAACCCTGCAAAGATATGAAAAGGAGGCTATATGGCTGCTGCAACAAAAATAATTGTACTTTAGCGGTTCCAATTCAGTAGCTCTGTACTAACGGATATGATGAAGGATGCATGCTTAAACGAACGTTTCAGGGGATGGGCAGCAGCATGGGTCATTATCGTTTTTTTTATTCTTTGTCCGGGGATCACCAGGGCGCAATTCTATAACGGTTCGCAACTGACCTTTGGAAAAAGCAGGGTACAGTTTACCAATTTCCTCTGGCTCTATTACCGGTTCGACAAATTTGATACTTATTATTACCTGAACGGAAAGGAGTTGGCTCTTTTTACGGCGGAATTTGCCGATAAACACATTCCTGAGATCGAAAGGACCCTCCAGTCAAACCTTGAAGAAAAGGTCCAGTTTATCATTTTCAATACACTTTCTGATCTGAAACAGAGCAATATAGGTCAATATGGTGATTGGGATTACTACAACACCGGTGGTGTAACCAAGATTATCGGGGGAAGGGTTTTGCTTTTTTTTGACGGGGATTACGAACATTTTGAGCAACAGATCCGGGCAGGTATTGCACAGGTGATCCTGAACAACATGATTTATGGTACAGGGATTGGCGCCCAGATTAAGAACAATGCCCTTTACACGGTTCCCGAATGGTTCATGAACGGGCTGATCGCTTTTGTCTCCAGAAAATGGGATGCAGAAGTAGAGAACAAGGTAAGGGATGCCATCCTGAATGGTCAGTATGAGAAATTTAACCGGCTGACTGGTCTCGAAGCCACTCAGGCCGGTCATTCTTTCTGGAAATACATCGCCATGAAATATGGCGAGTCGGCTATTCCCAACATTGTTTATATGTCGCGGCTCAGCCGTAATATTGAACGTGGCTTTCAATACGTGACAGGACTTTCCTATAATGGGCTGGTCCAGGAATGGCTTACTTATTACAAAGAGATATATACGCTGCAGGAACATAACCGGACGTTGCCTGCCGGTCCCCCGATCAATACCAGAAAAAAGCCGGACAGAACGTTTAACCAACTGAAAGTAAGTCCGGATGGGGACCAGGTTGCTTATGTGACCCATCAATTGGGTATCTATAAGGTTTTTATTCAGGACCTCGAAAAAGGTAAAAAGAAAAGGATTTTCCGGGGTGGATACCGGTTGGAAGAACGTCCCGATTATTCCTTTCCCCTGATAGCATGGCATCCCAGCGGAAAAGCTATTTCGCTCATTGTGGAGCGCAAAGGCAGGATATACCTTTATATTTATAACATTCTCGATAAAAGTTATTCCCATCAGGTCCTTGAAAATTTTCAGAAAATAACGGATATTTCCTATAATAATGACGGATCTTTATTGGTCTTTTCAGCAGTTCAGAAAGGGCAGTCAGATATTTTTGTATATAACATTGCTTCAGGGTCCCATGAACAGATCACCAGGGACATTTTCGATGATCAGAATCCAAGATTTATCAACCACTCTCGCGATATCATCTTCTCTTCCAACAGGTTGAACGATACCATCCGGTTTGATGATCCGGTAAAGATCGATCAGTTGCGCAACTACAACGATCTCTTTCTTTATAATTATGCAACAAAGGGACAGGTCCTTCGCCGGCTTACCCATACACCGGATGTTCATGAAATTCAACCACAGCCTTATGGGGACAATTACTTTTGTTATCTGGGTGACCAAAATGGAGTATTTAACCGGTATTTGGCTAAATATGACAGCGCCATTGCATACATCGATACGACAACCCATTACCGGTATTTCACTTCCACCTGGCCCATCACCAATTATTCCAGGAACATTGAAGAACAGGATATTTCGGTTAAGGGGGCCCGGATTGGAGAGATCCTTTACCAGGATCGCAATTTCAGGATGTACACCTCCGACCTGATACGCCCGGAACATGTTTCCCATGTTGAATTAAGCCCGTCCCGGTTAAAGGAGCTCCGGATCCCCGTTCCTGAAAAAACCATGGAGGCTTCAAAACCTGATACCGCCCCGCCTCTGGCCGAACCATTTAAAATCCATGAAAAAAAACACTTTTCCGTTGTCAGACAAAGTGAAGTTCCCCATGTACAATGGGACCTCCATGATACCCTGAAAGGGGCCGGGGGGTTGCAGCAACAGATCGGCCAGTGGGACAAGGACACCACGGCGAAAGCGGGACTTACCCAGGAGGATTTAAAAAAGGTTGGCCAGGGTTTATGGCTGGGACGGAGTGTGGATACGCTCGACAAATATAAATCGGCCAAGCAACTGAATTACAATGTAGAATATTCCATCGACCAGATGGTGACCCAGATCGATTTCACTTACCTTAATTTTGCTTACCAGCCTTTTACCGGAAGCGCATCGCCGGATTTTGTCAACCCGGGACTGAATGCCCTGTTTATGGTCGGAATAACCGATCTGATGGAAGATTACCGCATCAGCGGCGGCGTAAGGCTGAATGTAAACCTGATCAACAATGAATACCTTTTCAGTTACTCCATCTTTAAAAGAAGGCTGGACCACCAGATCACCTTTCACCGGAAGGCAGTAGAGGAGGTGGGATATTATTCCCTGATCCGGCATAAGATCCATGAGCTTTATTATGTAGCCACCTATCCTTTCAACCCGGTCCTTAATGTCAAAGGAACGGCGGCAATCCGCTATGACCGGGCTGTTTATCTTTCCACTGATCAGCTCAATCTCCAGGAACCGGATGTTCATACCGTATGGGGAAGTATTAAAGGGGAGATCAATTATGATAATACCCGGAGCCTGGGAGTAAACCTTTACCAGGGGACCCGGTACAAAATTTTCGGCGAATATTACCAGATGCTGAATACTTCAGGGAATAATGTCACGATTCTTGGATTAGATTTCCGCAATTACCAGAAAGTCCACCGTACCCTGATCTGGGCAAACCGGTTTGCAATCAGTACCTCATTCGGGAGCAATAAATTATTGTACTATTTAGGCGGAGTTGATAACTGGTTGTTTCCCAGGTTCGATACTGAAGCTCCTGTTGCTACGGATCAAAACTATGCTTTTCAGACACTGGCCACCAACCTGCGTGGCTTTAACCAGAATGTCAGGAATGGAAATAGTTTCTTTGTCTATAATACCGAATTACGATGGCCGGTTTTCCGCTACTTTTTTAACCGGCCTATCCGTTCCGATTTTATTAATAATTTCCAGATCGTTGTTTTTGGGGATGTTGGTACCGCATGGACCGGGGTAACCCCATGGTCGTCGGATAACCAGCTTTTTACGCGATATATTTACAACGGGCCCCTGTTTATTAAAGTGGACCTCCAGAAAGACCCCCTGGTAGAAGGTTTCGGATTTGGCGCCAGGACAAGGCTTTTTGGTTATTTTTTGCGGGCTGACCTGGCTTGGGGTGTGGATGACGGGCATGTTGGAAAACCGATCTTCTATTTTTCTCTCAGTCTTGATTTTTAAGCAATTGTTATGCCTGAAAAACAAATCCTTGATTTCCTGAAAGAACATCATATTCTGACATTGGCAGTATCGAGAGAGAATATCCCATGGTGTTCCACCTGTTATTATGTTTATCAACCGGAAGAAAACCGGTTCATTATTACATCAGATCCACAGACCCGTCATATCCGTGATGTCATAGATGGGGGCAACTACCGGGTTTCCGGGGCCATCGCGCTGGAAACAAGGCTCGTAGGAAAAATCAGAGGCATTCAGTTTTCAGGGAAGATCAATGTTCTGGAGGGACCGGAATTAAAAAAAGCCAGGGCTGCCTATCTGAAGGGATTTCCTGTTGCCAGGATGGTTCCCGGTTTACATCTTTGGGAAATCAAACCCGATTTTTTTAAGTTGACCGATAACCGTCTGGGATTCGGAAAAAAGCTTGTCTGGCAAGAGGAAAATCCTCCAAAATGAAGGCTGGGGAAGGGTTTCCTGAATTATCAAAGGCTATGTTTTTTTAATTCAACCGGTTAACTTTCGACCTTCGATTTCTGTTAATAACTAAATCCCGGCGAAAATTTTCTTCGTTGTATATTGCTTCATCAAAAAAATTCCAGAAATTTTATTGAAACGTTCGCAAGAACAATTATTTAGAAAATAATAATTAAACGGTTAATCCTGTTCATACATGGAAATCGACCCGGTGAAAATAATAGGGACGGAGCAAAAGTCAGACTACTATCAGGAAGTTTTGTCAAAGCGGATCCGTCCGAAAATTACGATTGAAGAATCAGAAATGAAAGAGAAGAAAACGATAGGAACAGAGCGAAAAATATACTCCTTTAATGAAGTTATTGAAAAATCGACAGCTTATTTTAATGGTGACAATCTGGCAGCCAATGTTTGGGCCAACAAGTACGCCCTGAAAAATGCCGAAGGGCAATTGTACGAGTTGACCCCTGATGATATGCATCATCGGATTGCCCGCGAGATTGCCCGTATTGAGAAAAAATATCCCAACCCGATGAGTGAAGGGGAATTATTCGATCTCATGCGGAATTTTAAATATATTATTCCCCAGGGCAGTCCGATGGCTGGCATCGGGAATGATTATCAGATAGGCTCATTATCCAATTGTTTTGTAATCGGAAACGATGGAAATGCCGATTCTTATGGCGCCATTATGAAAACCGATGAGGAGCAGGTCCAGCTGATGAAACGCAGGGGCGGGGTGGGGCATGACCTCTCGCACATCCGTCCCAAGCATAGTCTTGTTAAAAACAGCGCGATGACCTCTACCGGTATTGTCCCGTTTATGGAACGGTATTCCAATTCCACCCGGGAAGTTGCTCAGGAAGGAAGGCGTGGCGCCCTGATGTTGAGTATTTCGGTGGTCCATCCCGACGCAGAAAAATTTATCGATGCCAAGATGGAATCCGGGAAGGTGACCGGAGCGAATATCTCGGTGAAACTGACCGACGATTTCATGCGGGCCGTGATCAACGACCAGGAATTTGTTCAACATTTTCCGGTTGATTCACGGGAACCATTGGTCTCCAAGACAATAAAGGCCAGCGATCTGTGGAAAAAGATTGTTCATAATGCCTGGAAATCAGCTGAACCAGGCATCCTTTTCTGGGATACCATCCTCCGGGAATCAATCCCTGATTCTTATGCGGATTTGGGCTTCCGTACTGTTTCCACCAACCCTTGCGGCGAAATCCCCCTGTGTACGTATGACAGCTGCCGGCTGATGGCCATTAACCTGTATAATTACGTGGATAAACCCTTTACCGCCGAAGCCAGTTTCGATTCGGACCTGTTCATATCCCACGTACACAAAGGACAGCGGATCATGGATGATATCATCGATCTTGAATTAGAAAAGATCGACCGTATCCTTGAAAAAATTGACGCTGATCCAGAGGGAGAGGAGATCAAAGCACGGGAACGTAACATGTGGCTGAACATCAAGAAGAAAGCAATTCAGGGACGGCGTACGGGTTTTGGTATTACTGCCGAAGGAGATATGTTGGCGGCGCTGGGTACCCGTTACGGATCAGATGAAGCAACCAATTTCTCGGTCGAAGTCCATAAGATCCTTGCTATTGAAGCTTACCGTTCATCGGTAATATTGGCCAAAGAACGCGGGCCATTTCCCATTTATGATACTACCCGCGAAAAAGATAACCCTTTCATCAACAGGCTGAAAGAAACTGCTCCAGATGTTTATGAGGACATGGGGCAATATGGCCGTCGCAACATTGCCATGCTGACCATTGCCCCTACGGGATCGGTGAGCATTCTTACCCAGACCACATCGGGGCTGGAACCGGTTTTTGCCGTTTCTTACAAACGTCGCCGTAAAGTCAATCCCAATGATAAAAATGTAAAGATTACCTTTAAAGATGAAATTGGCGATACCTGGGAAGAATATAATGTTTTCCATCACAATTTTGTTACCTGGCTTCACCAGAATGGATATGATCTGGAAGAAGTTACCCGGATGGACGAAAAAGAGCTGAAAAACATCATTAAAAAATCACCCTTCTTCAAAGCAACAGCCAATGATGTTGATTGGGTAGCAAAAGTCAAAATGCAGGGCGCCGTGCAGAAATGGGTCGATCATTCCATCAGTGTCACGGTCAATGTCCCCAACGATACCAAAGAAGAGCTCATCAGCGCCATTTACGAAACAGCTTGGAAAGTCGGTTGCAAGGGAATGACAGTTTACCGCGATGGCTCCCGCGCCGGGGTGTTGGTGAATAACGAACCCAAAGAAAATAAAAAAGCAAAGGAAGATATCATTGAATTCAGGGAGACCAAAGCGCCTCATAGGCCCGAACGGCTAATGGCTGATATTGTCCGTTTTCAGAATGATCATGAAAAGTGGGTGGCCATGGTCGGCATATTGAATGGCCGGCCTTATGAAATATTTACCGGGGTTGCGGAGGATTTCTGGATCCCAACCTGGGTCCAGAAAGGTTGGATCGTAAAAACCAAACCCGATGGAGTGACCTCCAGGTATGATTTTCAATTTGAAGACCGCCAGGGATATAAAGTCACCATTGAAGGGTTATCACGATCATTCAACAAAGAATACTGGAATTACGCCAAACTGATCTCCGGTATTTTACGTCACGGGATGCCGCTTCCTTTTGTAGTCAATATTATTTCAAAGCTTCACTTTGAAGTTGATTCTATCAACACCTGGAAAAATGGGGTTGAACGCGCCCTGAAGAAATTTATTCCGGATGGGACCAAGGCTGCCGAACATGCCTGCCCGAAGTGCAATGATGAGAATGGGCTGGTTTATCAGGAAGGATGCCTGGTGTGCAAAAGCTGCGGTTATTCAAAATGCGGCTAAAGCCTAGAAATTCATCTTGTGGTAATCGAAGGTGGTATTATCGCGCAAATATTTGATTTTTTGAGCAATAACAATAAAAGCATCCAGGTTATTTGCCTTCAGCCATTGGATAGCCGCTTGCTTACCCCGGCAGGCATCAGCAAAAACGATCAGAAAAGCATGATGGTTAGCCTGTAACCATTGGTAAGCCTGCATGTTTTCATCGATGGCCGCATCCAGTGCGGAAAGATGATAGAACTTGTTTTGAAATAACCAGTTAGTTGCTTCTTCACTTCCGCGGATGGCATGTGCCAGGGCAGCTACTTCAGGATAATTGTTATTTATCAGCCAGCTCACAATTTCCTCGTTACCGTTGATAGCCTCTCCAAAAGCCAACCAGATTTTTGCCGGATAATACAGCGATTTCACCTTTTTATTGAGTTATGCAACTACCTGAACAGGGAAACCGGCGCGACGGACTTTGTCGGCGATCATATTCAGTTCCTGAAGATTGATTTTTTCGAGTTGATGTACCGGGGTTTCACGGGCAATAGGGTAAATCATCACCAGGGATGGTTTTATTTCCCTGAGAAGGTCCAGCCAGGCTTCTACTTCCTGGAAGGAAGTATTGTCAATCATTTCGTCCCTGAACCGACCACGCAAAAACATACTTTGTAGGATCAGTTTTCCGTTGAATCGTTTCAGTCCATCAATCAATTCCGGGAACCGGATGGGAATCACCGGGTTATTCATCAGCCGGAACAACCTTTCGGAACCGGCATCCAGCTTGAGAATGTTGTTGTCAAGTTTGTTAAGGGATTCGAAAACCGACGGTACGCGGACCATACTGGCGTTCGACAGGATGGTGACTTTCGCATCAGGGGCATACTTGTTCCGGAGGCGGATGGTATCATCCACAACGAGGGCAAAATCAGGATGCAGGGTGGGTTCGCCGTTTCCCGCATAAGTTATGGCATCGGGCAGATATTCGTCGGCCGCGAGTTCCTGTAGCTTTTTTTCGAGGTACGCTGAAACCTCTTCCCGCGAAGGAAAAACAGGCGGGGCCTGACTTAATGGTGTCCATCCGCATTCACAATAGATGCAGTTGAATGAACAAAATTTTGAATGAAGCGGAAGAAGGTTCACTCCCAATGATAATCCCAGCCGCCTGCTTCGCACGGGACCGAAAACAACTTCATGAAACAGAAAACCAGCCATACCAATAATCCAATCTGCAAAATTCCGTTTTTTCGATGGTAAATCCTAAAAAAGTACCTGTGTTTTAATTACTTTTACAAATTCATTTGCTTAACCCTGGTCTCTCTTAACGAAATAAAGGCGCCTGTCCAGCAGCACATTGATGCTTTTGAAGATAAATTCAAAGGTTCAATGAAGAGTTCTGTCCCATTACTGGATACCATTACCAATTACATTATTAAACGAAAAGGTAAGCAAATCCGTCCGGTTTTTGTCTTTCTGTCGGCCAGCATTTGTGGAACGGTAAATGAAAGCACATACCTGGCGGCATCCCTTATTGAACTTCTGCATACAGCTACCCTGGTGCATGATGACGTGGTGGATGATTCAAACTTACGCCGGGGTTTTTTTTCCCTGAACGCCCTTTGGAAAAATAAAATCACGGTCCTTGTCGGCGATTATTTATTGTCACGCGGCCTTTTACTGGCGCTGGAAAAGGATGAATTCAAACTTCTGAAAATTGTTTCCGACGCGGTCAAGGAAATGAGTGAAGGAGAGCTGTTGCAGATCGAAAAAGCCCGTAAACTCGACATCGGGGAAACCGTGTATTTTGAGATCATCCGGAAAAAGACAGCCGCGCTCATTGCTTCGTGCTGCGCTTGCGGGGCCTCCTCGGTAAACGTTACCGAAGATCAGATCCGGACCATGTGGAATTTTGGTGAAACGGTTGGTATCGCCTTCCAGATTAAAGATGATCTTTTTGATTATGAAAAGAATAATACAACCGGAAAACCGCACGGGACCGACATCCGGGACCAGAAAATGACCTTACCCCTGATTTATCTCCTGAATCATTCGGATTTCCTTGAGAAAAGGTGGATCATCAATACCGTGAAAAATCATCACCATGATGCTGAAAGGGTGGCACAACTGACCACTAAAGTCACCGAAAAGGGTGGAATTGAGTATGCCCGGTCAAAGATGATGGAGTACCGTGAAAAAGCATTGGAAATCCTTCAGTCTTTTCCACAAAACGAATATCGCCGGTCGATGGAGCAATTGGTGATTTTCACTACCGAAAGAAAGGTCTGATCCGGATCAAACCTTTTTCAGGGTGAAACCAAAAGTAGTGCCCACTCCGATCGTACTTCTTACCTGAATGGTTTGCTGATGTGCTTCCACGATGTGTTTGGCAATGGCCAAACCAAGTCCTTTCCCTTTGCGGGTAACAGATCTTCCGCGGTCAGTGCGGTAAAACCGTTCGAAAACGCGCACCAGGTCCGGGGTATCAATACCAATTCCATCATCAGTGATCTCTGTCAGGATATTTTCATCCATATCAAAGAAAGTAACCTTGGTATGGCCGCTCCCGGTTTTTCCATAACGAATGGAGTTATCAATAATATTGGTCAGGACCAGCCGGATCTTATCTTTGTCGCCTTCCACAAGAATATGTTTTTCGGGATCATTGACGGTGATCATGATCTGATGTTTCAGGGCTTTCATATCGAGCATCTCGATCACTTCATGGGTCAGTGCGACAAGGTCAAACCGGGTTTTGTTCAGTTTAATATGCCCTGATTCAAGTTGTGAAATCTCATCCAGGTCTTCGATGACCCTGATCAACCGTTCAACGCTTTTTTCGGTGCGTTTCAGATATTCCCTGTTGATGGAGGGATCCTCCAGGCCACCATCAAGAAGGGTCGAAACATAGCCCTGGATATTGAACAACGGGGTTTTCATTTCATGGGAAACATTCCCGATAAAATCGCGCCGGTATTGCTCCAGTTGCTTAAGTTGTTCGATCTCTTTTTGCTTTTCCTTTTCCCAGGTATCCACTTCTGACTGTACATTTTCAATGATATCATGCTCCGGAAAAGCAACGGGTTTTTCTTTTTTTCCCACCTTGAACATGTGTATTGATTTGTAAATCAGCCTGATCTTACTATAGATAAAGCGGTCGAGGGTATATCTGAAAATGATAATAACAATGAGAAAAAGAAGGCCAGAACTGATCAAAAGGACCAGGTAGAAATAAAAATTATTCAACAGTAAAGGAAAAAGCAGCACAACCGAAAGAAAAAAGAAAACGATATAGATCAAGGTAATGATCAGGGCATTCAGAAAAGCAAGGTTTTTGGGTTCATGAAATTTCATACTTCTTCGAATTTATAGCCAACCCCTTTGATGGTTATAATGTTATCGGTCCCAAGTTTTTCGCGGATACGCCGTATGTGGACATCAATGGTCCGGTCGCCCACAACCACATCATCTCCCCACACCTCGGAAAAAATTTTTTCGCGTCTGACCACTTTATTGGAATTTAATACAAGAAATTGCAGCAGTTCAAATTCTTTACGGGCCAGGATGATATCGGCCCCATCTTTGACGATAATATATCGGTCATTATCGATGGTGAAATTCTTTGTTTTAATAAGGTTCCCGATTCCAGGCGCCGGTTTATACCGTCGGAGCAAAGCCTGGACCCGGCTTATAAAAACCTTTGGTTTGATGGGTTTGGTAATGTAATCGTCAGCGCCCGCCTCAAAGCCGGCAATCTGGGAATAATCCTCTCCCCGGGCTGTGAGAAAAGCGATCAACGTTCCTTCAAGCTCAGGCATTTTCCTTATCTCCAGGCAGGTTTCCATCCCATCCATCCCGGGCATCATGACATCTAAAATCACCAGTTGGGGCTTGTTCTCAATGGCCAGTTTCAACGCTTTTTTCCCGTTTTTAGCCTTTAGCACATGATATCCTTCCCTGGCCAGGTTATATCCTAAAAATTCAAGAATGTCGGCTTCATCATCGACAAGTAAGATGGTGATCCCTGAATTTTCCATGGTCCTTGCTTATTGAATGGCTAAAATACAAATGGTTTCTGAAATTTTCCTAATTTTAGCAGAAATTTGAATATGAAAAAACTGTTGTTGCTTCTGTTTGTTTCAATTCCGTTTGCAGGGCTGGCCCAGATGTTCAATGGAGGCGTTTTGGCAGGAGGTGTGGTCAGCCAGGTTGACGGCGACTCCTGGGAAGGGTATCATAAATTCGGTTTTTTGGCAGGGGGGTATGTGAGTTTACGCGTTTCGCCCCATTCCTCTTTTCAGATGGAGATGGAATACATTCAAAAAGGCAGCCGGAAAAATCAGGATCTGGAGAATAACGATTTCAATTCTTATCTCTTACGGTTACATTACCTGGAAATACCGATTTTGTATCAATACACCTTTGCCCGTAGGTTTTCAGCGGAAATCGGACCAGCGGCTGATATCCTGCTGGGTTCCTATGAAGAAGCCTATGACGCCAATGGGCAAAAAGGGACCAACCTCGTTCCCTTGCGGACTTTCACCCTGAGCGGCATCATTGGTATCGCGGGATATATAACCAATCATTTAAAAGCCAACTTCCGGTTCAACTATTCTCTTTTGTCAATCCGCGATGCCACTTCACCTTATCCTGAAGGATACCGTAAAATATTATTCGAATGGGGACAGTATAACAATGTATTGTCGGTTTCGCTATGCTGGGACTTAAAATCAAACGATTTCTGAGGCTAACATCATCCCCGAAATGAAAAAGTTTAGGTTTGTTATTGGCATCGCAGGAGCAAGCGGCTCAATTTATGGAAGGTTATTGCTGGAAAAAATAATCGCCATGCGGGATCAGATTGACAATTGTGGCGTCATTTTTTCGGACAATGCAAGAACGGTCTGGAAATTTGAGCTCGACCAGGATCCCGGAACGATTAACTTTCCCGAATGGATGAAGGTTTATGATCCGGGCGATTTTTTTGCGCCCATGGCTTCCGGTTCCGCGGCGTATGACGGAATGATCATTTGTCCGTGTACCCTGGGCACCCTGGGACGCATCGCTTCCGGGGTTTCGGGCGACCTGCTCACGCGGGCTGCAGATGTCATGCTGAAAGAAAGGAAAAAGCTGATCCTGGTTCCCCGCGAAACTCCCCTTAACCTGATCCATCTCAGCAATATGAAATCCCTCACCGAAGCAGGCGCCATCATTTGTCCGGCCTCGCCTTCGTTCTATAGTAAACCTGTCACCCTTGAACAAGCAGCCATGACCGTCGTCGATCGGGTACTGGTCCTTGCAGGGTTCCAGGTACCTGCTTACCAATGGGGGAAATAATAACCTTTATAACACCTGCAGGTTATTCACGGGTTGTTCCCGCTGCCTTGATGTTCCTCATAAGTTGCTGGTAACCAATTCGCTTTATGGGAGAATTTTTAAAAAGCCCATCGAACTGCTGTTGTGTCAGTGAAAGCCAGTCTTTCTTACGCATTGTCTGCAGCAGGGGATGGGGTATGAATTCCGGAATTTGATGCGGTTTGGGAGACTGGTTGAAAGGGCAAACATCCTGGCATATATCACATCCGTAAATGCGGTTATTCAGATGATCTTTAATGTTGTCAGGGAGGCTGGTCGCATTTTCGATCGTGTAATAGGAGATACACCGGGTGACATTGAGTTGGTAAGGATTGTCGAGAGCCCCTGTGGGGCATGCATGGACACATTTTTCACACGTGCCGCAATATCCTTTGCCCGGAATATCCGGTTCAAGGTCAAGGTCCGTCAGCAGGATCCCGATGAAAAAAAACGAACCTTCTGTTTTATTGATAAGGACTGAATTTTTCCCCTGCCAGCCAAGGCCGCAACGCTGTGCCCAAACCTTTTCGGCTATTACTCCGGAATCGACAAATGGCCTGACCTTGAAATTCCCGAAAAGCGCTTTCATCCGGTTTGTCATTTGTTTCATGCGGTTTTTCAAAACAACATGATAATCGGCCCCATACGTGTATTTTGCAAGAATAAAATTATCTTCCTGGGGAATGATCTCCCGTGGAAAATAGTTTAGTGAGAGGGCAATAATGGATTTAACCTCGCGTAAAAGAAGAGAAGGGTCCATTCTCTTTTCATGATTTCTTTTGAGGTAGGAAAGGGAAGCTTGTTTGTTTTCCCTGAAATACCCTGAATAGAAGGAATGGAGTTCTTCCAGGGAGCCTGCGCGGGCAATACCGCAATGAGAGAATCCTGCCGAAATGGCTTCCTGCTTAATTTGTTCAGCCGGGGTCATATCTGGTTGTCGTTAAAGCTCCTTATGGTATCATGTCGATAAATACCGGTATGGGGCGGGAATCCGGGATTTATTCGAATAAAGTAGGATTGCCCCCTGTTTTCAATTTTCCCAGGTGCCTGTAAGCCATTTCAGTTACTTCCCTTCCCCTGGGTGTCCGCATGAGGTATCCCTCCTGGATCAAAAAAGGTTCATACACCTCCTCAATGGTCCCTGAATCTTCCGATACCGCGGTAGCGATGGTGTTCAGTCCCACGGGGCCACCTTTGAATTTATCAATAATGGTGGTCAGGATTTTATTGTCCATTTCATCGAGGCCATTCTTATCGACATTCAGGGCTGAAAGGGCATACTGGCTGATTTTCAGATCGATTTTTCCATTCCCTTTGATCTGGGCGAAATCCCGGACCCTGCGCAGGAGCATGTTGGCAATACGGGGCGTACCGCGGCTCCGGCGGGCGATTTCGGCGGCAGCATCCGGATCTATGGCGCAGTGAAGGATCCCGGAAGAGCGGTTGATGATGTGTTCCAGGGTATCGCTTTGATAATAGTTCAGCCGTGAATTAATCCCAAAACGGGAACGCAGCGGAGCGGTCAGTAATCCCGACCGGGTGGTGGCCCCAATCAGGGTGAATGGGTTTAGTTTAATCTGAATACTGCGGGCGTTTGGCCCTGTTTCGAGCATGATATCGATCTTGTAATCTTCCATGGCCGAATAGAGATATTCCTCAACCACCGGTGATAACCTGTGGATTTCATCAATGAACAGCACGTCGTTTTCTTCGAGACCTGTCAGCAGGCCAGCCAGGTCGCCGGGTTTATCAAGTACCGGACCGGAAGTGATCCGGATATTCACCCGCAATTCATTGGCAATGATATGGGCAAGGGTGGTTTTCCCCAAACCCGGCGGACCATGCAATAATACATGATCGAGCGATTCACCGCGCTGACGGGCTGCCTGGACAAATATCTTCAGGTTTTCTACGATGGCTTCCTGTCCTGCGAATTCAGTGAACCCAGTAGGACGTAACACTTTTTCAATCTCTTTTTCACCCGTGGTCAGGTTTTCACCGGAAGCATCCAGATTTTCATTCATGACAACAAAAGTAAATTATTTTCACCGGATTTTATTTTTAATCAAAATTCCTTACCTTTACGATATCAATCTAAAATCCACAACCATGAACCCCATTATTGTTGCTGTTGATTTTTCCAATACTTCTGTTCATGCCATCGAATATGCAATCCCACTGGCCAATAAACTTAAATCTGATATACAGTTGATCTGGGTCGATAAGATAAGCCCCCAGGAATCCCTCTATCCGGATACTTCCACCCAGAACCGGAATGAGGCTAAAAAGCGCTTCGAAGAGCTGAGCGGTAATTATGGGAAAAAGCTGGCCAAAGGGCTTCGACTGGAATATAAACTGAAGAGAGGGAAGATCTATCACGAGATCGACAACCTGGCCCGGCTGACCCATGCAGAGTTGATTGTAACGGGGGCCCATGGGATTTCAGGCTTTGAGGAGTTCTGGATCGGGAGCAACGCTTTTAAAATCGTGACGTATGCATCTTGTCCCGTTATTACAGTGAGGCAAGACAGGATCATAAAAAAAAGCCTGGACAGGATATTACTGCCGATGGATGGATCGGCCGAAACCATTCAGAAATTACCTTTCGTCGTTAAACTGGCAAAACTTTTCAAATCGGAAGTTCATGTCGTGACAACCCATACCAGTCATCTGAAATCAATTCAACGCATCGCTGAAAAATATTCCAAGGTAGCCACCGGGTACTTGCAGCTTCATTCTGTCGATTTTGTCACCGATAGCATCATCGCCAATGACCTGACCAAGGCAGTTTTGATGTACGCGACGAATGTCCAGGCCGATTTAATTGCTATCATGACAGAGCAGGAAACTCCGGTGAATATTTTGTTGGGACCGCAAGCCCAGCAGCTGGTCAATCAATCACAGGTACCCGTGTTGAGTATTCACCCCATTAAAAATTTTGGACTTTAAAAAACCATGAGAATTTTTTTACACACCACGCTGCTTATCATCGTTCTCTTACTACCAATGAAGAGTATGGTGGCCCAGGACACTGATTCTTTGGATCTGAAAGGAAATATCATCCAGGATCATCGCGTGGAAGTATTGGTCATGAAGCATGTCAAGATAAACCAGGTGACAAAAGCCATGGATGGATTCCGGATCCAGCTGTTCTCTGATTCCGGAAATAATTCCAAGGGCAGCGCCCAAACCGTATATGATGAATTTGTTTTAAAATACCCGACCGTTGGGGCTTACCTTACCTTTAAATCACCCAACTATAAAGTACGGATCGGTGATTTCCGGACCCGTTTAGATGCCCAGCGTTTTCTCAATGAACTGACCGTGGATTATCCCAACGCATTTATTGTTGCTGAAACCATCAATTTACCCCGAATCGAATAACCAAAACCAGATGCCATGAGCAAAATTGTCGTTGCCATCGATTTTTCGGATTGTTCCCTTAATGCTTTTTTGCATGCACTTTCGATTGCACAACATTGTGAATCGGATATCGCCCTTGTTTGGGTTGAAAAGACCACTGCTGAAACGGAAAAATATGTCGATATAACCAAGGACCCTTCCGCTGAAGTAACCAAAGCTTTTGAAGAGTTGATTACAAAATATCAACCTGAACTTCCACAGGGAAAAATTACTTTTTCACTCCGCAAGGGAAAAATTTATAAAGAGGTTACCAGCGAAGCCAAAGCTTGCAAAGCCATGCTTATCGTGGTAGGGACACATGGGGCTTCAGGCTTTGAAGAATTCTGGATGGGGAGCAATGCCAATAAAATAGTAGCGGCCAGTATTTGTCCGGTCCTTACCATCCGTGGCGGGGTTAATATCAAAAAACCGCTTACCCGGATCGTATTTCCTATTGATAGCGCTGAAGAAACGAGGCAGAAAGCGTCATTTGTGGCTTATATAGCCAAAAAACACCGCGCGGAAATTTTTATCCTGAAATTATATACCTCGAAAGTAAAGATGATCCGGCAGAATGTTGATTTATATGCCTCTCAGGTCATCAAATATTTTAATGATGAACAGGTTAAATATCATATTGACAGCAAGGATACCGACAATATCTCAAAGGAAACGATCGAATATGCCTCCTCCATTGATGCAAACCTGATCGCCATCATGACGGAACAGGAAACCAAAACAACCAATATCTTTTTGGGCCCCTATGCCCATCAGATGGTAAACCATTCGCCATTTCCCGTCCTGAGCATCCATGCAAGGGCGACCCAAATGGGACTTGGATTTTAATACCGGTCGATGCAATTAAGATCGGTAAAAGCGACTTTCAGCCGTTCAACCATCGACTTTTCACTTTCACGCAACCAGGCGCGGGGATCGTAGTATTTTTTATTGGGTTTATCTTCTCCCTCAGGGTTCCCGATCTGTCCCTGGAGGTAACCGTTGTTCTTCTGGTAGTAATGGAGGATCCCTTCCCAGAATGCCCACTGGGTATCAGTATCGATGTTCATTTTAACAACGCCATAGGAGATGGCTTCTTTGATCTTTTCAGGCTCAGAACCGGAACCACCATGAAATACGAAATTAACAGGATTGGGGCCGGTATTGAATTTCTGCTGGATATAGGCCTGTGAATTATGCAGAATGATCGGCTGAAGCTTCACATTGCCCGGTTTGTAAACTCCGTGAACATTACCAAAAGAAGCGGCAATGGTGAAGTTGGGGCTAATGCTGAGCAAGGATTGATAGGCAAGCGCAACATGTTCGGGCTGGGTGTAAAGGCGCGAACTGTCGATGCCGGTGTTATCTACTCCATCTTCCTCACCGCCGGTTACTCCCAATTCGATCTCCAGTGTCATACCCATCTTGCTCATCCTTTCCAGATAACGTTTGCAAATTTCTATATTTTCGAGAAGTGGTTCCTCCGAAAGATCAAGCATGTGCGAACTGAACAATGGTTTTCCATGTTTTTGAAAATACTTTTCCCCGGCATCCAGTAATCCGTCGATCCATGGAAGCAGTTTTTTTGCCGCATGGTCGGTATGAACGATGACGGGAATACCATACAATTCAGCTATTTCGTGAATGTGTTGGGCGCCTGCAATCGATCCCTTGATGGCAATACGTTCATTTTCGTTTTTCAATGATTTTCCGGCATAAAAAACCCCTCCGCCATTTGAAAACTGAATAATGACAGGGGAATTCACGGCTTTAGCGGCTTCCATGACGGCATTGACCGAATCGGAACCTACCACATTGACAGCCGGAATAGCAAAGTTATTGGCTTTGGCTGTTCTGAAAATTTCCTGTACGGCATTGCCCGTGGCAACACCCGGACCTATTTTATCTGAAATTTTTGCTGACATAGGATTTGGATTTGATTTGTGAAACTCAGGCAAAGGTACGAAAAACGGATATCGGAGAGGAATTTTATCATTTCCTGAAATTCATTATCTTTGCACACCATTTGGCCCCGTAGTTCAATTGGATAGAATGACAGATTCCGGTTCTGTAGGTTGGGGGTTCGAGTCCCTTCGGGGTCACGGTTTTGATTTAAAACCCATGTAAATTAAATAATTGCATGGGTTTTTTTATACAGGCCTGGCAGATTCGCCCCTGCGTTTCCGCCCAACCTGGCCATATAACTAAAAAACTCAGATTTTCAGGAGTTTTCTGAAAATTTTCTCCTCGCGATCGGCTATGCCTAATAGCAAATCTGCCAGCATATCATACGACTCCTCTGGTTTGGCGCGCCTTTTGCAATTTCTTGATCCATAATAGGAATATTCGCGCCATTTATTTGCGGTTTCACCCATCTCCGCGGCAATTTCTTTCAGGACGGGTTTATTCGCGACATCCGCTGCTTCATTCAAGAAGGCGCCATAAAGGTAACGGTAACCTGCGCCAGCGGTCCCGAACTCTTCCTCCATACGGAGCATCTGCCCGAGATAATAGGACGCTTTGTCCTGCCCTAACTTTTTCTCCCATTTTCTCAGAGATTTCGATAAAATACGGATCCCTTTGACCCCAACCAGGGGGAAGGGGACCCCGACCATGTTTTTGGCAGTCTTTTTAATCCCCGAAAGAACACCGGAACGGAGATCAATCTCTTTCGGGAAATAATACGGGTAGTACAACCTTCCTTTGGGGGCCATGGCGCCTTTGGCAAACCTGATCCTGACAAGGTCTTCATAACTGATCTCCTTTTTTTCCTCCATGACTGTGTCGCTGACATAGAATTTATCATTGTCATAGCCGTAGATCACCATATTGTGCCCGTTGAAATGGGTCCGGTATTCGGGAGGATAATAAGGCAGGTTGTAGATCCCTACGGTGATCCCTACCGGGAATCCCTGGTCGAGGGCGCTTTTCAGTACATCCATCGACTTTTTTTCATCCCGGAAGTTTTGAAACCGCGATTTAATCCCCAGTTCATGGGTTGTCCGCTTGAAAACCTGGCCTGGCCACACCCGGAATGCAAAGGTTGGCGCATCCTGCATTTTCATGAAGGGAAGGTAAGAGAAAAACAGTCCCGCCCCTATGCCGAAAGCCAGGGGCTCGCTGATCTTAATGCCGTGGTAATGCAACAGGTTTGAAGTTACCCCGCTCTCGCAATGGCCAGACTGTCTGTGTTCAAAATCAAGTTTTATCATTGAGCTCCTTTCTCTGTTTGGTCCGATGAGGTTAATTGTTCCATTTCCCGGACGCTGGTCCCGAATACTTCGGCATATCTTTTTTTTGTCTTTTCGTCCAACTTTTTATATACCGACGGTTTAAGGTGTCTCCTGACCCTCCATTTCGGAAATCCTGAATAGCCAGCAAGGGTGACAGTGTCCATAAGGCATCGCGCCATGTGAAAAGCAATCGGGCTGACCAATCCCGCTTCCGCTTTTTTCCGTATCCCTTCGATCTTGTCCTCGCTGACGTCCCAACCGTGTTTAATCAACACCTGAACAATGTTATTATGAGGGACAACCTTTTGAATATAGCCTTTATCCTGGTCATAGAAATAAAAGACTTCCCGGTTCCTGTAACCATACAACGGCGTTTCCTCAGGCTGGTCCCCTATTCCCGGGATTTTATTCGTTTCATTTTCCATATACTAAAATTATAATGGTAGCAGTATTTTCATTTTAACAGGGTTAAGTAAAATACCTAACATTCATCAGGACACATCTTTGAAAAGATAAATTTACAACATTAATGAGTTGGTAAAGGAATGGAAGTGGATATTTATAATTTATTTCAGATTATTAAAGGGAAAAATCGAATTTCCATTATATTTGTTAATTGGTTAAAATATCATGGAACTTATCACAGGGATATGAGAAAGGCAATAATATTATTACTGTTTGCTTGTATAATAAGCAGCGTTGCTGCCCAGGAAAAACCTTTTAAAATTGGGATAAAGGTAGGAGTCAATTACATCCATTTAGAAAATTATGGCAAAGGCTTTTATTCTGACTTTGATGCAATGCCAGGCTGGAGTTTCGGCGCATTGTTCCAATACAAAAAGGGAGGTTTCCTGAATTATTCGATCGTACCCGAAATTATGTTTACAAATTCAGCGACAGATGTGGATCTTATTTATATAACAGATTGTATAACAACAATCCAGACAATAGATATACCGGTTAATTTCAAACTGGGCCTGCAATTAAGCAAGATTTTCAGGCCCTATATTTTGGGGAACATCTATGGATCCTATATCGTCACTTATGAAGGGGATCTGTTCTATATGCTTGATGATATGGATGAGGATTTCGTTAAGAGTAATATAAACAAGCTATACTTCGGAGTTAGCGCGGGGTTTGGTTTTGATCTCTGGAAATTTCAAATTGAAGGAAGATACAGATGGAACCTGAACAGGATTAATTCTGAAGACTATTCTGCACTGAAACAGATGGGCCTGGAACTTACATGCGCTTTTCTTTTTTAAAATAAGATCATTAACGCCGACCGGGAGATGAAAAAGTTATTATTGTATTGCTTGGTAATCATAGCCCTCTATTCGTGTAAGAAAGAACCGTTAGAAGATTTTGTCTTTCTTGTCAGGGTTGATAAAGTTGAAACCATAGATAAATTAACTTTAGCAACCCGGCTTAAACAAAATCCAAATTCTACACTTTACAAGGCATTACCAAACAAGAAAATAAAGATCGTTTCAATCGTTTACAATACCCTCGATCCCAAGGGACAGCCTATACTTGCTTCAGGAGCGATCTTTTATCCGTCTGTAGATACAGATTATGAGCGAGTGGGAACTATTTTAGGAGTACATTATACCTATGGGGCTGATTACGAAGTGCCATCTCAGAAAATGGCAGTAACTGAAGGCCTTTTCTCCCTGTTTGGATACACTATAGTAGCTCCCGATTATATCGGATATGGCGCCTCCAAAGATAAAGTTCATCCCTATTATGATGTTATCAGTACAGGTCAGGCCTCAGCCGATATGCTTTTGGCCGCGAAAGAATATTTTGCTTCCATCAGCAGGAAAATGTCTCACAAAGTAACCGTGATGGGATATTCACAGGGTGGGCAGGCCTCTCTCTGTTTCCTCCGGTTTGTTGAAACGAACCCTTTGTATCAGGATGCTTTTGTTATTGATCAGGTCTTTGCCGGGGGTGGCGCTTATGATTTAATCAAATCGTATGACGCCTTTGTGGAAAAAGATTACAGCAGCCAGCCCGTCACCATCCCCCTTCTGGTACTGGGCCTCAATTATGGGGACAGCCTGAACCTGGATCTGAAACAGATGTTTGCTGAACCGCTTTATTCTCACTATAACGAATGGATCATTTCGAAAAAATATACCACGGATGAGGTTTCAGCCATGATGAAAGAAACAAAACTTACCAGGATTATGGCCCATGAAGCTTTTGACAGGAATAACCCCAACACGAAAAAGTTTATCAAGTCATTAGAAAACAATAGTTTAATTGTTTATGGGAAAATAACAAACTGGGTGCCTAAGGCAAAGATTACTTTATTGCATGCAACCGATGATACCATTGTGCCTTATGAGAATACGGATAGCGCTTATAAGGCATTCCTGGCGGCAGGCTGCAATGTGACCAAGCATGATATTCCCGGTAAGGACCATAAAGAAGCCGGACAGGATTTTTATACTTATTGTATGCTTCATTTACTGATTTAGCCATTCTCAAGATGAAGACCCGAATAACCATTTATCTTTTATTACTGTTGGGCCCTACCATACTGAGCGCTCAAACAAAGTCGTATGCAAAACATAACAAAGGATATTTTTGTGACGTAGGGGCCGCTTTCGGAGCAACTTTCCCGAAAAATAATGATCCCAGGGCGATTGTGGAAGTTTATACAACCCACGGATACCAGTTTTCCAATACTTTTTCTTTAGGCGCCGGTATTGCTACGTATAATACAGAAAACATAAACGTTTATTTGCAGTTCAGATTCAATTTACGGGATATTAATGAATCCAGAACGCATTATACGTATATTGCCCTCAGAGGGGGTTATTCATGGAGTACCTGGACCGGAGATAGCTGGGGCGATGATAAAGGGCCTATTATTGACCCACGTTTTGGATGGTCTTTTTATACCAGGGAAGTCAATTTAAGGTGGAGCGTATATTTGGCGCCCAGTTTTTATCAGTTCCACTTTATTCCTAAGATTGGATTGTCTTTCGAATTTTAGGAAGGGGTGGGGCCTTTTACCTGAAATTCCTCCCTCTGCCGGTGAAATAAAGCTGTGTTTCTCCGGATTTTATAATTTTGCTGATTCTTAATTATAACCCGGTTACATGTATAAATATTTCACCGTTTTAAGCGCTGCGGTTCTCCTGTTCAATGGAGCATCGGCACAACAAAAAAGGCAGGACCTGAGGGTGGATAAAGCCGTGTATTTTGATATTTCGCCTCCCCTCAGGGATATGTTATCAATGCCTGTTCAGAAATTCGACGGTAGCTGGAAAGATGGCGCTGTAAAGAATTTCAGCGACAGGACCGGGAAGTCTGACCGGTACCCGGGAGCTCCTGATATCCCCGATCCGGGGCTACAGAACCGGTTTGGCAGTACCGTTATTGATACGATGATTATGAATTTCGACGGGATGGGGAACGTTGCGGGTTATGTGCCTCCCGACACCCATGGTGATGTTGGCTTCAACTATTTTTTTCAGGTGGTCAATTGTTCCTATTCTATTTATAGTAAAAGCGGTTCAAGAATTTTGGGACCCCATTCCAACAGCTCAGTGTGGTTAGGGATGCCTAATAATTCCAACGATGGCGATGCCATTGTCCTGTTTGATGAACAGGCCAACCGGTGGATATTTTCTCAATTCTCCCTGCCCTTCGGGTCATCTACACCTCCTTTTTTTCAGATGATCGCCGTCTCGCAGACCCCGGATCCCACCGGAAGCTGGTATCGCTACCAATATGAATTTACCGCCATGCCGGATTATCCCAAATTCGGGATCTGGCCGGATGGTTATTATATGTCGACCAACGACTTTGTGAACGGCGCCGGTTGGGTTGGCAATGGCGCCTGTGCATTCGACCGTGATGCCATGCTTGCCGGCGATCCTGACGCCCAACGGATCTCATTCACTTTACCGGCTGGAAGCGAAGGCTTTACCTCCCTTATACCTGCTGATTGCGATGGGACATTCCCGGTAATGGGAACTCCCAATTATTTTACTTATATCAAAACCGATTATCAGCAGCGCCTGGGGATCATTGAGTTTCATGCGGACTGGAGCAATCCTGCCAACTCCACTTTTGGGAATACCAGCTACCTGTTGGTTAACCCCTTCTATACGCTGGGCGGCTTCGATAATGGCATTCCCCAGAAAGATTCTCCCCAGGAGTTGGAGACACTGTCCGACCGCCTCATGTACCGCCAGCAATTCCGCCAGTTTAACGATTACGCATCCATGGTGTTGAACCATTCTGTGGATGCTGGTTCAGGCGTGGCGGGCGTTCGCTGGTACGAGCTTCGCAATACAGGATCCGGATGGTCAATCTACCAGCAATCGACATATTCACCCGATAATAATTCCCGGTGGATGGGAAGTATCGCACAGGACACTGCAGGATCTATTGCACTCGGATATTCCGTCAGCAGCGTTGATATGTATCCGGCTATCCGGTTTACCGGCAGGTTAAAGACCGACCCGCTTAATGTTATGACCATCAATGAAAGGTCCATCGTCGAAGGCGGCGGCTCCCAGACCGGGAACTGGAGCGGACGTAGCCGCTGGGGCGATTACAGCGCTATGTGCGTTGACCCATCGTCCCCAACCACATTCTGGTACACCAATGAATATTATACCACCACGTCCTCAAGTACCTGGCAAACCCGGATCGGATCCTTTACCTTCGGAAATGTATTTTCAAGCGCCGCCTCTGCTACACCCGCCATCCTGTGTTCGACCAGTTCCGACTCGATCCAGCTTTTTGCCTATGCCTATGGGGGGACAACCAATTACACCTATTCCTGGACTTCTATCCCACCGGGATTTACTTCAACAGTGAATAACCCCAAAGTCCGTCCGCCCGAAAGTACTTTGTATATTGTTACCGTGAGCGATGGCCCTGAAACCAGGCAGGATACCGTCGCGGTAAGAATTGTTCCGAAACCCACGGTAATAACAGGAAGTGATACCATCGTTTGCTGGTACACTTCTTCAATCCCCCTTTATGCCACAGCGGATCATTATAACAGGGTAGCTTGGGGAACTACGGGGGACGGCAATTTTAGCGATGCATTCGTCCTGAATACCGAATATTTTCCAGGGATGCAGGATAAAACATCGGGGCAAGTGGATCTGATGCTGCTGGTTCAGCCAATTTCACCCTGTACCGGAAATATCATGAAAATAAAACATGTGACGCTTGACCCCTGCACCGGTATCGATGAACTTTCGGGGAACGACATTCAATGCGATATTCAACCCAATCCTGCTCATGACAGGGTTAAACTGACGCTTTCAGGAAAGAAAGGTCAACCCATTGAGGTTTCCGTGATTTCCACCACAGGCCAGACCATTCAATACCTGGAAATGCCCCCATCGGCTAACCAGGTGGTTAAAATTCTTGACATCAGCAAATGCCCCGAAGGAATTTACCTGATCCGGGTCAAATCCGGTTCACAGACCAAAACCGTAAGACTGGTAGTTCAATAATTGTAAATTTGTTACTTAAACCCTGGAATATGAAAAAAATAATTTTGTTATTCATTTTGTTATCTATGCAAGTTTTCCCTGTTACAGCACAGATTGATAGTACTGTCCGGTGGTCTTCGAAAAAAAGTGACGGTGAAATAAAGACCTTGTTCAGCAGATCGGACCATCGTGTTAAAGTGGGATTTTATATCGGTCCCGATGCTGCTTATACACAGTTTAAAGACCGGAATGTTTTTCTGGTTGGAATGAGCATGGGTGTGATCATTGATCATTTTTTCTCTGTCGGCCTTGCAGGGTGTGGTATCGTCAACTCCCGTAACCTTTGGTATAATGATATCAAAAACGGCCAGGGCGCCTATCTGTACGGGGGATATGGCGGATTAAAAATGGAATTCAGGATTTTACCTTCTTCGCCTGTTCATATCAATTTCCCGATCCTGATCGGTGGTGGTGGACTGGTTTACAACAGCTGGACTTACCGGAATAATAATAATTATCAGGATGGGGAATCCCTGGACTGGGATTCATTTTTTGTGGTTGAGCCCGGTGTTATGGTTGAGCTTAACCTGCTTAAATTCATGAGGCTGGACCTTGGACTTTCTTACCGGTATGTCCCTGATCTGGATCTGATGAACACAAGTTCTGGCCTGGTCAATAATTTCAATGCAAATATCGGGTTGAGATTCGGGAAGTTCTGAAAGGGTAAAATTGACTTTCCTTTCAAAAGAACGTACCTTTGATAAAAAAACCATGGAAAAGCCTCATCGCATGGCTCAGATATATGGTTATACCGTATGTTTGGTTGCCGTTATCGCCTTTCTGATTTGTGTTGCCAACATCATTCCGGCTATCATGGATTTAGGTGATCCCATGCACGCCGGTAACAATTTCATCCCTGCCGGGACTCCCAGTCTTGCCTCCTTCGAAAATTACAAAATGGATGTCCTGAAGTCGGCCACGAAAGATAATGATAAAGCCGGGCTGAACTATATTCCGGATGATAAAACCCTGCGGTCGATGTTCAATGCCGCTGTTGCTGATAAGATAAAGGCCGCGGACCACGACTCTGTCAGGGCCATCATGGTCTCAGGTTTGATCATTATAATCTGCATCATTCTTTTTGCAGTCCACTGGATATGGATGCGTAAACTGGCGAAGGTTCCGGTAGCCTGATTTTTTACGCGCTGATGGATGAGTGGTGGAGTATACCGGAGTCGAACCGGTGACCTTTACAATGCGAATGTAACGCTCTAGCCAACTGAGCTAATACCCCAATGGATCTATAGTTAAAGAGAATCCAGGTGCAAAGATATTCCATATTCATGATTAAACCATACTTCGAGGTTATTTTCACTGCAATTTTACTGATATTTCATCTCCATGGATTTTCCTGACCATATCTTAGTTACCGGCGCTAAAGAAAATAACCTCAAGTCGTTAAACGTAAAACTGCCCCGGAATAAATTCATTGTTGTTACCGGGGTCTCCGGTTCCGGGAAGTCCTCCCTGGTATTTGACGTCTTATACCGTGAAGCGGAGAGCCGCTACCTGGGCTCTTTATCCTCCTATGCAAGGCAGTTCCTGGGGAAAATGAAACGGCCCGATGTTGAGAAAATAGAAGGGCTCTCCCCTGCAATAGCGGTAAAGCAGTTGTCCTCCACAGGCAACCAACGATCTACTGTGGGGACGGTAACCGGGATATACGATCATTTGCGGCTTCTTTTTGCAAGGTTGGGAAAAATAAATGAGGGAATATACGATCCGGATAACGGGACTCTGGTTTTGGGAAAACAAAGTCATCCGAATGGGGAGAAAACGCCAAAAATTGACCGGTCTCTTTTCTCCTTTAATTCTCCGGCCGGCGCATGCCCTCATTGCAAAGGGCTTGGCGTTGAAGACCGGATCGACCCGGATCTACTCATAGCCGATCCCGGAAAAACATTACGCGAAGGGGCGCTCGTGATCACAACTCCCAGCGGATACATCATCTATTCGCAGGTGACCATGGAAGCGCTCGACCAGGTTTGCCGGTCGGAAGGATTTCATGTTGATATTCCATGGAAAGAAATGACTCCGGAGCAACAGCAAATCGTTCTTTATGGAAGTAACAGGATTGAAATACCTTATGGGAAACATCCACTCGAGTCGCGTATGCGCTGGAGCGGCATTACGGCAAAACCGCGTGAAATGGGTTATTATAAAGGCATCATCCCGGTAATGGAAAACATCCTCCGGGTCGACAGGAATAAAAACATCCTGCGGTTTGCCAGGACCCTCAGCTGCTCGGTTTGTGGCGGGACAAGGCTCAATGCCACAGCGCTATCGGTAAAGATTGGCGGACACAATATTGCATCCCTCTGCGGTTTACAGCTGGATGAATTAAAGAAATTCCTGCAACAATGGCCTTTAAGCCCTAAAGAACAGATCATTGCCGGCCCCATTATCACAAAGATATCGGGTTATGTCACCATGGCAGAGCAGCTCGGTTTGGGATATCTTTCGCTTAACAGGGAATCGTCAACATTGTCAGGCGGGGAGCTCCAACGGCTGAGGATTGCCTCTCAGGCCATGACCGGTTTAAGCGGATTACTCTACATTTTTGACGAACCCTCGGTTGGAATGCATCCGTTGGAGACAATGGGATTAATAGAATCGATGAAAACCATACGCGACAAGGGTAATACAGTCATTGTGGTTGAACATGATGAGACCTTTATCCGTCATGCCGACTGGATCGTTGATATCGGTCCGGGGCCCGGATTGCATGGGGGACAGTTGCTGATCTCCGCTTCCACTGATACCCTTTCTGATCTTCCTCAGACCAGTATCCTTCAAAGCGAAACGCTGGCCTTCTTCACTGGGGCCAGGCGCATCGAACCCCCTTCATTCCGGAGACAGGGAGCGGGTTATATTGAAATATCGGGAGCATCAAAAAATAACCTGAAAAATATCCATGTACGGTTTCTGCTTGAGGCAATGAATGCCGTAACAGGCGTTTCAGGCGCCGGAAAGTCGACCTTGGTAAAGTTTGTCCTGGGAAGTTTTCTCAGCAGCCGTTTGCGGGGCGCCCCTGAAGGATCCGGAGGAGGATGCAACATCACAAACTGGCAAAAGATCGGGAAAGTAATTGAGGTTGATCAATCCCCCATTGGCCGTACACCGCGAAGTAATCCGGCTACCTATACCGGTCTTTTTGACCGGATCCGCGATCTTTTTGCCGCTCAGCCCAGGGCCAGGGAACTGGGATTTGGGAAAAGCCGTTTTTCTTTCAACACGGCAGGAGGGCGATGCGAGAACTGCGAAGGGGCCGGGTATTTACAAACCGGTATGCATTTTATGGGTAATGTCGAAATTGCCTGTGAAACCTGCGAAGGACAAAGGTTCGACCAGGATACCCTTTCGATATTATACCTGGGAAAGAATATTTTTGAAGTCCTGGAAATGACAGTGACTTCCGCCTTATCCTTTTTCGTTGCAGAACCCGGGATACTTCATTACCTGCTAACCCTGGATGAACTTGGCCTGGGATATCTTACCTTAGGGCAGCGGTCCTCCACGCTGAGCGGTGGCGAAGCACAACGCGTGAAACTGGCAACAGAACTGGCAAAACCACAGGCTGCCCATACTTTGTATATCCTGGATCAACCAACTACCGGGCTCCATCCGGCCGACGTTGGCAATTTACTGAATGCACTGAAAAAATTGGTGGATAAAGGACATACCGTCATCTATATCGAACATGACCCTGTCCTGATCATGGCAGCGGACCATGTTGTTGACCTGGGGCCCGGAAGCGGTAAAAAAGGTGGACATGTGGTCACCATGGGCGCCCCCGAAACAATCCTGAAATCCCAGGATTCCTTGACAGCCATGGCGCTCAGGGAGCATTCCATCTCATTCCCTGACCCTTCTCCTCAAGGAGAAGGGAGCATCCAGCCTCCAGCATCCCGTCCCCTCCCGGCCACCATCTCCTTTACCGGTGTCACTACGCACAACCTCAGAAATATCGACATTGATATTCCAAAGAACAAAATTACCGTCATCACCGGCGTTTCCGGGAGCGGAAAATCCTCTCTTGCATTTGATACCCTATACGCGGAAGGGCAGAACCGTTTTCTGGATGGTTTTTCTACCTGGTTTCGTTCCCGTGTTGGTATGCAGGAAAAAGCATCATTCGAGGAGGTTAACGGTCTTACAGCTACCTTTGCCGTAGATCAGATGACGTCCGGGACCAATCCGCGTTCCACGGTCGGGACATCCACGGGAATTTATGATCTTTACCGCTTACTCTATTCCCGGATCGGGAAACGATCTCCCTTAACCCCTGGGCCCTCTTCCAGCCTGTTCTCCTTCAACCATCAGAACGGCGCATGTCCCTCCTGCGACGGTTTGGGTTTCAGAATAACCTGCGATCCCGCGAAGCTGATCACCCATCCGCATCTTCCTGTTTCTGAAGGCGCCATGGATGGGACCAAAACCGGAAAATTTTATGGGGATCCTTATGGACAATATATCGCGGCTTTATTGGCGGCCGGAGTGAAACATACCATTGATTATTCCATTCCCTGGGTTCAATTAAGTGAGGATGCAAAACATTTAGCCTTGGAAGGCGCCGGTGATGAGACCTTTGAGATTACCTGGAAATATAAACGGAAAAACCGGGAAGGGGAACACCAATTTCATGGTCCATGGCCTGGGTTCATAGCGCTGGTCGATGAAGAGTATCTCAGGAAGCATGCCGATCATCGGGGCGAAAGCATGAAGGACCTGATGAAGATCATAAAATGCGGCCAGTGTAATGGTACGCGGTTACGACAGGATGCCCTCACCTGGCTTATCCACGGGATGAACATCGCGGCGCTGGCAACGATGCCTGTATCAGAATCCATTCTTTTTTTCCGGGCATTATTAACCGATGAAAATGATTCTTCCCCGCGACAAATAAAGGGACCATTGATCCTTGAAATCCTGCAAAAGCTGGATATTATATCAGGATTGGGATTGTCGTACCTGTCGGTTGACAGGATTTCATCGACTTTATCAGGAGGGGAGGCCCAGCGGATAAAACTGGCAGGGCAGTTGGGCAGTGGCCTGGCCGGTCTGACCTATATTCTGGACGAACCCACCATCGGGTTACATCCCCGTGATACCAAACAGATGATGCAGGTCATTCGCTCCCTACAGGAAAAAGGGAATACGGTGGTCATTGTTGAGCACGACAGGGAAGTGATCCTTTCGGCCGATCACCTGATTGACATGGGGCCGGGAGCAGGGCTTCAGGGTGGAAATATCCTGGCTCAAGGTACGCCTGAAGAAGTTATCAGCAATCCGGCCTCCATCACCGGGCCTTATCTTGGGCGGCAGATCATGGAACGGGCGTCGGGAAAAAGGGAGCTGAAAACCGGGTTATTCATCAGGAATGCATTTGCCAACAATCTGAAAGGGTTTGACCTGGCCATCCCTGCTGGTGGAATTGTGGCAATTACCGGGGTTTCCGGAAGCGGGAAATCCTCCCTGCTATTTGAAGTTATCTTATCGACCTATGAGGAAAACCGGCCAACCGGATGCGGTTCAATGGAAGGATCCCAGCGATTTAAAAAGGTGGTTCCGGTCCATCCGCGATCGGGATTTTCAACCCCGGCCGGGACACCTGTGACTTTTACCGGTCTTTTTGACATTATCCGGACCTTGTTTTCAAAGACCCCCGATGCACAAAAATTACAATTTGGGAAAAACCATTTTTCTTACCTGAATAAAGAGGGTCGCTGCCCCGAATGTCAGGGAATGGGTAAAATTAAGGTCCCCATGGATTTTTTAGCCGATGTGACCATGGAATGTGAAACCTGTGGGGGAACCCGTTACCGTGAGGAAATCCGGGATATAAAATACCAGGGTAAGTCCATTGACGAGGTATTGCAGATGACTTTTTCCGAAGCGGAGAATTTTTTCGGGGAACATCCCATGCTGGTCAGGCAGACCGGGATCCTCAATGAAGTCGGATTGGGATATCTCCGGTTGGGGCAGGCGCTCGATACCTTGTCGGGAGGCGAAGCCCAACGCCTGGCCCTGGCGACAGAATTGATGAAAACCGGGAAAGGCGAAACCCTGTACCTTCTCGAAGAACCTTCTATCGGTCTTCATTTTGCCGATATCCGTTATTTACTCCGGCTTTTTCACCAGTTAGCCGATCGGGGGAACACCCTTCTTGTCATCGAACATGATCCCGATATCATCTGGCATGCTGACTGGATCATTGAACTCGGCCCGGAGGGAGGGTCCCAAGGGGGATATGTCGTTAAATCGGGACCCTGCCGGTAATGTGATAACGGATTTTATTTCTTTTTCATACGGATAATTCCGCGGATCAGGATGGTCATGGTGACAAGGGTAATACCCAATATAATATATTCCAGATGATCGAGGGATGTCGGGAATTTTTTACCAATAAAATACCCAATGGGGATTATTGTCCCTGACCAGAGGACAGCGCCTGTTATGTTGTATAGGGTGAATTTCCAGAAGTTCATGTCGATGGCTCCTGCCAGGATAGGGACAAAAGTCCGGATTACCGGAAGAAACCTGCCTCCGATCAATGCAATCCCGCCATATTTTTCATAATATGCATTCGATTTCTCCAGGTGCCGTTGCTTGAAAAAGAAGGTATCTTTCTTTTGGAACAGGCGTTTACCGAAATATTTTCCGGTTGCAAAGCCTGCAATATTTCCACAGACCGCTGACACGGCCACGCTCAGGACAAGCAGGAGGATGGGCACTTCCAGATCCTTTGTCCCGCAAAGCAGTCCGGCTGTAAATAACAAGGCATCCCCGGGAAAAATAAACCCGAAAAACACCCCGGTTTCAGCAAAGATCACAATAAGTAAAAGAACTAATCCTCCATAATGGATGAGCTTTTCTGAATTCAGCAGAATTTCAAAAAATTCCTGAATATTCTCCATGGAAAGTAATCAACATCCTTTTATTTTTTCGAGATCTCTTTATAAAGCTTTGTGATTTCAACTTTATACCGGTTTGGGGCCTCTACATAACCCCAACCGTTCTCCAGTTCCATGATACCACCCAGGGCGGAGTCTTCATTGGGTACAATTCCGTGCGGGATCTGCTTGTCGCTGAGGACTTCTTCAAGCAAATTCGCTTCATATTCATTATTCAGTACGAGAATTTTTTCAAAAGTTTCCATAGCTGTGGTTTTTTGCCCTAAGATACAATTTTCTGTTTAATAATCAAACCTCTTTATGATTTTACTGTTTTCTGAAAAGGGTTAAGAATAGAAAAGATTGATTTATTTTTCCGTTCGAAATGACCGCCACTAACTGTTTTTACTTCATCAATCGTGTAAAAGGCGGCCGGGTTAAATTCCTTGATTATGTTAATAACATGATGGGACTCTTTCCTCCTGACTGTGGTAAAAAACATTTTGGTAGGGCCCAGCATACCATCAACATCAACGGCTGTGACCCCATAATTGAGCTGACGCAAACGGGTGATAAGATCAGTGGTGTCTTTTTTGGGGATCACCCGGATGACAACCGTCCCGATCGACAGTTTTTCTTCCAGAAGGATCCCAAAATAATTGCCTGCAGCATATCCACCGGCAAAAGCGACATAACAATATATATTGTCGAGGTGCTTCATGATCTGTCCAATGGCAACCAGCCAGATGAACGATTCAAAAAAAGCAAAAACCGGCGCCAGCTTCTTCATCCCCTTGGCTGCAAAAATCAATCTGATAGTTCCAATCGACTGATCGACAATGCGAAAACAAAAAATTAGCAGCGGGAGGACAATGAACATAAAAGTATCATTATCGAAAAAACCGGCAATATAGTCCAGGTTCATAATTATCAATTTTAATTTTTACAAAAATAAAAAATCCCCGCTGGAAAAAGAACAGGCCATCCCAAACGGGACAGCCTGTTCTTTGAATCAGGGAAAATGATCACCTGGGGCGCGTCACATCCAGGTTATACCTTTTTTTTAGCATTCGCGATGAAAAAATAGATCAGGAATCCCGTAGCAATGAAGACAAGCTCAATTCCTATTGGCATGACCGATTCATAGGCCTTGACCCATTTAAAGGTTCCGCCCCAGCTCAGCAACTCAATAACAATCAATCCGATGCCGGCCATAAGGGCCACTAGTCCCCATTTTAAGGTAGGGTAGCGATTTTCTTCCTGTATTGGTTTTACGGGTTCAAGAATCCCTGCCTGGTCTAAATGACCGGCTTTTATGATCTTCCGTTTCAGAAGAAAATCAGTGAAAACTTTGATTATTTGGTAGATTCCAAAGAAAATTACCGCTGTTATTAAAGCATCCTGCATCATGGTTTAAGGTTTTAAATATTACTTTTGATCATAAGTCGTAGTGGCCGGAGAAAAGTTGCAAATTTTTGCAACTTTTTATTTTTGTATGCGACTAATGAAACGAATGGAAGAAAAAGAGCTAATCATAAAAATCCAGGAGGGAGATATCAATGCATTCAGGATTTTGGTGGATAATCACAAAAATCTGGTATGGCATATTGTTTTACGCATGGTCAGCAGACAGGATGATGCCGAGGACCTTTGCCAGGATATTTTCCTGCATATATTCAAGAACATAAGGAGTTTCAAGGGAAATTCGAAACTTTCTACCTGGATCGGATCTATTGCCTATCATGTTTGTATAGATTTTTTACGGAAAAAAGGGAAAGAAAAAATCATTTATACAGACCAGCTTCCGGAAAAAAACAAAAATTCAGCCCCCATAAACCCGATTATCGGAAGTATGGACAGGGCCCATCTTAAAACAATGGTCCATCATATTGTTAATCAATTACCGGTCCAGTACCGTACGGTGATCACGCTTTATCACCTGGAAGGATGTTCGTATAAGGAAATTACGGAGATCACCGGTATGCCGGATGGAACCGTTAAAAGTTATATCAGCCGGGCAAGGGATATGATCCGGGAACAGGTAATTCACTGTATCCCCGACATCCAGCCGGTGCTTTTTGATGCTAATGATTAAATGCCTGAACTGACTTTTATGAAGTGTAAATTTTTAGGTTTTGATTTTTGATTTTCGAATTAATGTTTTTCTGATCTATCTTTGTATTATGGAAAAAGATCTGAATATTGAGCTGAACAAGGCTATTGATGAAATTCTCCGGAAACCTCCCGACATAGGCATCCCGGCAGATTTTACCGACCGCGTTGTATTCGCCGCGATGAAAAGACAAACAATGAAAGAATCCCTGAAGGAGTTTTTCTATAAATGTCTTATTGCCATCGCATCTTTTATTGTTTTCGGGATCATATTTTATTTTGTTACGGTAAGGACTCCGGATATGTTGCTCTCGGTTTTACTGCAAAACTGGCGGTTTATTTTGATTGTGGCTTTCCTTGGATTTTTTGTGCTTTTTAATGATCAGGTCATCCTCAAATATCTTTTTCGCAAATCACGATCGTTTTTCTGATGTTTTCCTGACCGGTCCCGTAATTACCGAACCATGATCAAAACCGAGAATGTATCAAAATTGTTCAGGACCACTGATGTAGTAACGAGAGCCCTGAACCAGGTCAGTTTTGAGATAAAAAAAGGCGAATTTATTGCCATTATGGGCCCTTCTGGCTGTGGCAAATCGACCCTGTTGAATATTTTGGGTTTGTTGGACAGTCCTTCTTCGGGAGAATATTTTTTTCTGGCCGAGAATGTGACCCGAATGTCTGAATGGCGGCGGGCAAAAATCAGGAAGCAGAATATTGGATTTGTTTTTCAGAATTTCAACCTCATCGACGAACTCACCGTTTTCGAAAATGTTGAGCTCCCGTTACGCTATACCGGAATACCGGGAAAAGAGAGAAAAGACCGCGTTGAACAGATCCTTGATCAGGCTGAGTTGAGCAAACGAAAAAACCATTATCCAGGACAATTATCGGGTGGGCAGCAGCAGCGGGTGGCTTTCGCGCGCGCAATGATCGCCGAGCCATCCTTGATCCTGGCTGATGAACCTACCGGGAACCTGGATTCAGCGCATGGCGAAGAGATCATGAACCTATTAGCAAAAATGAATGAAAAGGGCGCTACCATCGTTATGGTAACCCATAGTCAACGGGATGCCAAATACAGTCACAGGATCTTAAACCTGTTCGATGGACAAATTATCAGTGAGAACGAATGATCTGGCCCCTGATCTTTTTTCTTTTTTTCACTAATGCCATCACGGTATAAACCAGCGCCATGAATATGGCTCCTGACATCAATCCCGGATTTGTCCGGACAAAATCTTTAAAACTGGTGAAGAGATGGGCGAATAAATATTGAAATCCATGCGCGATCGGGTCAACAATGGACGGAAATGAATTTAGCAGTACCTGAAAAATGTCAAGGGAGGCAAAAATGTTGTTCAGGGTTTCCATGGGATTAAATTTTCATCAAATTTACCATGGAGTTGTTCCTGGGAAAAATATTTTTCCACGAATGGCCGAAAAAAGGGGGTGAACGCCGACTTTTACTTCTCCAGTAACAATCTTATCAGTTGTGCAATTTCCGAATTCTGGATATAAGGGCCCCTTAAACTGTCGTATTCATCGGCAAAATTCCGGTAGTGTTCGCAGCCTGCGCCTTTTGCATAAAAAGGAATAAGGGAATTGGTGTGATCAGTTGAATAGAACTGCATACCCGGAAGGTTACCTTTGCCATGATCTGTAACGGGGACAAAGGGTCCGTCACCCCATAAAAGACCGGTTTCATGATCGCCGGTGACGATGACCAACGTTTCATCCCAGCTACTATGCGTTTCAACCCAGCTGATCACTGTATTTACCGCATCACTGAATCCCGCTAATTCTTCGATCAGGCGGCCCTTCTGATTACCATGCGCCGCCCAGTCAATAGCTCCTCCTTCAACCATCAAGAAAAATCCCCTGGGATTGTTGTCCAGCACGTTTAAAGCGCCGCTTACCATTTCCGCTAAAGTCGGGACAGTGGAAATCATGGGGCTCATATTTGGGGAGGAATTATTTGTCTCACCATTTGCCCTGCTCCTTTCCTGTTGTAAAGTTGAATAGATTTCGGCGCATCCAAGGACCCGTTCCGGGGTCTTACCATACCCTAATTTTCTGAAATCCTCTTTTTTTGTGATTACCGTCCAGGGGTCAGGTTTCCCATCTCCATTACAATCATTAAGTTGCAGGTTTTTTCCTTTTATAGTAAATTGTATTTGTTTCCCGCTGCCTTTCATCATCTGTTGCCATAAAGCGCTATCCCCGACGTACTTTGCGTTTTTCCAGGATCCTTTTACAGCCTGGCCGTCCCCATCATACATGGGATTACCGCATCCCATGATCACATCGCAACGGCTGTTGAAAAACATCTGATAAGCGATCCGGGAATAATCAGTCCTTAATTTATTATGGGCTACAAATCCGGCCGGTGTGGCATGACTGACTGGAACGGTCGTCACAATACCTGCCGATTTCCCCATTCCTTTGGCCCATTCTGTGATATTGGAAAGGGTATCCTGGTTGATCGACATTCCGATGGCGTTGTTGTAAGTTTTAAATCCGGTTGCTATTGCAGTAGCCGCGGCGGCCGATTCGGTAAAATTCTTTTTCAGGTAACTGGTGTCGCTCCAGGCTGCCACAGTATTATACCCGGTTGTAAAATGATTGGAAGAAGGATTCCCTTCCGAAAAATGTCCTGCCTTGACGGGATACGTTGACATAGCCAGTTTTACCGGAAATTGTTCAAAAGGCTGGGCTTTTATGCCCTGATAGTAATTCAGGCACTGGATGTGGTTATATCCCATCCCATCGCCGATAAGGATGATAATATTTTTAAGAACAGGCAATCCTGCCAGTAAATGCGATGGAATTAATGAAAGCAGGCACAAACACAGGAAGAAAAATAGTGGTTTAAAGGATCGGATTACTTTGTTTCCGGGAATCATGGAACCTCGTTTTTGTTTGCAAAGATAATCCAATTATGGAAAAGAAGGGCAATTGGCAAGTGATAACCTGGGCAGAAAACATTTCATGGCTTTAACAAAGCCCGGTTCACTCCGCTGTAATCTACTGTTTTTTTGCTTTTTAGAAAGTTGATCAGGGCTTCGGCCGTGGTGACTGACGCTGCGTTTCCCGGATCGCGGTGATCAAATTTGTAGGTCGCGGCTATATAGTTGTTCATGGCCACGGAATACTCTTTCGAGGGATCTAATTTTTTTCCACAGGGTAACTTCATGGCAACTTCCCCGCATTGATGGTTCCCGTTATCTTTCACCGAATAGGTCATGCCGGATACCTGGAGATCGATCCCCTTTTCCAGCTGGTATGCATAACAGATCAGTGATTTTATCTCGTCGGCCTTCATTTTAAATATAACTACCTGGTTGCCGAACGGATCAAGTTTATAAATATCTTTCAAAGTGATATTCCCCTTTTCAATCGACTGTATCCTGATCCCGCCATTGTTCTGGAAAGCAAAATCGACCTTTAATTGATCGGTAAGGGCATCGGTCATCAAGCTTCCCAGCTCACCGGCCCCTTCCATTTTTGTTTCAGTGACGCCGACCACCTTGCTGAATTCTTCATTCTCGTTGTACTTTTTAACCAGATCTTCCATCTCTTTGTTGCTGTTTTTGATGGCGCTCAATGGGACCACTTCATCCCGAATGCCGGTAATTTTTCCTTTCTCAATAGTAAGGACCGTTTTTCCAACATATTTCAGGTTTGACCCGGCCTGAACGATCCTTACCCCGTTCTCGGTCATGGACTTTTCGATGAGGGTATGGGAATGTCCCCCGATGATAAGATCAGCTTCGGGTAGGGAATCGGCGAGGCGGACATCCTCTTCGACACCCAGGTGGGTAAGGAGGATGAGGATGTTATATTTTTCTTTCAGCCACCTGAAATCCAACGCCTTAGAGACTCCGTCGGAAAACCGGATACCGGTCATTTTTGAAGGGTGGGAGCTGGGAAGACCATTGGCATCAAGCTGGATCAATCCAAGAAAAGCAAGCGTAATATCAGGGCCTGCATTCAGGACAACATAAGGTTTGGGCTGTTTCAATATGGCCCCGGAAGCATCAAGATTACAGCAGATGAAAGGGAAATTGGCCTGTCCGATCCTTTTATTCAGGAAGTCCTGGCCCAAATCAAATTCGTGGTTCCCAAAACAGCTGACGTCAAATCCACAATGGTTCATCAGGTCAATCATGGGATATCCTTTATCGGGGATCATATCCACCACGGGATTCCCCGTGAAGTTATCGCCTGCAGACACCAGGAAAACATACGGATGGATTTTACGAAGGCTGTCGGCCAGATAGGCCAGTTTTGGAAAATTATCGATCTTGGCATGCATGTCATTGGTATGAAGGATGATGACCTCGACCGGTTCGACTTTTTCTGGATCCTGTGAAAAACCGATGGTGGCAAAGAACAGCATCATAGCTGTTAACATGCCGGAAAAATATTTAGTCATGTCTTTTGGGTTTTTTAATATAAATATCGGCGCCTTCCATCAGTGCGCCGCCAGGGTCTGTTTCATTGCCAAACCGGTCATAAATCACCAGGGTACTGTTCATAACCCTTAGGAAGGAGGGCCCTGAATATGCCAATACCGCATCGCCGGCAGTTGCTCCGTTGAAAATTTCGATTCGCTTTTTATTTACGGTAACCAACATAGGTCTTTTCCCAATACAATATTAATGATTTTTCAAACAAGCCTTCATGGTTGAAAACACATGGGCTGAGGCAAGGGTGGCATGGCCGCCCGTGTATTCATCCACTCTTTCTCCATATTTAACCCCATTATTCCGGTGTTTGACGACTATTATTTTTTCAAACGGCCTTACCTACATACTTTTGCGGCTTTGTCTATGGATGCTGGATTTTCCCTTCTCCTTGAGGAAGAGGGTCAGGGGATGAGGTGGATGGCTGGATACCGGACAACAAGAGGTTAAAAAGTAGATTATTAATTTTTCAGTTTTTTCCGATGAAACATAAATTACTCATTATTGGTTTTATATTTTTTCATTCATTGGTCACCGGCTATACTCAGGTAGCTCCTGAACGTGTGATCACCTTGCAGGAATGTCTGAAAATGGCCATCGAAAATAGCCCCAAACTGAAAATATCCGTCCTGGAACAAAACAAACTGCGTTACAAATATAAAGAGACCATCGGAAAAGGTTTGCCAAACATCAATATTTCCGGCGCTTTCGACAATTATGTCAGCCTACCGACCCAACTGATCCCCGGGGAATTTTTCGGGCGTCCCGGTGAACTGATCCAGGTCCAATTTGGAACAACTTATAATTTGACAGCCGAACTGGCTGCCAGTCAATTAATCTATAACCAGCAGTACCTTGTGGGCGTAAGAATGTCAAAACTGATGATGGACCAAAATTTCCTTGCCAATGAAAAAACAAAGACTGATGTTATCTTCGAAGTTGCCCAGTCCTATTATCTGACCCAGATCATCCGAAACCAAATACAAAACCAACAGGATAATCTCCGGAAACTCGAAAAAGCCGAAAAGATCGCATCAAGTCAATACGAAAGCGGATTGATCAAGAAGATCGACCTTGACCGGATCGTTGTTCAGAAACTCAATCTTCAGACCGAGATTGACCGCTTGCAGGTCTTGCTGGAACAAGGGCTCAACATGCAACGATATTACATGGGTCTTCCCATGGATCAACCCATTTCTTTTCCCGATTCCATACCAGCTTCAACTTTGAATGTTCAGGCAGCGCAGGATCTGTCGAAACACATCGACATCCGGCTTCTCGAAATGCAGAAACGATTGATCTATACCAACCTGAAACTGAACCAGGCAGGGTATTTCCCTTCCCTTTCGCTGATTGCGGGATTGAACTACAACAACCAGAGTAACACCTATTATGTTTTCGGGAAATCCACGGAATGGTTTAATACCAGTTTGGTGGGGCTTCGTCTGAATGTCCCTGTTTTCAATGGATTACAGCGCCATAGCCGGGTTAGTCAGTCGCGGGTGGAATTGCAGCAACTTCAGGTTGCCGAAGACGATACCAGAAAACTTTTACAGATCCAGTCACAGGATGCTGCCCGGAAGCTATTGGCCAGCATCGCGGCCGAGAAACGGCAACGCGAGAATATGCACCTTGCCAACCGGGTTTACGATGTATCACAGGATCAATATCAGAAAGGGATCATCCCCCTGACGGATCTGTTGAACGCGGAAACAGCGATGAGCGATGCGCAGACAAGCCATACCATGGCCCTGGTCCAGATGAAGATCGCGGAACTCGAATACCTCAATGCAAACGGCGACCTGCTGGAAATTGTCCAGTGACCATTGTTCATTGACAAATGACTATTGACTATTGCCTTAGCACATAAATACTTAACACTTATTAATTCTTCATTGATATGAAGCGTATCATAACCATCAGTCTGATTATAATTGTGATTGTCGGAGCATGTACAGCTACCTTGCTCCTGAACAAGAAAAAAATAGAGGAAAAATCGAAGATGGACGGGAACCTGAAGTCAATCCCGGTTTTTGTCACAAAGATTGCAAAAAGCCGGATCAGCGGTGATTTTACAACGAATGGTTCATTTTCGGCCATTCATGAGCTGACATTGGCTTCGGAAGGGCAGGGGAAGGTTGTGAGCTTACTTTTCAATACCGGCGATTTTGTAAAACAGGGGCAGGTACTGGCAAAACTCGACGACGAGGTGTTGCGGAGCCAGCTATCCTTAGCGCAGGTTGCCCTTGAAAAGGCTAAAACGGATCTCCGGAAATATGAAGGTCTTTTAAAGAATGATGCGATTTCGAGCCAGCAGGTTGAGGATGCCCGTTTGTTTGTCACAAAATCGGAAGCGGATGTTGTAACTTTAAAGAAACAACTGGACAATACGACGATCAAGGCGCCCATCCAGGGTACGATCGTAAGGAAGATGATTGAAACAGGATCGTTGCTGATGCCCGGATCACCGGTTGCGGAAATCGTGGACATCAGCTGTTTGAAATTCATTGCCAATGTTGCTGAAAGCGAAGCAGTACGGATAAAAGGCAACCAGAAGATCAACCTTTCTTCTTCTCTTTTTCCGGGGATCAATTATCCGGGTACCGTGGTCTCGGTTGGTGTGAAAGCCGATGAATCAAGGCGTTTCCCAATAGAAATTGAGGTGGTAAATGATGCCCGCCATCCGCTTAAGGCAGGAATGTTCGGAACGGCAGCGTTTAGTTCTGGTATGGAACGCGAGTGTCTGACCATCCCGCGCCATACCATTATCGGTAGCGTAAAAGACCCCCAGGTCTATATTGTTGAAGGGAACCGGGCCTTTTTACGCGCGATCCGTATCGGTTCAGCCGATGATAAACAGGTGGAGGTGCTGGATGGGCTGAAGGAAGGGGAGCTGATCGTAACCTCAGGACAGATCAACCTCGACAACAATACTATCATAACCATTGTCAACGCTAAATAATCTTCGCGGTCATGAACATTACTGAACTTTCGATCAAAAGGCCTTCATTGATAGTGGTCATTTTTGCAGTCCTCACTTTTTTGGGGGTGGTAAGTTTTTTTTCCCTGAATTATGAGCTTCTTCCAAAATATTCCGAACCGGTATTGGTGATCGTGACCAGTTATCCCGGCGCTTCTCCTTCGGAAGTAGAAAATTCGGTGACAAAAAAGATTGAAGATGCCATCTCGTCGCTCGAAGAAATCGATAATATCCAGAGCACCTCTTACGAAGGCGCTTCCGTGGTGGTAGTGATTTTCAGGAGCGGCGCCAACATGGACCGGGCGCTGGAGAATGCTACCCGGAAAGTTAGCAATATAGAATACCTTTTACCAAAGGATGTGTTGCCACCCTTCATCAATAATTTTTCAATGGACGATATTCCCATTATGCGGATGGGGATTACCGCGTCCATTCCGCCGACCGAAATTTACGATCTTGTCAAAAACAAGATTAAACCCATGATATCTACCATCAGCGGCGTATCGCAGGTTGATCTGGTTGGAGGTGAAGAACGGGAGATCCGCATCAATGTCGATAATGAAAAACTCAAAGCGCACAATCTCTCAATTCTGCAGGTGACGCAGGCGATCCAGGCCGCGAACATGGAATTCCCCACCGGAAAGATCAAGGACCAAAGCCAGGAGGTGATTATCCGGCTGTCGGGTAAATTCACCGGGCTGGAAGACATGAAGAGACTGGTATTAGCCACCGACGCAAATGGCAGTCCTGTAAGGCTGGAGGATGTGGCAGAGGTGCAGGATGACAAAAAGGAGACCCGTAGCATCAGCCGTATTAACGGTGAAAATTCGGTTGGTTTAATGATCTTCAAACAGCCGGATGGCAATGAAGTGGAAATCTCCAAAAAGGTGAAGGAATCGATTGTCAGGATTGAAGGGATCTATAAATCGCAGGGACTGAAATTCGAAATTGCAAACAACACTTCTGATTTTACCCTCGATTCGGCGCAGGCTGTCATGAAAGATCTGTTGCTGGCTATTTGTCTGGTCGCTTTGGTCATGCTGGTATTTCTCCATAGTTTCCGGAACTCCTTTATCGTTCTGATCGCCATTCCCGCCTCGCTGATCTCCGTATTTACGGCCATGTATTTCTTTAATTTCTCGCTGAATGTCATTTCCATGGTAGCCATGTCGCTTGTCATCGGGATCCTGGTGGATGATTCCATTGTGGTGCTTGAAAACATTTACCGGCACCTTGAGATGGGAAAAGACCGGCGAAAGGCGGCATTAGACGGGCGGAATGAGATCAACTACACCGCTCTTTCCATTACCCTGGTGGACGTGGTGGTTTTTCTTCCCATTGCCGTGATTACCAGCATGATATCAGGGCTGATAAGGCAATTCGCACTGGTGGTCGTTTTTGCCACCCTATTGAGTCTGTTTGTCTCTTTCACCGTAACCCCTCTGTTGGCATCCCGGATGGCCAAGCGCGAACACTTCAGGAAAAACAGTCTCTTCGAAAGGATTAACAGCGGCTTTGAGAGGTTCCTGCGCCGGTTCACTGAAGGATATTCCCGTTTGCTGGTCTGGACTTTACACCATAAAATTATCACGCTTATCGCGGTTACAGTATTATTTTTTGCATCTATTTCGCTGGTGGTGACCGGATTTATCGGCAGCGAATTCCTTTCCATGGGCGACCGGGGTGAGTTGATCATCGCTATGGAATTGCCCAAGGATGCCACCATTGAACAGACCAACCAGGCGACAATTAGAGCTGAACAGTACATCCGCGGCTTGCCGGTCGTAACCAGCGTCTTTACCTCCGTGGGGAGTTCCACCAGTTTTTTCGGAGGAGGGTCCAATGCTTATAGTTCGGAAATGCACATCAAGATGGTTGCCAAGGAGAAGCGGAATATCACAGCGGAGCAGTTTGCCATCAACATGAAGAAAGATTTGATGAGGCTATTACCGGGAATTAAAGTACGATCAACGATCGTTTCCCTGATGGGAACTTCGGATATGGATCCGATTCAGATCGTACTGACCGGTCCAAACATGGATACCCTGAATACCTATGCACCCCGCGTAATGGCCGAAATGAAAAAGATTCCGGGGACTTATGAAGTCAGGTTATCGGTAGAGGCAGGCAATCCGGAAGTGGATATCAGGCTCGATAAAGACAGGATGGCCGAGTTGGGGCTTTCCACAGCAATGGTAGGCATGACGCTTCAGAATGCTTTCAGTGGGAATACCGATACCAAGTTCAGGGATGGGGACAATGAATATAATATCAATGTCGTTTTTGATCAGATTGACCGTAACAGCATCAACGACATTGCCGGGTTGACCTTTATTAATAGCCGCGGACAGTCGATCCAGTTGAACCAGTTTGCCACGATCCGTCCATCCAGTGGGACCACTATCCTGCAAAGGTATAACCGGGTGCCTTCGGTGACCGTAAATTCACAGGTCATCGGAAGGCCGGTTGGTTCGGTAGGGGAGGATGTACTAAAACGGGTAAAAGCCATGGCCCTCCCGCCGGAAATGACCATCATTCCCGAAGGCGACATGAAATATCAAACCGAAGCTTTTGGAAGCCTGGGCATCGCTTTCCTTGCATCAATCCTGTTTGTTTACCTGATCCTGGTTGCCTTGTACGACTCTTATATCTATCCATTTGTAGTTTTGTTTTCCATTCCGCTTGCCATTATAGGGGCGCTCCTTGCCCTGGGACTTACCATGCAGTCACTGACCATCTTTTCTCTCCTTGGAATGATCATGCTGGTGGGGCTGGTGGGGAAGAATGCTATTTTGCTGGTTGACTTCACCAACCAGATGAAGAGGGAAGGTCACAATACCGGTGAAGCGCTGGTATTAGCCGGAAAAGTAAGAATGCGTCCCATCCTCATGACCACTTTTTCCATGATCTTCGGGATGTTGCCCATTGCATTGGCTTCCGGTGGGGGCAGTGAATGGAAAAACGGTATGGCCTGGGCCCTGATCGGCGGATTGACCAGTTCCATGTTCCTGACCCTGCTGGTGGTACCCGTGGTTTATCTGATATTTGATAAAATCAAGGCGCGCCTCACCAAAAAACACAACGGATGACAGATGCTGAACGCTTTTTACAGTTTCACCTTTACCCCGATATTCAGTCCGAGGCTGTTGAATGGATAACTGTTTTTCAGTTCCTGGGCGGGTTCGTTTTCATCATAAACATAATCTGACAGGTCTTTAACAAACTTTACCTCTTTGTTAATGGTCTTCCAATCGGGTAATTGATCTACCCCGTTTATTTCATATTTTGTGAATTTACCTTTGGTCGGGGCATAGCTGAGGGCATCATAAATGATCTCTGCATAAAGGGCTATCTTTTTGCTCAGGTTGAAATCGGCCCCTAAGGCAGCAGATCCGCCAACGGCCACCCCTCCGTTATATTTCAGGGTTGCCAGGATATGTTCTGAAATGCCATCTTCAGTATAAGACTCATCAATTTTGGTCTGGATGGTATTCATAACGCCTATGATCACGCCAAGGCGGGCGTATGGCCTGACTTTTCCGGAACCCAGCTCCGGGGAAATGACCAACGCGGGAACGATCTCTAACATGCTCCCGGCGATTTTCAGGGTACCGATGTCATTGCCTGATGATTTATTGTAGGAAGATGGAACAAGGTCTATTTTGGTGTTGAAACCCATCCGGTAGCCGGCTCCCAGTTCGATGGCCATGAATTTATTCACAAAATAACCGCCCCGGACCATGACATCACATCCCTTGCCTAAGGCAACGGGGTGGGCCTTGTCGCCATTGGTTGAAAAATCATAACTTGCAGCCGTGCCGAAACCAGCCCCAAGGCCTAATGAAATATATCCTTTTTCCTGAGCATATCCTGCCCCGATAAGGACAAACGATAATAGAAATAGAATTTGTTTTTTCATAGATTTTGTTTTTTGCAAATGAACGAAATTTTAGGTTATTATAGTGCATATTTA
>JALNWE010000015.1 GCA_023231065.1 Bacteroidales bacterium
AAAACAAATGAACATCAAAAAAGACAAGGAGATCATTGACCGGGTGCGTTCAGTCATTGACCGCTGGAGTTATTACGCGGCTGATGCCGGAATTCCGCAGAAACAATACCAGCCTTTCCTGAGCCGCAAAATATAACCCTTCTTTTGCCAGAACAACAGGTTATCGCTGTTAAAATCCGGAAAATAAAGACGCACCTGGCTTATTGAAAAGATACCCTGAGGATACAACTTCTCCCTAAATTCCAAATAACTGAGCGGCATTACTATATATTTCTAATTTTCCACAAATATACGGATAATTGGAAACAAAACAATATTGAGATGCTTGATCAGAAAGGAGATGAATCAATCGCATATAGTGGAACATTGACCAGCCAAGTTTTCTGCTCGGCAAGGGCTTCCCTGAACTCGCTGAATATCGAATTTCCCCTGAGAATTGATTGCCTGGTCAGGCCACCCATGGCAGACAGCAGTCCGCAATCTGTCAACCAGGTCGGCGCAAGTTCAAATTCCTTTGCCCTGCCTCACTGTTTAACGATGCCATATATGAACTTCTTATTCTCTTTTAATAACTGGGAAGGAATGGATTGCCACAACATTTTTATCCGGGGAACAATTTCCGCGGGCGCATGTTTTGAAAAGTCATGCTCATGCGAGCCGTTCCATACGATGATTTTGTAAAATATCGCGCGAATAAGTATGAGTTGTTACATTCTTGATTAATTATATATTATTTAGCGCCTTAGCAACATAGCGGTGAAAAGTGGTTTTCGGGGTGGGCTGAAACAAAAAACTATTTTACTGATAACAGTCTAAAGTAAATATTTGATCGTAAATTTGTCCCTTTAATTGTGCATTGAAATTCATGTTTTTACCCGTAAAGCCTCTTGCCATGAAAAAAGTTTTTTCTTCCTTGCTATTGATATTATGTTTGGCTGCTTTTTCCCAGGTCAATGGGCAAAAGGTGAATGGCAATAGTTTTTCATTCCCGGAAGGTAAAAATGCCTGGTCAGATACGGTTTTCAGGAAACTTCAAACCAAAGACATGAAGGATAATAACATTCAACCGGTACCGTTAGCCCTCCGGTATAAATTCCTGAAACAATTCAGCGACGGGTTCCGGTATGCCATAGAGATTACAAATATGTCGCCTGATATAAAAATCAAGTTCAGGGTCACTTCGAAAAAAGGCGGGGAATCCTATACCATCAGGCTTGACCCGAGGCAAACCAAAGTGTTCAAAAAATCCCATTGGCGGGCAAATCCAAATGTATCACACGGGGTTTCTGACCGGGATAGCGATTACTTTTTTGATTTCAAACTGGATGAAGAAATGCTGCGTAGCAGAGATTAATCCTTGATCATTTGGCAACTTTAAAAAAATATAGGGATAGCATGATAAAACGCTGGCGATTGGCATTCCTGCTGCTGGTCCTGTCCGGATTTTTGAATCCCTGTTTTTCCCAACCCCCATCCGGGTATTATGATCCTGCCATCGGACTGTCAGGGAAACCCCTGCAGCAGGCTTTGCACAACATCATCCGCAACCATACGGTGTCAAGTTATACTCCGGGCGTCTGGCAGGCTTTTTATACAACAGATTGCAAGCCTAATAATACAGTTTGGGACATTTATTCAGATATCCCCGATGGGTCGCCCAACGGAAATCCACCCTATATTTATCATTTTGGTACAGACCAATGTGGGACGGCAACGCAGGAAGGGGATTGTTACAGCCGGGAACACTCCTGGCCGAAAAGCTGGTTCGGTGGCGCAGTCTTGCCCATGTATACTGATCTGTTCATCATCTATCCTACTGATCAGTATGTGAATGGGCGACGGAGTGATTACCCTTATGGAGAAGTTGGCGTTGCAACTTGGACTTCACTGAATGGAAGCCAACTTGGAAATTGTGTCACAACGGGGTATTCTGAAAAAGTTTTTGAGCCCCGCGATGAGTACAAAGGGGATCTTGCCAGGTCTTATTTTTATGTTTCAGTACGCTATTATACGGAAGATTCCGGCTGGCCTGGAAGCCCGATGGCAACCGGGTCCCAGTTGAACCCATGGGCATTGGCCATGTTGAAACAATGGAATCAGGACGACCCCGTTTCTTCCAAAGAGATTGACAGAAATAACGCCATTTTCCTGATCCAGAATAACCGTAATCCTTTTATCGATCATCCTGAATTCGTCTCCGGTATCTGGGGGGGCGGGACGGGCATTTTACCCACCGCGTCGTTTTCGCGGGAACTTTTTATCTGCCCCAACCCGACAGGGGCTTATTGCTCCATCGCGTTGCCTTTTGAATTCACAAACCAGGAGCCGGTTGTTGAAACTTACCTGCCAACTGGTAAAAAAATAGATGTCCCCTGCGGGTTTGATGGATCGTCCGTTACTTTAGACATGAAAAACTGTCCGGCAGGATTATATTTTTTCACCCTGAAAGGGCCTCAGGCCAAAACGGTTTTTCATGGGAAGATAATCAGGGAATAAGGCCGTGGATTATTAAATAAAAGATTATATCTTTGCCCGGTAAAACCTGAATTTTGTGAATAAAACAGTCCTTTGTTTCATTGTCATGACAGGCCTTTTCCTTTTTGGCTTTCTTAACGTTGGAAAAGCCCAGGAAAAAAAATATCAAGTCGCTTGTGTTGGCTTTTATAATCTCGAAAACCTGTTTGATACCATCGACAGCCCGGATACCGATGATAAAGAATTTTTACCCTCCGGCCCGAATCAATGGAACAGCCAGAAATACTTCACAAAACTGCAACACCTGGCTGGTGTTATTAACCAACTGGGAGATGAACTGACCAAGGATGGGCCTGTATTTGTCGGCATCTCCGAAGTTGAAAACCGGGGTGTGGTCGAAGATCTCGTGAAAACCGCTCCCTTGTCAGACCGGAATTTTTCATTCGTCCATTATGAATCTCCCGACCGGCGGGGTATTGATGTTGCCTTGCTGTATCAGCCAAAATTTTTCAAGGTGCTGGAAAGCAAACCATTACCATTAATTCTTGTTGACAAACCCGATTTCCGTTCGCGGGATGTGCTCCTTGTCCATGGATTGTTGTACGGCGAATCTTTCTATGTGATGGTAACTCATTGGCCTTCAAGAAGCAGCGGGGAAAAAGTGACAGCCCCATTGAGAGCTGCAGCCGCTGACCTTTGCCGGAAAGCAGCCGATAGCTTGTTCAAGATTGACAAGGAAGCAAAAATCCTGATCATGGGGGACCTGAACGATGACCCCACGGATGAAAGTCTTACCAAACATCTTCAGGCAAAAGGAAAACCCGAAAAAGTAACTTCAACGGATTTGTTCAATCCCATGTGGCAGTTATTCCAGAAAGGAATTGGATCCCTCGCTTATAGGGATGCCTGGAACCTCTTCGATCAGATTGTTATTTCCGGGGCTTTTCTCGATAAATCCAACCCGGGCTTCAGGTTTTACAAGGCCCAGGTCTTTAACAGGAAATTTCTGATCCAGAAAGAAGGACAATACGCGGGATATCCTTTACGGACTTTCGGAGGAGGTGTTTACCAGGGAGGATATAGCGACCATTTTCCGGTTTATCTCTTTTTAATCAGGGAGAAAAAATAAATCAGGAATATGATCGTTTATTTTCTTAATCTTACAAAGTGAAAGATGAGCCGACTCCGAAAACTACTTTTCGGAGTGGACTCAAATATGAATCTTAATAAAAATTTGTTTGTGCCAGGGAGTCTCGTCATAATACCCACTTACAACGAAAAGGAAAATATAGAAAGGATCATACGGAAAGTTTTTTCACTTGATCTGGCTTGTGATATACTTATTATTGAAGACAGTTCCCCCGACGGTACCGGTGCAATCGTTAAATCGCTGATCGCGGAGTTTCCGGAGCGGCTGTTTATTGAAGAAAGAAAAGAGAAACTTGGTTTAGGTACTGCCTATATCCATGGTTTCAAATGGGCCCTGAAAATGGGGTATCAGTTCATTTTTGAGATGGATGCCGATTTCTCCCACAATCCCGATGATCTTCCCCGGCTTTATGATGCCGCTAAAAACCGGGGTGGTGATCTCGTCATAGGGTCTCGTTATATTACCGGGGTCAACGTCGTTAACTGGCCTATGGGGCGGGTGCTGATGTCTTATGGCGCTTCCGTCTATGTCAGGTTCATCACCAGGATGAAAGTGATGGATACAACAGCCGGTTTTATCTGCTATACAAGAAAAGTCCTTGAAACCATTGATCTGAATAAAGTAAGGTTTACCGGCTATGCTTTCCAGATTGAAATGAAATATACCGCCTGGAAACTGGGCTTTAACATTGTGGAGGTCCCGATCATTTTTACTGACCGGACCGTGGGTGAATCCAAAATGAGTAAGGGAATATTCAAAGAGGCAGTACTTGGCGTCATCAGTCTCCGGTGGAGAAGTTTATTCAGAAGGCCGAAACCCGTGTCAGGCTAATTCTCCTTTCATTTATTTTTGTATTTCTTTCTATTCCAGCCGACCGAATGGTGAATCCTTCTTCATATATTTTTAACGCGCTGATTGTTAACGAGAATAGTTGCTTCCCGGGCGCAATTTTCATTCAGGATGGCCTGATCCGTGAAATTTTTCAGGGAAGCGCTCCAAAAGATTTCGCATTTCCGGACGATACGGTCAGGATTGATGCCGGGCAACAATTTCTTTTTCCGGGGATCATTGATGACCAGGTCCATTTCAGGGAACCGGGATTGACTGCCAAGGGTGATATGCATTCCGAAAGCAGGGCTGCCATTACCGGAGGCGTGACTTCCTATATGGATATGCCCAATACAATCCCCACTGCCACAACGCGAGCGATCCTGGAAGAAAAATACAACCTGGCGGCCCAAAAATCGCTGGCCAACTTTTCTTTCTTTTTAGGAGCTACCAATGACAACCTGGCTGAAATTGAAAAAGCTGATCCGGGATCCATTTGTGGGCTGAAGGTTTTCTTAGGCTCCTCGACGGGAAATATGCTGGTTGATAATCCGGACACGCTGTATGGGATATTCTCAAAATCACCTTTGTTGATTGCCGTTCATGCGGAGGAAGAGTCCGTTATCAAAAAAAATCTCATTGCCTTTACCGAAAAATTTGGCGACCATATACCCATCGAAAATCATCCATTGATCCGGAGTGAAGAAGCCTGTTTCCGGTCATCGGAAAAAGCCGTGCAACTTGCCCTTAAAACCGGCGCCAGGCTGCATCTTTTGCACGTTTCAACAGCCAGGGAATTATCCCTGCTTCACAACGACAGGCCTCTTTCTGAAAAAAAGATCACGGGTGAAGCCTGTATTCACCATTTATGGTTCGACGACCGCGATTACCATGATTTGGGCTCTCGGATTAAATGGAATCCTGCCATCAAAACATCGGATGACAGGGAAGCTTTGTTCAATGCTCTTCTGAACGACACCCTCGATATCATTGCCACTGACCATGCCCCCCATCTCATGATGGAAAAGCAAAATCCTTATTTGACTTGCCCGTCAGGCGGCCCCCTGGTTCAACATTCGTTGGTGGCCATGCTTGAATTTTACCATCAGGGGAAGATTTCCCTTGAAAAAATCGTGGAAAAAATGTGCCATGGCCCGGCCATTCTCTACCGGATTAAAAAAAGAGGCTTTATCCGTAAGGGCTATTCAGCCGATCTTGTGATGATTGATCCGGATAATCCCTGGAAAGTATCGCGGGAGAATATCCTCTATAAATGCGGATGGTCGCCCTTCGAAGGGATTACCTTCCGCTCCAGGGTAACGCGTACCTGGGTCAATGGCCATCTGGTCTTTGACCAGGGAACTTTTGATGAATCGGTAAATGGCCAGAGACTGGCATTCAAATTACTTTCATGATGTATTTGAAAACCGGCCAACGATATCTTCAAACGAAATGAAGAATTGACAATGTGACCATTAAAAAACAAATTATTAACAGATGAAATCAAAAACAATTATTCTGATCTTGTTGCTATTTGGAGTTACATCGTGTGATTTCGAAAAAAAAATTGTAGAAGAAACTTATCCCGATGGCTCGCCCAAGCGCGTTTGCTGGTATAAAGGGAAAGGCCAAAACCGTGAAATGATCAGGGAAACAACTTTTTATCCCAATAAACAAAAACAAATGGAAGGTACTTATAAAAATAATGAAAGGGATGGGAAGTGGGTCTATTGGTATGAAAATGGTAAAGTGTGGAGCGAAGGGGATTTTATTAATGGCAAAGCGGAAGGGAAAAGAACGGCTTATTTTGATAATGGAAAAGTCCGTTATGAGGGGTTTTATAAAGAAGATATGCGGATTGGGAAATGGAGATTCTATGATGAAAAAGGAAAGCTTCTTTCCGAAGTAGATTATTCAGCGCCACCCAAAGAAAACAAATAAAGGGATTCGATTCCCGGATTTCAGTTCATGACAAAAAAAGAGGGTGTCCCATTGGGACACCCTCTTTTTCAATGCCTGTTTGTTAACGGTCAGTCAACCATGATGACCAGGTATTTTGAATTGGCCCAGAAGGCTTTATAGTCAGTTATTTTCAGGGCCTGAATGATTTTTTTATCCCCGGAAAATTTATAAGAGCTGGAAGGATGGCCCGAAAGGATTTTTGCTTTTTTACTTAGGATAGATATTTCAGTTACATTCCTGATATCGATTTTCGTAAATAAAGTTTTGTTAAAATCGGCTAATATTTCCCCGCTCTTGATGATCCCACTTTTCTTTAATTCTTTATTGGTTCCGATTACATAATAGGCTGTATTCAGGGCTGCATCCTGAGAAGCAATGGTCTGGGTTTGATCGGAAATCTGGGAAGTCTGTGTTTTAACGGTCCTGGAGAGGGTATCGATCTTAAGATTGGCGACTTCGAAAGATTTGTTCAGCTTAGCCAGTTTAGCGCGTAGATCTTCAATTTCAGAAGCTTTTAAAGCAAGGTCCTTATTTAACCGATCCACCATTTTATTTAATTCATCAACCTTTAGATTCGAGTTTCTCAGCTTTCTCGATAGGGCTGAAATGGTTTCTTTGTTTTTCTGCATCAAGCCGTAAATGGTCTGAATATCATTTTTGATCTGGTCCTTGGCAGATAATTTCATTTCACCGCCGCGATCCGTAGTCAGATTTATGATATTCTCTTTTTGTTTGATGGTATCCAGTGTTCCCTGGATGTCGTTGATGGAACGGATAAATTCATTGATCGCTTCATCTTTTTGCATGGTTTGGCTTAGCAGGCTATCATTTTTAGACTGCAAATCCTGGGCTTTTTTTTCGGCTGCGTGCCCGCAGGATAAAAACACAGGGATTAATAAAAACAGTAAGTACTTTTTCATTTGGATACTTTTTTTGATTTGTTGCAAAATTAGTAAGAAAATTGCTGATAATTAAAAAATCATCACCTTACCTTTACGCAAAAATAATGAAATGGACCAAATATCAAAAATTTATTTAAAACCAGGAAAAGAAGCTGCCATCAGGCGATTCCATCCCTGGATATTCTCCGGCGCTATTCAAAGGATAGAGGGCAATCCAAGGGAAGGGGATTTGGTGACCGTACTCTCTTTCACTCAACACTTTATGGCGATTGGCCATTATTTTACCGGTTCCATTGCAGTTAAGATTTTTTCATTTAAAGAGGTTGCCATTGACGCATCTTTTTGGAAAGCCAAACTAAAAAAGGCTTATGGGCTCCGGCGCCAATTGGGATTGGCAGGGTCGCCACACGATAATGCCTACCGGTTGGTTTTTTCGGAAGGGGATGGCTTGCCGGGACTTATCATCGATTATTATAACGGGATCGCGGTTATCCAGGCCCATTCCACCGGAATGCACAGGTTGACGGATGTTTTTATTGAGGGGCTCCGGGAGATATATGGCGAACAACTGAAAGCCGTTTATGATAAAAGCTGTGAAACCCTGAAAATGAAATCTTTCACATCTTCCATGCCCCAATCGGGATCAGCTGGGCAGTATCCGCTATCCGTCATCCGCGATCAATACCTTCTTGATCAGCCCCAAACAGGGGAGATCCTTGAGACCGGTCATCGGTTTAAGATCGATTGGGAAAGGGGACAAAAAACTGGATTTTTCCTGGATCAGCGCGGCAACCGTATGTTTGCTCAATTCTATGCAAAGAATAGAAAGGTATTGAACCTTTTTTGTTATTCAGGCGCTTTTTCGGTCTATGCTTTAAAGGGAGGGGCCAGGCTGGTACACTCGGTCGATAGCTCTAAACTGGCCTGTGAATGGGCTGAGGAAAATTTCCGGATCAACGGGTTTGATCCGGAAATACATCCTATTTTTGTGATGGATGCAAAAAAATACCTGACGGAAACTGCCGAAAGGTACGATATGATAATTCTTGACCCCCCTGCCTTTGCAAAAACCCATGCAGTAACCAACAACGCTTTGCATGCCTATATTTATATCAATGCTGCCGCGATAAGGTTAATGAACCCGGGTGGGATATTATTTACCTTTTCCTGCTCACAGGCCATCACGCGGGAAGTATTCACTTCAGCCATCCTGTCGGCTGCCCTGGAAGCAGGCAGGAATGTCAGAATTCTGCATAGGCTCTCGCAGGGGCCCGATCATCCGGTAAGCATTTTTAATCCGGAAGGGGAGTACCTGAAAGGATTAATTTTGATTGTTGACTGACCCACTTTTTTTAAACTCGTACTCTTGAAAAACCAAATATGATTTCACCTGATCATCCCAAAGCATCAGTATATGCTTCCCTCTGGCCTCTTGACCCTGAGGCTGTTTATCTTAATCATGGTTCCTTTGGCGCTTGTCCACGGTTTATTTTGCAAAAACAATCTGAATACCGCACTATGCTCGAAAGTCACCCAATCCGTTTCCTGATAAGGGAAATGCCGGATCTTTTAGAGCGGTCGCGCCGGAAGGTTGCAGCTTTCGTCCATGCTTCTCCAGATGATGTTGTTTTTGTGCATAATGCCACTGCTGCCGTTAATACGGTCTTTCGCTCCCTGACTTTTCACGCGGGCGATGAAATCCTGATCACAAACCATATCTATGGGGCCTGTAAACGGTTACTGGAATTTATCTGTGAACAGTCGGGCGCGGTACTGGCCGAAGCCAGGTACGACTTCCCGATATCCTCACCGGATCTGATCGTTGAAGCTGTTTTGAATAAGGTAACAACCCGAACCAGGATTGCACTGATCGACCACATCACATCGGCTACCGGTATCATTCAGCCGGTAGAAAGGATCGTGAAAGAATTGGACACCCGCGGAATTGATACCATGGTTGACGGGGCCCATACTATCGGAAGCATTCCCCTGAACATGAACGAAATTGGGGCCTCCTATTATACCGCCAATTGCCACAAATGGTTGTGCTCTCCCAAAAGCGCGGCAATCCTGGTCGTGCGCCATGATAAACAGAAAGGGATCGTCCCGCTTGTTATCAGCCATGCAGGCCACAATGCTGTTCCTTTCCCTGAAAGGTTTTACTGGCCCGGAACAGCAGACTTTACCCCTGCTATCTGTGTTGGTGATGCCATTGATTATCTGGCTACTTTATTGCCCGGCGGATGGCCGGCCATCATGAAACGGAATCATGATTTATGTATCCATGGGAGGAATTTGCTATGTCAGGCCCTGGAAATCGATCCTCCCTGCCCTGACATCTTTCTGGCCTCCATGGCTACTGTCCCCATACCCAACCCACCGGAAATTTCCATCCCTGATTACAAAGGGATCGAACCGCTTCAGGATTTTTTATTCCAACATTTCAACCTGGAAGTCCCGGTATTATATTGGTCAACCCCTCCGCGAAGATTTTTACGGATCTCTTCCCAACTCTATAATTCACCGGAACAATATTCATTTTTAGCGGAAAAATTACGCTTTTCCCTGGCACGCGAAAACGGAAAGTGAAATCATATTCTATATCTTTGTTCTATGCGGATGGATGCGAAACCCAATGTTCTTGTTGTTGACGACCTGGAATTGAATGTTTCCTATCTGGAAGAAGTTATCAGGCCATTGAATGTTAATATCATAACCGCCTTGTCGGGAAAAGAAGCCCTTCAGAAAATCCGCGGGATTGAACTTGCCCTGGCGCTGATTGACGTTCAGATGCCTGAGATGGACGGTTTAGAACTGGCTTCCATTATCAATGCTGACCGGACCCGCGATCTTTTGCCGATCATCTTTGTGACCGCGCATGCATATAACGAGTTTCACCTGGATAAATATTATGAATCGGGGATCATTGATTTTATTATTAAACCTTTCCAACGTTCAGTCCTGTTAAGTAAAATAAAAATCCTGTTGGAATTGCACCGTCAAAAAATCCGGATCAGGGAATCAGAAAGGATATACAGAACACTTCTGAATGCTTCCCCCGAAGGGATCATTATCATGGACCTGAACGGTGAAATCAACGAAATATCCGAGATGACGTTGAAAATCTTCGGTATTACCAATAAAAATGAATTTATCGGGAAACATATTCATTGCTTGTTCCCGCCTGAAGAACATACGCGTCTCATGGAGGTGATGGGAAGAACAAGACTTGACGGCCTTACCCAGAATATTGAATTTATTTTAACGAAAGCGGATCAATCACAATTCATCAGCGAGATCAGCATGAAACTAATTCAGGAGGAAGGTCAGATCCCGGGAGCTTTCATGGCTATAATAAGGAATATTTCGTCCCGGAAAAAAATGGAGCAACAGCTTATTCATACGGAAAGATTGGCCAGTCTGGGAGAAATGGCTGCCGGAATTGCCCATGAAATCAATCAGCCCTTGAATACCATTTCCCTTGGACTTGAAAACTTGTTCATCGAGATCAAAAAAAACAAAACCATTGATGAGGTTTATTTACTCCGTAAAGCCAATAAAATTTTTGACAATATTGCAAGACTGGATTATATTATCGATCACATACGGACATTTTCGAGAAGTAACGATGGGGACGTCCTTTCCAATTTCAATGTCAATGAAAGCATCCGCGAAGGCGTGTCGATGATTTCGGGACAATTTGTCCATAAAGGGATCGAACTGATTCCCCATTTTGATGAAAACATACAACCTGTATTAGGGAACTCTTATAAATTGGAACAGGTTATTATCAATCTCCTGATTAATGCCAAAGACGCTCTCGAAGAAAAACAAAAATACCTGAAAAGGGATTTTCAAAAAATAATTGAAATCACAAGTTATCAGAAGGAAAATTCAATTTTTATCGAGGTGAAAGATAATGGGATTGGTATCAAACCCGATCTCCTTGATAAAGTCATTATTCCTTTTTATACCACCAAGGAGGCTGGCAAAGGCACCGGGCTGGGACTCTCCATTTCGTTTGGCATTATCAACGAGATGAATGGCAACATCGATATAAAAAGCGAATGGTCCGTCGGGACTATGATTCAGATCATGATACCAGTCGTTTTTAAAGAAGGGAATGAAAGCCATGAATAACCTGAAAGTCTTGATCCTTGATGATGAAAAGCAGTTTACAGAGGAGTTGGCCGAATTCTTCCGGAATACGGGTTTTGAAGCCTTGATCGCCAATACCGGCGAAGAAGGATTTGCAATACTGAAAAGGGAAGCCATTGATTTACTGATCCTGGATGTCAGGTTACCCGGGATCAATGGCCTGGATATTTTAAAAATGGTCAAATCGACTTATCCGGGGCTGGAAGTCATCATTGTATCGGCTCATGGGGATATGGATACGGTAATCAGGGCCATGCGGCTTGGGGCTTTGGATTATCTGAGAAAACCTTTCCGGATCATGGATATCCAGATCGCGATCGAACGGACTGAAAAATTTCTTCTTCTCCACCAGCAGATCAAACAAATGGAAGAAAAAAATTCGTTGATATCCAAAAACCTGGAGGAAAAAATTGATCGTCATCTGATCGGTGCCAGCCCACAGATATTAGAAGTCCTTGATCTCGCCTTCAAAGTGGCAAATTTTCCCGACACCAATATCCTGATCACCGGCGAAAGTGGCACCGGAAAGGAGAATATTGCGCGGATCATCCATTTTTCAAGTAACCGGAAAGATAATCTGTTATATACAGTCAATAGCAGTTCCATCACCGATTCCTTAATGGAAAGTGAATTTTTTGGTCATAAAAAAGGGTCCTTCACCGGAGCTGCTACTGATAAAAAGGGTTTTTTTGAAATTTGTGATCATGGGACCCTTTTCCTAGATGAAATTGCAGATATGCCTCTGACCCTCCAGGCAAAAGTCTTGCGCGCAATCGAAGAGAAAAAGATTACGCGGGTAGGGGATACCCAGCAAATTTCTACCGATTTCAGGATCATTTCTGCTACTAACCATGAACTGGATACACTGGTTGACGAAAAAAAATTCCGGCTTGACCTTTTACACCGGTTGAACACCCTGCACATTCACATTCCGCCCTTACGGGAACGAACCGATGACATTGAACCTCTTTTGTATTATTTTACGGAGGATTTCTCACGGAAATTCAATCAGCAAATACCCCGGATTGAGAAAGAAGTCATCCGGCAATTGAAGAAATATGAATTTCCCGGTAATGTCAGGGAACTTAAAAATATGACCGAACGCGCTGTCATCCTTGCCAAAGGTAATACGCTGAGCATCGATGATTTCCCGGTAAAAAGCAAACCGGTAACCGCCAACCTGCCAAATCCTGCTTCAATGAACCTGGAGAAAAATGAGACTGAGATAATCCGTAAAGCCCTTCAGTCGAGTGATTTTAATCAAAAAACAGCAGCCATGGTCCTGGGTATAAGCCGCGATGCCCTGATCCGTAAAATGAAAAAATACAATATCCGGATCAAACGGAACGAAGATCCTTCCTGAAAGCGCACAGATGTGCGATTTTTCATTGATTTTTTAACAGATTTAATCTGATCCCGTCCTCCCCAAAACAGGAAGGTTTTTTTTTTCGTTGCCATTCCCCTCAAAACAAGAGCTTAAGGAGAAGGGCGCCTCATTAAAACAAACACCCGGCATACCGTTTGCATTACTGGTCCCCGGAAAGTATGCTTTATCCTTTTTATCCTTCAAATGAAAAACATTCTCACAGGGAGATTGAATATCCGTTCCATTATTATCCTTATTCAGGTAATACTGGTTTTTCATGCGAATGGGCAACTTCTGACATATCAAGGTATTTCAGGAACAGAGGGGGGCGGGCCCCAGCCCGGTAGCCCTTATGGCCCCTGCACAATTATCTGTCCTGTTCCGGCGAATCCATACAGCGCTGATCATTCAGCGTGTACTGCACTCCTTGGTTTCGAAGCAATCGCTTCTCCAATATGCGGAGAGGTCGTGGTCAAATATTATATCGGTCCCACTGAAATAGTATTCCCTTATTCCTTTCCGGTCGGTGTCACAAGGGTAAGGGCAGTGGCATTACCTGGTGTTGAATGTACCTTCGATGTTGAAGTTATTGATGATCAAAAACCGTCTATCACTTGTCCGGCGAAAATAATAACAACAAATGATTTGAACCAGTGCTCCGCATTGGTTGTTGTTCCCAATCCATCATTCAATGATAACTGTATGGTTACGCGGCTTGTCTGGGCAATGACCGGGGCCACGGTTGCTTCTTCTCCGGCCGAAGGGATCAATTTTGTAGGGACATATTCATTTAATGTAGGGACCACACTGGTGACCTATACGGCAACTGATGCATCAGGAAATCATGCTTCATGCAGCTTCACGGTAAAAGTCAACGATATTGCCCAGCCAGCCCTGACCTGTCCTCCAGGAAGCCCATTTATGAAAGGCACCATTCCCGGAGGATGTTATTATCTGGTTCAGGGGACTGAATTTGATCCGGTTTTTTCTGACAATTGTCCGGGAACTACCATCCTGAATAATTTCAATTATACAAATACATTAAAGGATGCCCATTTGCCGGTAGGATCAAATATTATCACCTGGACTGCTACGGATCCATCCGGATTGATCAAAACCTGTAGCATTACTATAAATGTGCAGGATGATGATCCACCAGTCATAGAATGCCCTCCTGATATTACGGTCCCCTGTCCGGATAACATTCCCGAACCTGATGTTAGTCTGGTTTCAGCGACGGATAACTGTAGTTCGGTAACCATTACGCATCTGAGCGATAATTTTGTAGGACTGGGGGATAAACCAGGATTTTGCCCGACCTCTGTTGAGCGGATCTATCTGGCCACTGACGGCGCCGGGAATACATCGACCTGCCTTCAGGTCATTACTGTAGCCGGAGAATGCGGATGTGTTATTTGCCAATCGGCGGTACCCCATTTTTATGTTAACCTGACTGGAAAATGCGATAGTACATGGATCAGCCCAAGCCTTTCCCGGACTGGCAAATGCTGTGAAGCAGCCGGTAGTGACCGGTGTATCTCTTTCTCAGTAAAAATGGATCCGCATGCCATTGGATTTTATTTTCTCATTGACGGGGCCACGCCTTCCGGCCATTATGTCCGGGTTGATTGTGGGGACGAGATTCCCATGAACAACCTTATTTGTATTCCACCTGACGGTAATTATCATACCATCACTTTTTGTAAACCGGGAAATAATGAAAATATCTATACAATTCATTCAATGTGCGGAATGACTTTTCCTGAAACAATTTTTACGCGGGAAGATTGTGGTACGACCGTGTCTATATCAGGAGTGGTTGAAAGCACAGTAACATGGACAGATATTACCGGCGGAGGGATTTATAACCGGTACCTTTCGTGTGATCATGCCTGTCTGGATCCGGTAATTACGCCCGACAGCTTAGCTCCTCCAATCATAAAATACCTGGTTTGCGGAGAAGTGGCGGGGAATCCATGTTCCCCTGGCGGGATTGTCTGTGATACGGTGATCGTTCATATCTTCCCCGATATAACTATTTCCATCTCTCCTGATCCTCCGACGTTTTGCGATTATTCTTCCGGAACGATCCATGCTTCGGTTTCTCCTTCGGACCGGTATGCTATTCAATGGTGGGATGGCCCTGATGGGACAGGCAGCGTTGTATCTACTTCTGATGACTTTACTCCTTCGGCGCCTGGTTTTTATTCAATCACGGTAGTAGATACTTCCAATACGCTTCCCTGTCAGAATGATACCCTGAATTTTGAGATCAATATAAATAATTGTGTACCAGTTTGTCCGGAACAATATCATTGCACCAGGAATGAGATAGTCACCCATACTACAATCAGTGAATTTGTCGCGGCCGGGGGCCAGATCAATTTTCCTTGTTTTGTCCCTGAAGGAAATATCCTGTTGATCAGTGAATCCACTGATAATAACAGTTGCCCTGAAGTCATAATGCGGAAATACCAGATCTGGGATACTTGCGAAAATACGGATATATGCGTGGAGACCATAACCATTGATGATACGGTACCCCCGATGATCAATACGCCGGATACCGTCCATTGGTGTGTTATGGATATTGCGGAAGCGCATTGGGATGGCATAAGTGATATTACTCCGATCCGTCCTGACTGGTATACTTTTCATTCAGGGGATCATTCCCTGGATATTGATCCTTCGGCATTTAGCGATAATTGTACCCTCCCTGAGAACCTGATCCTTCACTGGCAAATTACGCTTGCCGGGGGTACGGAAATCACCGGTTCAGGCCAGATTTCAACCTATCCTGCTGACATTCATTTTTTATTGGGCGATAATCCCATTGTTTTCTGGCTTGAAGATCAATGCGGCAATCTGACCCCTCCCGGGAACCGACCGGTAATGACCATAAAGGTTCATGCCAGACCCGACATAATAAGAAATTTTTAATTCTCATACTAAGTTAAATACAAAACCCAATGCCTATGAAACAAAAGAGAAAAAGGAATGAAAATTACTATCCAAAAACAAAAGTTTAAAAACTCATTAAAAATCCATTAACAAAATCTAAAAATGAAAGCTATGAAAAAGCAACTATTACTCTTTATTTTGGTAATCTTTTCAGGATTTACCACGGTTTTCGGACAGACATGTACCGATGGTCCCCTTGCTCCTGCCGCCGGAACACCCTATAACTATACCGCCACGATCAGTGGCGCCGGTTATGATGGCGCCGGACCATTTACGTGGTATGTGACCAAAGACGTTAATCTTCTCAGTGGCGTTTTTGTCCCCAATGATGGTGCGGAAATTATTGCCAGTGGGGCAGGCGCTTACAATACGCCAAACAACGGGGCCAATACCATCACCATTGAATGGACCAGCCAGGCCATCGCCAATAACGTTCCGTATTACCTGGTTATTAAGTATTCACAGGCTAATTCAACTGCCAACCCTTCCTGTACTGCCATGAACATGAAAGTATGGGAAATCCGGCCGATCAACAAGTTCCTCTTGGCTGTGAATCCCTTCTCCGGCGCAGTTGGCCAGGATGGTATTTACTGTGCGGCGGATATCACTGGAGCAGTAGTGAACGCGGGCGCATCCACGGTATCTTATACCTATGGATCGAATATTATCTATGCTGAAATCACCGCGTCAAAATACACGGGTGCATGGACTCCTTCGTTTAAAATCACCGGAAACGATGCCGTTCAGACGATTGAAAGCGTAAGCTGGGATACCGATCCCGCGGGCGCTTATGCCAACACGACTACCCCTGGCGCCGGCGCCGGTGAGTTCGTATCCGTTAACAATGCAACAGCAGCTTACGATGGATCTGCCAAAATTTATGCTAAGATCGTACTCAACAATAACTCCTTTGAAACCCTGGCCGATCTTCCGATCGCTGTTGCCGTTGATGGTGTCATTCCGGTAGCTTCAGGAAGTCCGTTACCCGATGTTATCTCAGATGCAGATTGTACACCTGAAGCAGTATTTGGGAAAAACACTACCCTTACGATCAAAGCTCGTCCTACAATTACACCTGGTGTTGGAACTTTCATGACCAAGAACCCGTAATTCTGGCCATTCAGGTTATCAAAAATTGTAGTTGCTTTTATTCATGATCAGCAATTTTACCATTGGCCGGTATGTTCCGGCTAATGGTAAAATTGATTGACCAATGAAAGCAACAAATTGGTATTTGTATTACGCATCTGTAAATCAGATTTATTCATCATTAAAATCCCTTGAACAATGTAAAAATTACTTTACATATATATATTTCGCTATGAAAAAACCGATGAATGTGACACACGGCAAGGCTTTTGTGTCAACGGTCGTATAATAATTATCCGGTATGGTCCCGATATGGAATCGGTATGTACTGCAACAAACCCGCCTGAGTATTAAGCTGGTGCGACTTCTTCGAAAGGTCAATCCACACTGGCTGGTTTGGATGCTGGTATGGCTGGCGGTAACCAATGTTGCCGCACAGGTTGGGAATGTTGTGATCGAAGGACAAACATTCGGGCTGGGGGTGACGGAGGTCCCAGGGAATACCTATGATTGGAAAATCTATACGGATTATACCTTGCAGACCGAAGCAGGGCCTTTGGAAATTCTTTTATTGTCGGCAAATACCGGCCCGGCTATTTCGGTAAAATGGTTAAAAAGCGGAATTTATTTCTTTACTGTTGTGGCACAGAACCCACGGGGATGCATGAACATGAAAGTCGGAATGGTGACCGTGGAAGAAGAAACCAACCAAATACCTGTGGTTTCCATCGTTGTTGATAAAAACCCCATTTGTTCCGGGACTCTGGTAACCTTCATTGCCACGGCAACCCATCCGGGGACAAACCCGGTATATCAATGGTACAGAAATGGCGTCCAGGTGGGCTTTAACGGACCAACCTATACTGATTATACCTTGCAGAACAAAGACCTGATCAATTGTATCCTTATTTCAAATGTAAAGGAAATCGGAACAGTTACGGTTAAATCCGAAGATATCAGCATGACGGTTTATAAGACTTCTGCCGCATTTTCAATCGTGGAAAATATTGATAACATGAATGGAAAAATACAGCTGGTCAATGAATCGACCGGGGCTGATACTTATTACTGGGATTTCGGGAATGGGCAACATTCTTCGGAAGTGAACCCGGTGATTATCTATTATGAAGAAGGTGATTATCCCATTATGTTGGCCTCTTCCAATCAATTCAACTGTGCCGACACTTCCTTGATAAAATACAAAATGTTATTCCGGGGTTTATATATCCCCAATGCCTTTGCCCCAACCAGTAATTCTTCACCCGCCAATTTATTCAAACCAATTGGGATGAACCTGATGCAGTTCAGGATTGAAGTTTACGATAACTGGGGACATCTGATGTGGGAATCGACCGCAATCGACGAAAATGGAGTACCAACGGAAGCCTGGGATGGCACCTTTCAGGGTGTTTTAATGCCCCAGGGGACTTATATGTGGAAAGTCAACGCCATATTCACCGATGGCACTGTCTGGCGTGGATCAGACATAGGGAAAGGCAAGGGATCGGCCATGGGAACTGTGACATTAATAAGGTAATTAATGCTTATATATATGAAAAAAGTAAAAAATATTCCGGCTTTATTTTTCCTCGGGCTTCTTCTTTCGACGATACCGGTCCGGGGGCAGGATCCCAATTATTCACAATGGCTCAACGCGCCATTGTATTATAATCCGGCATATACCGGGTTGGCTTCAGGGCTCCGGGCGCGGTTTTCTGCCAGGGATCAGTGGCCAAGTCTGCCTGTCGATTTCCGGACCTGTTACTTTTCATTGGATATGGGGGGCCGGAATTTTCCGGGATCTGGAGGGTTTGGCCTTCTGATCAACCGCGATAATGAAGGGATCGGATTTATCCGTAACCTTTCCATCGGGCTATCTTTCTCTGTAAGAATTCCCATTGCCTCAAACCTGATATGTCAGGTCGGGGTTAAAGGCTCTGTCGTTCAAAAATGGATTGAATGGAATGATTTTGTATTCAGTGATCAGTTGAGCGCCAAATATGGGAATATTTTTACATCCCTGCTGTCGCCCCCGGATAATCAGCAAAGGTTTTTTCCTGATTTTGGAGTGGGAGGATTACTACAGTTCATGAATCCTGCCGGAAATATTACCGGGACCGCCGGTTTTTCAGCAGACCATCTTTTTCAACCCGATGAATCTTTTATATCAACGATCAAAGCTCCTCTTCCCCGGAAGTATATAGGGCACCTTGATTTTGTCTTTACCATGGGCCGCGAAACTTCTTCAAACCTTGATCCGGGAAGGGGGTTCGATGATCCTTTGAAGATCAATCCTGGTATCCTCTATCAGAATCAGAACGGCATGAATTCGTTGCAAATAGGATTCAATATGTTGAAATTTAATGTCTATCTGGGAGGATATTTTAAAGCATCCAATGTCAATACTACTTCCACATCATTAATGGTCATTGCAGGATACCGTTATATCATATCGGGTAATATCAATCTTAAATTTATGTATAGTTATGACATTCCTCTGTCCCAGAATATCCAGGGAACCGGGGGCGCGCATGAAATCAGCCTGATCCTTGATTTCCATGGATTGAAGATCAATGGCAGGAACCGTTTTAGTACCTGCTCTCCCGAGGAAGGACCGGATGGCAAAAGGACTTATCTGGAATGCAGCCCATTCTGATCAGATCATGAAGGGTTCCCTTTTTCCTCAAGTATTGTATTTTGCAGGTTGAATTTATTCTAATCCCTTTACACCAACGCACTTGCTTAAAATGAAGAAAGCCGTGCATTGCACGACTTTCTTGTGGTAGCGGGGAGAGGATTCGAACCCCTGGCCTTTGGGTTATGAGCCCAACGAGCTACCGCTGCTCCACCCCGCAGTTTATTTTTGTGTACCTTTGTGTTTTCTTTTGAACTGCAAAGATAGGATATGTTTCCGTGCTATCCAAAATTATCGTAAAAAATTATGACTCATAAATCCGGTTTCGTCTCCATCATTGGTTTTCCGAATGTCGGAAAGTCCACCTTGATGAATGCTTTGGTTGGAGAACGATTATCCATTATCACACCAAAAGCGCAAACCACCCGGCACAGGATCATGGGCATTTTCAACGGGGATGATTTCCAGATTGTTTACTCCGACACCCCGGGAATACTCAAACCTCACTATAAACTCCACCGTGCCATGATGTCGGCAGTCTATGCTTCCATCGATGATGCAGATGTGATTTTACTCCTCACAGAACCGGCCAATCAATTCCGTCAGGAAGATATATTAAAAAAATTGCATACTTCGGATGTTCCCGTTATTGTAGTCATCAACAAGATTGACCGGACTTCAATGTCAGACCTGGAATCCGAAGTCGAAAATTGGAACAAAATCCTTGAAAAAGCGATCGTTCTCCCAGTTTCAGCCCTCTATAAACAGAATCTCGAACAGGTTTTAAAAGCAATTCTTCAATATCTGCCGGAATCCCCCCCATTTTACCCAAAAGATGAGCTGACAGACCGGAGCCAGCGATTCTTTGTTTCTGAGATCATCCGTGAAAAAATACTGATGAATTTTTCACAGGAAGTTCCTTATTCAACGGAAGTTTCGGTGGAAGAATTCCGGGAAGAAATAAACCTTACCCGTATCGCTGCAACCATTTATGTGTCCCGTGAAACCCAGAAAGGTATCCTTCTGGGGCATCAGGGAAAAGCAATAAAAAAACTGGGTACCGATGCCCGGAAAGACATTGAATCATTTCTGAATGTCCATGTATTTCTGGAACTGCATGTTAAAGTTGCCAAAGACTGGCGCGAAGACGAAAAGGCATTGAAACGATTTGGGTATCGCTTGATTGACGATCCCCGGTCCCCCAATTAAGATTCCTGAAAATGTATCTTAAAAACAAACGACAAAAATATATAATTCCCATTCTTAATCTTTAATTATCCCATGACTCATATCATCGCCATTGTTGGCCGGCCAAATGTCGGAAAATCTACCCTGTTCAATCGTTTATGCGGAGGGCGGGATGCTATCGTTGATCCTGTCAGTGGAGTTACGCGCGACCGTCATTATGGTGTTGGCGACTGGAACGGAATATCATATTCCGCTATCGACACGGGAGGGTATGTGGATAATTCCGATGACATCTTCGAGGAGGAAATTAAAAAACAGGTACGTCTTGCCATCGATGAAGCGGATGTTATCCTTTTTATGGTGGATGCCAGAGAGGGGCTTACCCCGATGGATGAAGATGTTGCTGTCATGTTACGCCGCTCTAAAAAACGGGTATTGTTGGTCGTAAACAAAGTTGATAGTTATAAAATTGTTGATCAGGTCCATGAATTTCACCGTTTGGGTTTGGGTGAGATTTTCTCCATTGCCTCCATCAGCGGCAGCGGAACAGGCGATCTGATGGATGAAATCGTCCGGGGCTTCCCGGGCGATGCATTCCCACAACCGGGCGATGCATCCCCACAACCGGGCGATACGTCCCTACAACCTGTATCCCCGGACGATACATACCAGCCCCTTTCTCAACCCAACATCGCTATCGTAGGGCGGCCTAATGCAGGGAAATCATCGCTGCTGAATGTTTTATTAGGAAACGAACGGAATATTGTGACGCCCATTCCGGGGACAACCCGCGACTCTATTCATTCCCATTATCAATATTTTGGTCTGGATTTCAACCTGATCGATACGGCTGGCATCCGTAAAAAAGCCAAAGTCACCGAAAATATTGAATTTTATTCCGTGATGCGCGCTATCCGCTCCATCGAAAGCAGTGACGTATGCATGCTCATGGTAGATGCGGAACGTGGATTTGAATCCCAGGACCTGAATATTTTTTCGTTGATCGAAAAAAACCATAAAGGTGTTGTTATCCTGGTGAATAAGTGGGATTTGATAGAAAAAGAAAATAATACCCACAAAGAATTTGAAACCCATATCCGCGAACAGATTTCTCCGTTCCGCGATGTTCCCATTCTTTTTATATCGGTGATAAGCAAACAAAGGATATTCAAAGCAGTTGAAACCGCGGTCCAGGTTTTCAAAAACCGGTCCAGAAAGATTGGGACCGCAGCATTAAATGAGTTTATTTTACCCATAATCCAGGAAAGTCCCCCTCCGGTCTCGAAAGGAAAATATGTCAGGATAAAATATGCCATGCAGCTTCCCACTGTATTTCCTTCTTTTGCTTTTTTCTGCAATCACCCTCAATACTTAAAAGAGCCTTACAAACGTTTTATCGAGAATAAGGTCAGGGAACACTTCGATTTTTGTGGTGTGCCGATGGAAATTTATTTCCGTCAAAAATAATCATCGATGGTCGACGGGATCAGAATCGATAAATGGCTCTGGGGGGTTCGGCTTTATAAAACGCGCAGTCAGGCCACAGAAGCTTGCAGGTCAGGGAAGGTCAGGATCCATGAACAGGCGGTAAAACCTTCTCGTGAAATCAGACCGGATGAGGTTATAACGCTCTCTCTTCCGCCCATGGTGAAAACAATCAAAGTTATCGCCCTGACCGAAAAAAGACTCTCCGCGAAAGGTGTTCCCGAATACATGGAAGATCTTACGCCGAAAGAGGAATATCAAAAACTTATAATAAACCGAAGCCAGAATTTTGAATTCAGGCCTCATGGACTTGGCCGCCCGACGAAACGTGAACGCAGGGAAATTGAATTATTGAAAAAACTCCTGGATGTATGAAGAGGGGACGGGTTGAAAGTCTTAACGATATTGCATTCGCGGGAAGGAATAAAGAATACGGCGCTTATTTTCTCCGGAAAAGATATCTTCATAATCTGGGCGTATCAACTATACTGGGAGTCCTTATTGTGGTTCTGGTAATCGTCATTCCCTTCCTGTGTTTTTATTTTGAACCCATTCCCCTCATTGAAGGGGATATGATGTACGAGATCGAATATGATGGTTTATTGCCCCCTCCTGACGAAGAACTCAGTAAGCTGACACAGGCATATTCAAAACCCTTACAGGAAGCAGAGCAGGTCCCGGTTGTATCGGATTCCTTAAAACCGGAAGAACAGAAACCCATTGAAGAGATAAAGGAACCTGAAGATAAAATTGAAGATAAGGATCCTATTGATTCTGTTTCCAGGCCGGGAGGTTCAGGCCTTGGTAATGGTACTGGCGATGATACGGGATTAGCCACTTCCATTGATGTCTTTCCGCGATTCCCTGGTGGCGATGAAGCCCGCTTGTATTATCTTCGCCAGCATATCCGGTATCCCGAACTGGCCCTGAAAGGGTTGGTCCAGGGCGTTGTGATAGTAACTTTCATTATTGAAACTGATGGATCCATCTCCAACATTGATGTAAGTAAGCGCATCGGCGGAGGATGCGACGAAGAAGCCATGAAGGTGACCAGGGAAATGCCCCGGTGGGAACCCGGAAAGCGCAACGGCCGTGCAGTGAGGGTTATGGTGAGGATGCCGATTGTGTTTCGCATCCCTGGTAAAACAACCTGAAATAAAAAGAAAAGGGACGATCCAAATTGGTCGCCCCTTCTCTTTGTATATAATAGAAAACTACTTCTTTTCAGGAGTTTTAGTTTCAGGAGTTTTGGTTTCAGAAGTTTTAGTTGCGGGGGTTGCTTTCTTGGCATCCTTTGAACAGCAACTCTTGGCGTCTTTTGAATGGCCGCAAGCTTCTTTGGTTTTCTGATCGCAGCCCGATTTCTTTTGATCTTTGGTACATTCCTTCTTTTCAGCAGGTTTGGCTGTTTTATCCTGGGTTTGCGGAGTCTGTCCAAAGGTCAGTCCGGCAAATAAAATGACTGCAGAAAATAATAATGCTACTTTTTTCATGATTATCAGATTTAAAGGTGAATTGACTATTAACTTTTATGGAGCAAAATTAACTCATGTATTCGGACTGACCAAAAACCATTCGTTAATTTTTTGTTAAAAATCTTTTCTCTGATTCCCGCCAAGCGCTTCCCCGAGAATGTTGAGTAATCCAGATCTGTCAAAAGGTTTGGAAATGTAATGGGTACATCCCTCTGCCAATAAACGGTTCCGGTCTTCTTCCATCGTGTAACCGGTCACCGCAATGATTGGAACCGTTTCATAACCCTTGATTTTTCTGATCTCCTTGGTCGTCTCCAGGCCATTCATCCCATAACCAAGGTTAATATCCATCAGGATGGCTGCATATTGATGCCCTTTCGCCATCTCAATGGCCGTAATCCCATCTTTTGCTGATTCAAGTGTATAGTCCCTGAGGAGAAAAAAAGTAACGAGTTCCGTGTTGACAACATTGTCTTCAACAAGAAGGATGGTGGGGGGCTTATCCTTCTGAGTGGCTGTTGTGACTTGAGGTTCAATCAACTTTTCGGCAGGAATGTTGATGACATTGTCAGTTTGTGGCTTCCGGCCTGGCAACCAGATCTCAAAACTTGATCCTTTACCGGATTCGCTTTCAAGGATGATTTTCCCATTCAGCAGGTCGATAATTTTCTTGCTGATGGTCAGCCCTATTCCACTTCCCTGGTATTTCCGCCCGAAACCTTCACTGACCTGGCGAAACTCCTGAAAAATGATATCATAATAATCCTTGTCAATTCCGATCCCCGTATCCGTTACTTTTACGACGGTCCATCCCTGGCCTTCCTTGTTCACAATTTCAGTCCCGATCTCAATTTGTCCGTAATCGGTGAATTTCACCGCGTTGTCAATGATTTGCCGTAACAATTGTTTAAGCAGATGTTCGTCTGTATCAATACGGAGGGGTTTTAACCCGGATAAATCGATCCTGATCTTTTTTTCCCTGACCTGAGGCTCAAATGATTTGATCAATGAGACGATGCATCCCATCAGGTCAACTTCATTGATGACCACGTTCATTTTCCTGGCTTCCAATTGTGAAAGGGTAATGATGGAATTGAGCGTCGCCATAAGTCTTTTTCCGGAGCTATGGATATTTTCGGCCATCCCCTCATAGTCTGTGTCGCGGAGTTCTTCCCGGAGGATTTCCGCGAATCCCACAATCCCGTTTAAAGGGGTCCGGAGTTCATGACTTATATTAGCCAATATGGAAGATTTCAGGCGGTCTGACTCCTCTGCCTTCTCTTTAGAAACGATCAGTTCCCGCTCGTACAGTTTTCGCAGGGTCACATCACGGTCAGCGCCCCGGTATCCCCTGTAATGACCATCATTATCAAATACCGGGATCCCTGAAGTTTCGAGATAAACAATGTGTCCGTCTTTATGTCGTGCACTGGTTATCAATGAAGTGATCGGTTTAAATTGATGAACGATTTCCCGGATTTCATGACTGACCCTTTCCACATCTTCAGGAAAAAGGAAATCAAACGGGGTTTTTCCGATCATCTCTTCAGGGGAATAACCCATGATGTTGACCACTTTATTGGAGACAAAGGAATATTTCCATTCTGTGCTGATTTCCCAAATCCAGTCATTGGTAAGGTCAACGATTTCGCGGAGGCGTTTTTCACTCTCTCGCAATTTATTCTCAGCCAGTTTCCTTTGGGTGATATCCCTGAAAATGGCAAAAGTGCTGGTAAATTGTCTTTCGGAATTATATTGGGGTGTAGCGGTAACGATGATCCAGCGTTTTTCTTCGTCAGGCCTGATAATTTCCAGCTCATAAATACTTTTTTCACCTTCTTTTCTCAAATTTGTCTGCCGTAATATTTCTTCAGTTGATGCCTTACCCAGGAATGGCAGAAGGCTTTTTCCGATAAGGGTTTCTTCCGGAAGGCCAAAAATCACACAAGCCGCCGGATTGGCAAATGTGAATACTTCATGGACATCTACAACACCCAGACCTTCTCCTGTGTTCTCAATCAGGTCGCGGTACCTTTCTTCACTTTCTCTCAGCGCTTTTTCTTTTTCCTTTAAAGTCGTAATGTCCCTTATAACAAGCATAAACAAGGATTCGTCCAGGATTTCCAGATACGTGCCGCTAACCTGGACCGGGATCTGCTGACCTGAAAGATGAATAAAATTGATCTCCTCGATGAAAAAAGATCCTGGTTTTTGTCCTTTATCCCATGGAAAAATCTGAACGTTGTCATTTTCCAGGGATATAATGGAGGATATTTTCTTAGCTAATAAATCGTGCTTTTCATAACCAAACAATGCCAACCCTGTCTGGTTCGTTTCAAGAATAATCCCATCAGGATGATTGATAATAAGAATAGCATCATTGGCTAATTCAAAGAGCGCTCTGTATTTTTCCTCACTACGCTGGATGTTTTTTTCATTTTTCTCAATCCGGGTAATGACACATTTTTTCAGCTCTTTGAAGTTAACGGGTTTGGTAATATAATCATCGGCTCCTAATCCCATGCCATACCGGATATCTTCCTGTCTGGTTTTGGCTGTCATGAAGATAAACGGGATCCGGGCGGTGGTGATTGTCGACTGAAGTTTTGCTAATACCTGATAACCATCAAATTTTGGCATATAGATATCGCATAATATCAGATTAGGAAGAAAAGTTAAAGCCTGGTTGATGCCAATTTCACCATCAATCGCCTTGATTACTTCAAACCCTTCTTCCTGGAGAAAATCCGAGGCCGTCTCGAGTAAAATCCGGTCATCCTCAATAATCAGTATCTTTTTCATGGTTACAGTGTTTTTTCCCCATTGGGTTCCCCCGGATGGTATTTTTTCGGTAAAACGACGGTTACCGTTGTCCCCTCAGTTAGCCTGCTCATGACCGAAATGGATCCCTTGTGCTGATTGACGCATCGTTTTACAATTGATAATCCCAAACCAGTTCCCGGGTACCCTGCCACATTTTCTCCCCTGTGGAAAGGTTCAAAAATATTTACCAGGTCTTCCTCTGAGATGCCGATTCCATGGTCCTGAATGGTTATAAGGATTAAATTTTTATTTTGATCTTCCAATTTGAACAATACCGGGGAACCAGGGGCAGAAAATTTCACGGCATTGATAAGAAGGTTGCTGAATATATGCCGGAGTAGTCTCGGATCCATATTTACCACGGCCCCTTCACAGAGAAATTCCATCTGTATGTTTCCGCCTGGTCTTGAAGTTGCCATGATCTCTTCGGCAATTTCACGGCAAAATAGCTCCAGGTTTAATTCTATCGGCGCCAGTTTGAATTTACCATATTGATCCCTTGCGATAACCGAAAGATCATCGAGAAGGGCCGTCATCTGATTAATAGCCTCCTTGATCCTGCTGAATACGGTTAATTTTTTATCCGCCGGCCATTTTTCTTCATACAGATCCAACAATTGTATATTGGACGAAATGGCCGATAACGGAGTCCTGAATTCATGGGAAACCGTCGAAACAAACTGGGTCTTCAGGCGGTTCAGGTCAGCCTCTTTTTCAAGCATACGGTACAAAGCCATTTCGGCTTGTTTCCGGGTCGAAATATTCCTGATCACAATAAGATATCCCCCCTCTGACGTGAGGCTCAGGGTCACTTCATAATATTTGGTTTTAGGGTTGTTCGGAATTAATGAGAAATCGAAATGTTGCGTTTGTTTATTCTCATTCACGGCACAGATAGCCCGTTGCAATATGGGGACAATATGCGCAGGGACTACCGTTTCAAAGTTTTTTCCGATTAAAGATTGGGTATCCGAAATTAATTCATCCGGCGTTTTTATATGGAAATCAGTGATCACGCCGAACAGATTGATCCGGAAGATATGATCGGAGATAGCAGACAAAATGATCCTGTTCTTGGATTCCGCATCCGATAATGAAACGAGAGCTTCATTTTTCCCCTTAATGATTTCAGCCAACTTCTCCTTTTGGTGAAAAAAACGCTCGATCATCAAAGCAATTTCTCCGAATTCATTCTTTTTTCCGGCCAGGGATTTAATGATCTGAGGGTTTTCCGCAGAGAAACTTTCTGCAATTTTTTTCAAGGGATAATTCAGCCAGCGGTATAGCACAAGCGACATTATGGTCAAGATCAGAAGCGCTACCATAAAATAAAAAATCCCGGTAATATTGATTATTTTCAGGTATGAATTCAGCATTGGTTGACTTTGTCTGAATTCAAGATAACCAACGGGTTGGTTATTCCATCCCCTAAGGGGTATCATACTGGTAATCTCAAGGATGCCGGGATGCGCTTTCTGATCCCCTGGTCCTCGCGATAAAGTGATCCTGGATCCGGAAAACTCTTCGATGTCATGAAAAAGTTTTGTGTCCATCACCCTGGAAATCATGAAATAACCGGATAAAGGCGTGGTAACTAAAGTATCCCCTGTCGGATGGATAGCCGAAATGGCAATCTCATATACCTTTCCATTCTCCCTGTAAAAAAAACAGGAAGTTTTCTTTGCTTCGGCAAAATGAAAAAATGGATCGCTGAACAATCCTGAAAAACCGGTTTCAGTATTGTCAGCGGGGATGGCATAGATCAGTTTTTTTTCATGATCCAGTATGCAGATACCGGAAAGATTGTGAATTATTCGGATCGCGGAAAGGTTGCTTTTACTCCACGAAGTATCCTGCGTTTGTGAATAAAGGGCCATCTCATCCCAGACTGAATGATCGTTGACAATGCAGGTCAGATATTTGAATTCTCCTTTTATGGCAGCTTTTGAAGCAGATTCAAGGGCCTGCTGATAAGATTCCATCAGGAGTTGATCGCGTTGGCTCCGGATGATCAGGAAAATGCAATAGGAAAGCACAATAACAAATGCAGTGATGATCAAACTGATCGTTATTTTAGCCCTGATCCGCATAGCATACTATTCTTTATTACGGGTGTCAATGACAAGGGTAACCGGTCCATCGTTGATTAGCCGGACTTGCATCATGGCGCCGAACCGACCGGTTTGAACTTCTTTCCCGAGATCTTTAGTGATCCGTCCGATAAATGCCTCATACAACGGAACAGCTTTGTCGGGTTTTGCTGCCCGGATATACGAAGGACGATTTCCCTTTTTGGTGCTTCCATGTAAGGTGAACTGGCTGATGATCAGGATATCCCCGTTTGCTTCCTTCACCGAACAATTCATTACGCCTTTCCGATCATCGAAAATCCTGAGATTAACGAGCTTGGCACAAAGCCACTCAACATCGGAAATATCATCTGCTTCTTCGATGCCAAGCAATACCAGCAATCCCTGACCAATGGAACCGGTTATTTCACCTCCAATACTGACGTTTGCTTCACTTACTCTTTGGACAACTACGCGCATGACCATCAACGGTTAACAAATGACAAATAACAAATTTTCAGCTAAATAAAATTAATTAAAAATTCATTTCAACGGAAATTTGTTTTGGATAAACTTTATAGTTTGAAATTTCTTTTATTGTAGTTTTGCATGAAATGCAGGCAATGATAAAGCTCAGTGTCAATATCAATAAAATTGCAACGTTACGCAATGCAAGGGGAGGAAACCTTCCGGATGTGATCAAGGTCGCCAGCGATTGTGAACGATATGGCGCACAAGGTATTACTGTCCATCCCCGGCCGGATGAACGGCATATCCGCTACAAAGATGTAACTGATCTGAAGCCTTTACTTTCTACTGAATTTAATATTGAAGGTTATCCATCAGAGGCCTTTATTCAACTGGTTTTATCTGTCAGGCCCTCCCAGGTTACCCTGGTCCCCGATCCTCCAGGTGTTCTTACTTCCAATGCAGGTTGGGACACCATTAAATACAAACCTTTTTTAACTGATATTGTAAACCAGTTTAAAACAGAGGGAATCAGAACTTCCATCTTTATTGGACCCGATGCTGAAATGATCACGAATGCAGCGCAAACTGGTACCGACCGGATTGAATTGTACACTGAATCATATGCCAAAAATTTCCCCTCCGATCGCGTAGGAGCCATCCGGCCCTTTTATGAAGCTGCGCTGACAGCCAATAAAGTTGGTTTGGGGATCAATGCCGGTCATGACCTGAACCTCGAAAATCTTGCCTATTTTGCTCAAAATATTCCCGGGTTGTCAGAGGTTTCCATTGGTCATGCGCTAATATGCGATGCCTTGTATTACGGACTGGAAAACACCATTCAATTATACCTCAGGCAACTTGTCGTTCAATAATTTTTTTTGATACTCCACCATGCTGAAAAAAAACCTTCCATCATCTGTCGTCCCTCGCATAGCATCCAGCATTCAGTATTCGGTTTCCTGCATCCTGATCCCCTGTGTTTTTATGATTGCTTTTAGCTATGGTGCAATGGCGGGTGGTCCTGAAAAGGTTATAAGAAAAGCGGAAAAAATTCATCGCGACGTGTTGACAATTGATTCTCATAATGATGCCCCGTTAAGGATGGTAAAGCCCGGATTTGATATGGGGGCCAGTCATGATTCGCGGAAAGAGCATTCAAAAGTTGACTTTCCCCGGATGAAAGCAGGGGGGCTCGACGGCGCCTTTTTCGGTGTTTTTCTTTCGCAGGGGAAAAGAAACCCCCTGGCGTATGAGAAGGTAATACAAAAGACATTCAGACTTTTCGATACCCTTGATGCCGTGATAGCTCGTAATCAGGGACAGGCCGGTTTGGCCCTGACCCCGGAAGATGCATACCGGTTGAAAAAATCAGATAAACGGGCTGTTTTTATCGGGATTGAAAACGGGTATGCCATCGGGAAGGATCTTTCACTCATTGAAACCTATTACCGGAGAGGCGCTCGCTATATCACGTTATGCCATACCAGGAATAACGACATCTGTGATTCCTCAACCGATACCGCGGAGTTCAACGGACTCAGCCAGTTTGGTTATAAAGTGGTGGAGGTGATGAACCGTACCGGAATGATGATCGATGTGTCACACATTTCTGATAAAGCCTTGCTGGATGTATTGGCTGTCAGTAAAGCCCCGGTCATTGCTTCCCATTCGTGTTCAAGGGCTATGTGTGATAACCCCCGGAACCTGAGTGATACCCTGCTCGTGAAATTAGCTAAAAAAGGAGGGGTCATACAAATGTGCATCCTCAGTGATTATTTGAAAAAACCCGAACCAAATCCTGCCAGGGATTCCGCGTATGCTGTCCTGGATAAAAAATTTGATAATTTCGACAACTTGAGTGAAGAGGAACAAAATAAAGCCAGGATTGAATGGAACGCGGTCAGTGACAAATATCCCGAAAAGCTGGCCACTGTTTCTGATGTGGTCGACCATATCGATCATGTTGTAAAGATTGCCGGGATTGATCATGTGGGGATCGGAACCGACTTTGACGGTGGGGGTGGAGTTGATGGATGTTTTGATGTAAGTGAAATGGGAAATATTACACTGGAACTGGTAAAACGCGGTTATTCGAAAAACGACATCCGGAAAATCTGGAGTGGGAACCTCATGCGGGTCATGCGCCAGGTAGATCAAACCAGCAAAACGATGGGTACCATCGCAAAAGACAAAAAGTAAAAGCCATAACGTCAGCTCAATATTCAAAAATTTATTTATCGGAATACAGCCATCTGATCCCCAGCATTTCATGATCCTCAAAATTATCGTCAGCCTTATCCCTGTTTTTCTGTTGCTGATCATGTTATTGTATCTCGACAGCATAAAACTGGTCAGCAAATCCATCCTTTCACTGTGTCTTTTATGGGGTGTCATTAGCGCCGGTCTTAGCTTTTTTCTAAATACCTATCTGATTGCCCATACCGGATTTACCTTTGAGACTTATTCTGGTTTTGTCGCCCCGGTTGTGGAAGAGTTCCTGAAACTGATGTTGATATTGGCTTTGATCCGGAAAAACAGGATTGGTTTTATGATTGATGGAGCGACTTATGGGTTTTCTATCGGAGCCGCTTTTGCTTTGTGTGAGAATCTGTTTTATCTTTTTCATTTTTCAAATACGGAAGCCAACCTCATGGTTTGGATTACCAGGGGATTTGGGACAGCCGTCATGCACAGCGGGACTACAGCCATTTTTGCCATTCTGTGCATGAGCGCCCTGAACCGTCAGGCAAATATAAACCTGGCGGCCTTTAGTGGCGCCCTGGTAGCTATTTTCATCCATGGAATATTCAACCAGTTCCTGGTTTCCCCTTTGCTTTCCACCGTGATTGTATTAATCCTTATCCCGGTTAGTATCGCCTTTATTTTTCAGGTTAACGAAAAGTCGATCAGGGATTGGCTTGAGATGGAATTTGATACTGAGATCGGTTTGCTCCGGATGATCAAAAAAGGAAAGTTTTCAGAGACAAAAGCCGGATCGTTCCTGTTATCGATCAAAAATCATTTTCCCCGCGAAGTGGTTTTCGATATGTATTGCTATATTAACCTTTACCTGGAGCTTTCGATGAAAGCAAAAAGTTATATCATGTTGAAGGAAAATGATTTGGTTATGGCCCCTGATCCGGAGATCCCGGCAAAACTGAAGGAATTAAAAGCGCTCGAAAAAACCATGGGCCGGGCAGGATACCTCGCCATCGCGCCCATTTTAAGGGTAAACCACAAAGATTTGTGGAAGCTTTCATTGTTGAGTTGAAAAAAATCTTATCTTTCACCAACTTTTTTAATTTCTATTGTATTTATGTCTGAAAAGGATGACAATGAACTTGTGTATGAGGTGATCAAGGGCAGCATTTCCTCCTTTGAGGTACTGATCGACAGGTACCAGAAAACGATCTTTAACATGGCGCTTAAAATGGTTGGTGATGTTGAAACAGCCAAGGATATTACCCAGGATGTTTTTGTAAAAACTTTTGAAAAAATGGGTAGCTTCGACTTTAACCACAGGTTTTTCAGTTGGATATACAGGATTGCCCTGAACCAGACGCTGAATTACCTGAAAACAAAACCACCTATCGGAAGGTTGAAAGGAACGGAAACAACCATAATTGATGACAACAGCGCTCCGGATTACGAACGGAACAGGAAAATTCTTCATGCCGGATTGCAAAGTTTACCAGCGGATTACCGGGTTTTGTTGTTGCTGAAATATTTTTGCGGACTTTCATACGAGGAGATAGCGGAAACAACAAAAATACCGATGAAAAAGGTCAGATCAAGGTTGTACATTGCACGGGAGCAATTATCCAAAATAATGATCGGGAAAGGATTTTTTGAAAATGACTGAAAAGATAATCATCGAAAAATTATACAGGAAATTGGATGGAGAGTTACCGGAGAATGAATACCGGGAACTGTTGGAGTACATGATAAAGAATCCTTCGCTGGGACAGAAAATGAAAGGTTGGGAAAGCGTGAAAGCGCTTCTGGACAAAGAAAAAAATAACGCCATAGACGTAGATTTGAAAAAAGAAATCTTAAGCAGGATAAACATGGAAACCTATAAAACAAAAGAAAACAAACAGGAAATTAAAATTGTAAGAAGTATATGGGCCCGGCCTTCTATAAGGTTTGGATTTGCTTTTATCCTGGGCGTTTTTGCGGGAATAATCCTTTTCGCTTTTTTTAAAAATGACTTTAAAGGATCAAGAGAAGGCACACCGGAAATGAAGGGTACCCTTTATAATCCCAATTCCTTCGACAACATGAAAACGGCTGACCTCTTGCAATATGAAAGCCCCCTGGCCAAAGCCATCTGCGATGTGCACTATTCCAACAGGATAGTGGAAATCCGGCTGGACCTTTCTTCTCTTTATCCGGTAAAATCTACCCTTGAGTTTGATTTTAACAATTTCGAAGTACTGAATATCCAGAATATTACCGTTAATGATCAGACAACAGCCATAGCTGCCTCCAGTTTCGTTCAGATTAACAATGTCGGCGACAATAAATTCATCATTCAGTTATTGAACAAAAATAAACTTCCTCATAATATAGATTTTAAAATTTTCCAGAACGATTCTCCGATTTATCAGAATTCAGTACAAGTCAATAAAGAGTAACAGGTCAAAATTTAATTATATGAAAAAGCAGACGAAAATAATTATTGGAGTTGTAATAGCCCTGGCGATTGTCATCATTGCCATCTCCTTTATGTTCCCTACCGTTTTCACAGGATTAACTTCGGGAACATTTGGTAAAGCTGATAAATACCACAAAACCCAAATGACCGAAAAGGATATCATGCTCCGCAGCGAATTGGTTTCTGATACCGGTAAATTGAGAAGTATGATACAGGGATTGATCTATTTTTCATTGTTCACTGAAGATGTCAGCAATAAAATTGATTCCTGCATTGATGCTTATAAAGCCCAGGGAATCTGCACCGATCCTGACAAATGCGCATCCATGTCGGCATTGCAGGATTTTTCGGACTTCATAAAAAATAACAATAAAACGCTGAGGACCACGATCAGTATGCTCACAGGATTTTATTTAAAGGATCAGTCGGACGAATCAGCTGATGTTGAAAAGAACCTGCGCGATTTTGGAACCTATGTGGTCAACCTGAATGAAAAAGATTCCATTCTCAACCAAGCGCTTCGCACCTTGGATAATTACCTGTTGACGACCAAAACCCTGAAAAACAAAAAAGAGGAGTTGGCCAATCTGAAATCTATCCGCGATCAGTTACTGATCAGTGGGATTCAGTTATCCGGGATGTTGCAGGATAAACCGCTTTGCGGTACGTTGTGTTCCTATGCTTTATCTTCCCAGTCACAAATGAATGCATTGATGAAGCAGGAAGGTTTTGGAAAAGTCATTTTGGTGGGGGCACAGCAAAAACTTAATATGGCCAATAATCAGGGGAAACTTGAGAATGCGATTATAAACAGCCAGATATCGTTCGGTTCAGCCTTACAGATTGGCGAAATTATAGAAGCCCAGAAACTTGGCATTGTTGTAGAATCGAAAGGAGCAGATCTGGGCGCAGCGCTTCAGGGACAACTACAGGTTATTATATATAACAGACCTGACCTGCAATTTGTAGTTGGAAACATAGCGGAACTTCAGAAAGTATTATCTTCCCAGCAGATGTCGGCCTTGTTATCAGGTCAGCAACAATTTGGAGCGATAAAAGGGGTCGCCATATTCTCGAATCAGGGGCTAAACCTTTATCAGTCAGCCTATAATCTCCAGAATGTTATGCAATCTCAGGAATTAAGTTCCATGATGAATGCCAACCAGCTGAATATAATTCTCTCCCAACAAAGTATCGGATCATTTGCATATTCTTCCAACTTCATTGGGATTCAGCAGGAGTTGAACAACATGGGATTGAATTTTAATGCTGCCCGGTAACATTTAAATAAGGAATGGCGTAATCGGGCATTTTGTGGTTAATGCTTAAAAAGGCAGTGGCTGACCCTGAAATAAAAATCAGGAAAAAGGTCACTGCTTTTTTTTGTGTTGAAGATTTTGCTATATTTCGGAGGCATTTCAAGAACCTTTTGCTCATGATTAAATCGTTTTGGATGAGACCGAAAGCCAATAGACTTGTTAGTGTTTTTTTGTTTCTGGTTTTGCCGGTTCTTCTCAACGCTCAAAAGAAAATTTATTTACAAAAATATCAGACCGAAAATGTCCGTCTGGTATTCTTAGATAAAAACACCTCCTATCTGGTGCCGCATGCTGTGCGATCGTTTGAAAATGCGCTTGCATTTCATAAAGATTTCTGGGACTATGCAGCATCCGGAGAAACCAATATCCTGTTCAATGATTTCGCGGATGTAGGTAATGGCGGAACGATGGTTATCCCATGGAATTTTCTGAATATCGGAATTTCACCCTTTGATTATACTTATGGGGTAGTCCCTTCCAACGAGCGGTTGCAATGGCTGATGAGCCATGAACTTACGCACCAGGTAATGTGTGATAAAGCCTCAAAAAGCGACCGTGTATTGCAGAAAATTTTCGGAGGAAGGGTATCTCCGGATAACCGGGATCCGTTGTCCCTGGTATACAGTTATTTTACAACTCCGCGATGGTATTCCCCCCGCTGGTATCATGAGGGTATTGCCGTATTTATGGAAACCTGGATGTCGGGCGGGATTGGCCGGGTGATGGGGGGCTACGATGAGATGGTATTCCGGACAATGGTCCGCGACAGTTCTTTTTTTTATAATGTGATCGGACTTGAGACAGAGGGAACAACGATCGATTTTCAGGTCGGGGTGAACTCATATCTTTACGGAACCCGGTTTGTCAGCTATCTTGCTTATCATTATGGCATGGAAAAACTGAAAGAATTTTATTCCCGTACCGATACCAGCCGACGTTTTTATGCGAACCAGTTCAAGCAGGTTTATGGTATCCCAATCCAGCAGGAATGGGATAAATGGATCAAATGGGAACATGGGTTCCAGCAGGAAAACCTGGCAAAGATCAGGCATTACCCGGTAAACCAGTACCGGAAAATTGTGGATAGGCCTTTGGGATCAGTATCCCGGACTTATTGCGATAAAGCACGGGGAAAACTATACCTGGCCGTGAATTATCCCGGGAAACTGGCACATATTGCCAGTATTGATATATACAGCGGGGAAATGGCACAGATAGCGCCGGTGCCCAGTCCGAGTTTGTATTATGTCACCAGCCTTGCTTATGACGATTCTTCCAAAACCCTTTTTGCTTCGACCCATAATAATGATTGGCGGGGGCTTCAGTCTATTGATATCAACACCGGAAAAGTGAGGGAGCTGATCCGTTTTGATCGGGCAGGGAACCTGGTTTTTAACCAGAAGGATAAAGCTTTATACGGGATCCAAAGCATGAACGGACGTTCGATTTTAATCCGTATCCTTCCCCCTTATAAAGCCTGGAAGGAGCTCTATGTCCTCCCCTTTGGAAAAGATTTTTCTGACCTTGATATCTCTCCTGACGGAACGTTGATATCGGGTACGCTTTCAGATGTCCAGGGTAAGCAAAAACTGGTCCTGATGCGGATTTCCGACCTGTTGGCCGGGAAAATGGAAATCCGGTCCATCTATGAATTTGAAGATAATCCGGCCGCCAATTTCGTTTTTTCGCCAGACGGGAAATGTCTTTACGGAACTTCTTATTACACAGGTGTTTCTAATGTTTTTAGAATTTCATTGGAAACATTACAACCGCAGATTCTGACCAATGCAACTTCCGGTTTTTTCAGGCCTTTGCCTCTTTCCAACGATTCGATGATGGTCCTTGATTATTCACATGAGGGCATGACGCCGGTCATGATGAAGATTGATACACTCGCTGATGTCAATGCCATTGAATATCTTGGGCAGAAGATCTATAATAAATATCCCGAAGTTGAAAACTGGATGTTGCAGCCTCCTTCAAAGATCAACCTTGATTCGCTGAAGGTTGTTGAAAAAAGGTACGTCGCAATCAAGGAGTTGAAATTAGCAAGCGCATACCCCATCATTCAGGGATATAAAGACTATATCGCAGTAGGATACCGGTTAAATTTTATGGATCCCATGGGATTAAATGCGCTTACCATAAAATGGTCTTTCTCGCCCAATCCATCCTTACCCCTGAAACAAACTGTTCATCTGGGAATTGATTATTCAATATGGAACTGGACTTTTACGGCAAATTATAATTATGCCGACTTTTATGATATATTCGGTCCTACTAAATTTAGCAGGGCCGGATACTCACTTTCCGCCAGGTATTACAAACTATTTAACAGGTTTTCCCCTTCAAAAACAGATTTTTATGTCAAATTAACGGCCTATGGCGACCTTGAGACGCTGCCCTTTTACCAGAATGTAGCCTCTGATTACAGGAATCTCTATATGGCCACGATCAACTATCATAAAAGTTACCTGCGCAAATCCCTGGGCGCCATTGAACCGGAGCAAGGATACGACTGGAATGTATATGCTTACACGAGTTTTGCCCGTCAGACTTTTTATCCGCAGGTGATCAACAATTTTGATGTTGGGTTTCTCCTTCCTTTGCGGAATAGTTCCCTTTGGTTCCGGACTTCGGCAGGCCAGAGTTTTGGAGAGTCGGGAAAAACGAATTCTTATTTTTATTTTGGAGGGTTCGGCAACAACTGGATCGATTACCGGTCGGCGCAGCAATACCGCGAAATGTCCAGTTTCCCGGGTGTGAATATCGACGAGATATCGGCCCTGAATTATGGTAAGCTTAGCGCCGAGATAAATTTTCGTCCCATCCGCTTCCGTAAACTGGGTTTGTTGGGATTTTACTCTACCTATGCCCGGTTTACTGTGTTCGGGATGGGGCTTTTTACCAATATTGCCAACCGGCAGCCACAATTAAATTATTTCGCTTCCGGGGCACAGCTGGATATAGAACTTGTTTTATTCTCCCTCTTGAAATCGACCCTCTCCTTAGGATATTCCAGGGCTTATGGGCCGATGTTGCCTGCTGATCAATTTATGGTTTCACTGAAATTGTAATTTTTATGATTTATTTAATTTTGATGAAAATAATGAGCAATACTATATTTGAAACAACTTTTTAAACAAATGTTTAATAAAAACAAGCCCATGAAAACAAAACTTACCATTCTCATGTTGATCAGTTTCGCTATCATCATCAACACAACCAGCGCTCAGGATAAACCGGAAAGCAAAAACGAAATCCGGTTAGGTTATGGTGTCCTTACAGCTCCTGAAATGGCCAATTCATTAATGTCGGTTTGGCCTGCCATCGGGATGAATATTTTCAAGGATACGATTACCGATTACCGGTGTTCCTTTTATGGCGCTCCCGATTTTGAATATCACAGGCATCTGGCACGCTGGGTGGCAATTGGTGTTTCTATGAGTGTAAACCCGATCAGTACTATTATAAAGGGGAAGTCCGGTATGGAATTCTCATACAACTATTACTTGCTTACGTTGATGCCAAGAGTTGATTTCTACTACCTGAAAAAAGGAATTTTTTCGATGTATTCTGGCGTTCAGGTTGGCGCTTCGTACATTTTCTGGCAGGATCGCAATGGTGGATCCCATACCAATGATTCTGGCTTTTCGGCTGCTTTTCATATTAATGCATTTGGAATCCGGGTTGGTAAAGATATCGGCGCCTTTATGGAATGGGGATACGGTTTCAGGGGTGTTGTTAATTTCGGGGTTTCCGGCAAATTTTAATATATGATCTTTTGAGCGAATTCGGTTTTTGTGATGCCTTAAGAACGGGTTCACTGAAGGAAATCAGGAAATTTCCAAAGGCCGACCTTCATAATCATATCCTCATGGGAGGACGAAGATCGGCTTTTAACAAATTTTCCGGGGGAAAAATCATTCCGTTTCATTCGGTTAAAGGCGACATACAGGAGCTGGATCAATGGATTGCCCTTGTTTACCGGCCTTTTCTGCTCCAAAATCCCGATCGTTTTCAAATGGCCCTTGAGGCCGCTTTCAGACAGGCAAAATCCGATGGCGTTACCGAACTGGAAGCAAGCATCGATAGCTGCTATGGGGCAACATTTCATATTTCTCCTGAAAAGGTCATCGGGGCCTTGCAAAAGGCACATACCAGCATAGCTTCGGAAATTAATTTCCGCCCCGAACTTGGCCTGTTACGTAGCCGGTCTGTTCGCTCATTAATGGCGTTGCTGGGACCTTATTTTCATTTTAATTATTTCAAAACTATTGATCTTTATGATGATGAAATGGCCCAGCCTATCCGGAATTTCCGCGAGATCTACCGGTATGCAAAAAGTGCAGGGTTAAGATGCAAAGCCCATGTGGGTGAATTTGGCGATGCGGATTCCGTAAAGGAAGCCGTGATGGAACTTGAGCTTGATGAAGTCCAGCACGGGATTGCAGCAGCGGGATCGACCCGCGTGATGCAATGGCTGGCCGACCATAAAATCGTTTTGAACATTTGCCCGGCAAGTAATGTGCGGCTAAAAAGAGTTAAATCCTATAAAACCCACCCGATCCGGATCTTGTTTGACCATGGTGTAAAAGTAACAATCAACACGGATGATGTTCTGATTTTCAATAAAGGGATCTCGGAACAATTTTTACAATTATACCAATCAGGCTTGTTCACTGCCAATGAACTGGATATTATCCGTCAAAACGGGATCGAAAAATTACATTAATCTTATAACTATGTTTGTTTGAAAATCATTTATGAAGCGCACCCTGATCTTTTCCGGTATTTTAATTGTCCTGGTCGTACTGGTACTTTTAAAAATATTCTCCGACAAGGAGAAAAAGCAGCATGAAAAATCGACCGGAAAGGATCCGGTCATCCCGGTAGAGATCTTTGTGGCGAAAGACACCACGGTTGAATACCAGTTTACGACAGTCGGTACTATCCGGGCCAATGAAAGCGTTGCTATTGTAAGTGAGATCAACCGTAAAATAATCCATATTTTCCTGAAAGAAGGCTCCTTTGTTGCAAAAGGACAATTACTCTTCAAGCTGGATGATGCCGATATTGTTGCCCGTATCAATAAACTAAAAGTGGAACAACAGCTGGCTTCTGAGAGTGAGGCCCGTGAAAAGGCGCTCCTGGCAAAGGGAGGCATCAGCCGTGAGCGGTTTGACATCGTGTCGAACAACCTGAACAAGTTGAACGCGGAAATTGCCGTTCTGGAAGTTGACCTGGGAAAAACCGAAATACGAGCTCCTTTTGCAGGGAAAATTGGTTTGAGAAATGTCAGTGAAGGCGCTATGGTCAATCCGGAAGTGGTACTTGCCATGCTGCATGATATAAGCCAGGTGAAGATCGATTTTGCCATCCCTGAACGGTATGCCAATGATCTCCGGGCTGGCGCCAGGGTTACTTTTACCACCGATTATTCCACGGAAATTTTCAATTCAGTGGTTGAAGCAGTCGAACCAGCCGTGGATTTCAACACCCGGACAATCCTGTTACGCTCTGTGGCCGATAACCGGCAAGGAAAGCTTGTTGCCGGATCTTCAGTCAAGGTGAACCTTGATATCCGGGCTTTTGATAAAAGTCTGTTCATCCCTACTTCTGCATTGATACCTTCCATCAAAGGATATACTGTTTTTCTTATAAAATCGGGAAAAGCTGTTTCCCAGGTGGTCAAGACAGGCATAAGGAACAAGTCTTCCATTCAGGTACTCGAGGGATTGGCCCTGGGAGATACCCTTGTCACTACCAATCTTTTGCGGGTAAAGAAGGATGTACCACTGAAAATTATAAACGCACCTTAGGATGAGCCTTTCGTCAGTAAGCATAAAACGTCCTGTCCTGGCCATTGTAATGACCCTGCTTATCCTCATTTTTGGCGTGGTTGGTTTTTATAAGCTGGGTATCCGCGAATATCCTGAAATGGATCCCCCTATTGTTACCGTTACCACCAATTATACAGGCGCTAATGCTGAAATTATTCAGGCTCAGATTACTGATCCGCTTGAAAATGCCATCAATGGTATTGAAGGTATCCGGGTATTATCCTCGGTTTCCAATGACAATACCAGCCAGATTACCGTTGAATTTAACCTGGGGAAAGAGATGGAATCGGCGGCAAACGATGTCCGCGACCGGGTTTCGAAAACCATTAAATATCTTCCTAAGGACGTGGACCCTCCCATTGTGGAAAAGATCAGCGCCAATGCCAATGCTATCATCTTCATGATCGTAAGGAGCTATCATAGGAATATCATGGAGGTAAATGATTTGGTGGACAATACCATCAAGGACCGTTTGCAGACAATCCCGGGAGTTGGGGATATCAAACTTTTTGGTTCAAAAAAATATTCCATGCGGTTGTGGATCGATCCTTATAAAATGGCATCGAACGCAATTACTTCCCGCGATATTGAAAATGCAGTCAGCCGCGAGAACATTGAACTTCCGGCAGGCAGGATAGAAGGGGACCTGACGGAGATGACCATTCGTACCCTTGGTTTACTCCAAACCCCCCAGCAATTCAATGACATCATCCTTAAACAAGAACATGGGAATATTGTACGGTTATCGGATATAGGTACGGCTGAATTATATCCACAAAACGACCGGGAAACGGTCAAAATGGACCTTCTCCCGGTCATTATTATCGGTGTTGTCCCCCAGACCGGCGCCAACAATGTGGCCATTGCCGACGAGTTCTACAGGAGGATGGACCAACTGAAAAATGAGATCCCGTCCGATTACGAGGTCAGTATTGGTTATGATTTTACGAAGTTTGAACGGAATGCGGTAAAGGAAGTCCAGCAAACGATCCTTGTTTCGCTTCTCCTGGTGATCCTTATCATTTTCTTTTTCCTGCGCGACTGGCGGTCAACCCTGATCCCGGTGGTGGCGATCCCGGTATCGATTATTGGCGTTTTTGTAATCATGGCGCTGATCGGGCTTTCCATTAATGTTCTTTCCCTGCTTGCTATTGTCCTGTCGATTGGGCTGGTATGTGACGATGCCATCGTGGTATTGGAGAATATCTATACCAAGATCGATCTTGGTATTCATCCCATTGAAGCTGCTCAACGGGGGATGAAAGAGATCTATTTTGCTGTTGTTTCAACTACCATTACCCTGGCTGCTGTCTTTATGCCCATCATGTTTTTAAAAGGGTTGATTGGACGGCTTTTTAACGAGTTTGCCATTGTAATTTCCGGGGCTGTTCTGATCTCTGCCTTCGTGGCATTGACCCTTTCGCCCATGATGTGCTCAAGGATTTTAAAAGATCAACGGCGCCTGAACTCCAATTGGCTGGTGCTTAGGACAGAGCCTTTTTTTCTCTGGTTAAACCGTGGATACCGGTATTCCCTGAAAGGATTTATGAACCATCGTTGGCTGGTTTTTCCGGTTTTTGTCATTGTAACCGGGTTAATCGTTGTTCTATTCCGTTCGCTGCACGCTGAACTGGCTCCGTTTGAGGATCGGTCCAACATCCGAATCCCAGCGCTGGCCCCGGAAGGATCAACATACGAGTTCACAGAAAAATATATTGATCAGGTTGACCGCTATATTGCCGATTCCATTCCTGAAGCGTCCGTTTTCTTTTCCTGGATCAGTCCCAGCATGGGTACCATTGAAACGCCCAATAAAGCACAGGAAATTATCTATCTTACCGACCCTTCGGAACGGAAACGCAGTCAGCATGAAATTTTCCATAAAATATCGGGTGATTTACAAAGTTTTACGGGCATCCGTACGTTCCCTTTTGAACCTCCGACCATTGGCGACCGTTTTTCGGGGCAACCCTTGCAATACGTCATTCTTGCTCCTTCTTTACAAGCTTTGGAAAAGGTATTACCGGCATTTCTGGAAGAAGCCAAAAAAGTTAAAATACTTCAGTTTGTCGATGCTAATTTCAAGGTGAACAAGCCAGAACTCCGTATCAGGATCAACCGTGAAAAGGCGTCCCAACTGGGGGTCTCGGCTGAAGAAATTGCCCGGACATTGCAGTTGGCCCTGAGTGGACAGCGATATGGTTATTTTATCATGAATGGTAAGCAATACGAAATCATCGGGCAGGTAATGCGGGATGACCGGGACCGGCCTGATGCGCTGAACGCTTTGTATGTCCGTAATAACCAGGGCCAATCTATTCTGGTTGACAATGTTATCTCTGTCGAAGAAAGCATTAACCCGGCATCCATCTTTTCCTTCAACCGGTATATTTCGGCAACAGTTTCGGCTGGTTTAGCCCAGGGAGCTACCCTCGGCGATGGTATTGAGGCATTGGATAATATTTCGAAAAAAGCGCTGCCACCGGAATTTTCAACCGCTTTGGCAGGCCAGTCACGCGATTTCAGGGAAAGTTCTTCCAGCCTGACTTTCGTATTCATTTTAGCCATCGTCCTTATCTTTTTAATCCTGGCTGCCCAGTTCGAGAGTTTCATCGATCCACTGATCATTTTGTTCACTATTCCCCTGGCTGTAGCAGGAGGACTCTTTTCCCTCTGGTATTTTGACCAGACCCTCAATATTTTCAGTGAGATAGGAATGATCATGCTTATCGGGTTGGTTACCAAAAACGGGATACTTATCGTGGAATTTGCCAATCAACGGAAAAATAGCGGCATCGATAAAATAGAGGCAGTGCAACGCGCAGCTATATCGAGATTCCGGCCTATCCTGATGACCTCCTCTGCCATGATACTCGGTATCCTTCCCATCGCCCTGAATTTAGGGGCTTCGGCCGAAAGCCGGCAATCGCTCGGAATAGCGGTAGTGGGAGGACTTATTTTCTCCACCTTCCTGACCCTTTATATCATTCCGGCCGTTTATTCCTATTTCTCCAGGAATCCGAAACTGGACAAGATCGATTATACCGAACTTACAATTGAGAAAAAGCCCGTCATGACCGACGATATCAGCTGATGAACAAAGCAACCCTCACCGGAATTTTCATTCTGCTTATAGGCATGGTTTCTGCCCAATCGTTACTTTCGCTGGAAGAAGCAGTAAAAGTTGGTCTTTCCAATAATTTTGGTATCAACATCGCTAAAAATACAGGCAGGATTGCAGCAAACAATGCTACTCCGGGTAATGCCGGAATATTGCCTCGAATTGATGTTAATGCAGGTTATGTGAGAGGGCTCAGCGATGCCCGCGTTGAAGTCGCCACCGGCTCTGAGCTTGACAAATCCAATGCTACTTCCGATCTGATTACCGGTGGAATAAGGCTTGAATGGACATTATTTGACGGACTTGACATGTTCATTACCTATGACAAATTAAAGAAGTTGAATGAAATCGGGGATCTTAATGTAAAGATTGAAATAGAGAATACATTGGCAAAGGTCATCGGAGCCTATTACGATATTGTCCGCCGCGAAAATGAAGTCGTGATCCAGCAGGAACAGGTGGATATTTCTAAATTCAGGCTTGAATTGGCGCAATTGCGTTACGAAACTGGCAGCGGCTCAGAACTGGAATACCTGAAAGCAAAAATTGAATTGAATGCCGATGTTGCCGGGTTGGAAAACAACCAGACTATATTTCTAAATGCTAAAACAAGGTTGAATGAATTGTTGTCGAGGGAGATCAACACTCCATTTGCTGTAAAGGATACCATTCTGGTGTCATATATATTAAATTATGATTCTTTACGGGCCGGCCTTAATAAGTCAAACCGTCACTTGATCTTAGCCGGATTGGATAAGGAAGTCAGTCTCCTTGATATGAAATCAGCCCGTGCCCAACAATGGCCAACCCTGGATTTTATCACAACTTATTCCTATTACCGCAACGAAACGGAAGCTAACTTCATAAACTATAACCGGAATTTCGGCCCGACCGTGGGTGCGACTGCGACCATGAAGCTCTTTGATGGCCGGAACCTGAACCGGGAGTATCAAAACGCCAGGGTCATGGCTGAAACCAGCGACTTGAAAATGAAACAACTTACGAACCAGCTGGAAGCCTGGCTTACCATGGCATATAACAGTTACAGCAATGAAATTGAAATGATCGGATTTGAGCAGGAAAATCTGTTATTAGCCCGTAAAAATATGGATATTGCCCGGGAAAGTTATGCTGTGGGCTCCATTTCTTCCTTGCAACTCAGAGAAATCCAACAGGATCTGATGCATGCAAATATCCGTCTGATCTCTGCCCAATTCCGGGCTAAACTTTCAGAAACGGAACTCCTCTTACTCAGCGGGAAACTTTTACGCTGAATTATTTCCGTTTGTACTTCAACCTGTCGAACCAATTGATAATCCGGCGGAGGACATCATAAATCAGTGTCAGGTAAAGAACGATCGACATCAGCCAGATCACCGCCACATTGAACCAAAAAGTATCGATTTGCCAGCTCCCTACGAATTTAACCGGAGCATAGAAATGAGCCCGTCCATCCCGTGAGACAGGATCCATAAAAATAGGGTCTTTCTTTCGGATCAATTTCCCTTTTCCCTCGATGATCTTGTTTTCGGCCGATTTATTCAGGACAAGATCGGCGATGTTTTCATTATAATTTGCTTGTTTGAATTTAAAGGCGCCATTTTCGCCTATTTTTGTGACCATCGATTCGTAAATGGCATCTCTTTTTGCTGTGATCGCGGTCAACCGGGAAGAAAAGTACCGGCTCAGCGAATCAAGGTAGTTTTTGGAAGCCTGTACCAGCGAATCGTTCAACTGGCGTTCAGAGAAAATGCCCTGATAGGGGAAGGAGGCGAATCCGGCTTCTTTCTGCAGCAAAGGGACCTCGTTTTCAAGAATGGCCATCAATGCTTTTGTCCGTTCCGGTTTTTCATGTAATACAAGGTTTCTCTGGCACTCGTCCAATTCCGATTTCAACGTGGGGATCACGTATGCTGTATTGTAATTATAATGCGATATCTCTTTATCCAGGGGATAGAAGATCTTTTCGTAATCATTGTTTTTAAATTGTTCGACTGCCAGGCCTTCGAAAGTCCACCGCGAAGTCATCAGATCCCCGACAAGCGGAACATTGGTCCGGGAAGCAATGGAAGGATTCAGATAATCGAAAGGCACTATGGTCCCGCTCAGCAACAGTTGGGGAACTAAGATGAATGGGATCAGGATATAGATAGCAACTACGGAATCCAGTCCCGACGAGATATTCAGTCCGATCATATTGGCCATGCAGGTCGTGGAGAACAGGATCAGAAAATAGCTGAAGGTCATGCCATGGATACCCAGGATCAGGTTTCCTGCTACGACATAAAGGATGGTCTGAATAGCCGAAAGTACAAAGAGAAAGATGATTTTTGCGTTAAGATAGCTGAAACGGCTCAGGTTTAGGAAAGCTTCCCGTTTAAGGATCCTCCGGTCTTTAATAATTTCTTCCGCGCTGACCATCATACCCAGGAAAAGGGAAACCACAACACTCATGAACAGGTAAGGCACCAGGTCCCGGTTATCGCTGAACAGGTATTGGTCACCAAAACGATATCGGGTCAGGTAAGCCAGTAAAGCGGCAAGGAATGGAGCTTCCAGCAGGTTGATCAGCATATATTGTTTGTTGGTGATCTTGGTAAGCAGGTTACGGATACTAAAGATCCGGAACTGCTTAAAATAGCCTGGAACCTTAAAAGAGCTTGGGGGTATTTCTTTTTTTTCTTCCCGGATGACCAACCCTGGCTGGATTTTTTTGCGGAAAAGATCATACCACTCTTTGGAAGTAACCTTACGGTTGCCTGTCAACCGTCCGTATTCATTGACAATTTTAGATTCGGTAATCTGGAGTAGTTGTTCGGGATTGACATAGCCGCAATACTGACATTCGCTTTCATCGGGATTAACGTGGCTGGTGGCCGATTTGAACCAGGTGAGGGCATCGATCGGGTTCCCGTAATATATAGGGTACCCTCCTTTATCCATGATCAGTAGTTTATCAAAAAGTTTATAGATATCCGATGAAGGCTGGTGAATGTTCACGATAACCAGTCTGCCTTTCAGGGTTTGCTCTTTCAGCAGAAGCATCACCATTTCCGAATCCATCGAAGAAAGTCCGCTGGTAGGCTCATCTGCAAATAGTACAGCAGGTTCGCGGATCAGTTCCAGCGCGATATTCAGACGCTTACGCTGGCCTCCGCTGATGAATTTGTTGAGCGGATCCCCTACCGTGAGATCCTTGATCCCGATCAGGTCAATATCTTTCAGTACCCTTATTACTGCGCGGATCAACTGTTTTTCAGTGAAATCCTTAAAGCAGAGTTTGGCATTGTAATAAAGGTTTTGAAAAACAGTAAGTTCCTCAATCAGTAAATCATCCTGCGGCACAAATCCGATAATTCCCTGGAGTTTTTCTTTATCCTTTTCAAGGTTATATCCATTGATCAGAATATGGCCCTGTTTCAGGGTCAGATTTCCGTTTAATACATTCAGCAAAGTAGATTTCCCTACTCCGCTGCCGCCCATCACACCGATCAGTTCACCGGATTCGGCTGTAAAACTGAACGGGTGAATGCCATTGAGACTGTTTTTAAACCGGTATTCAATTTCGTTGGCGGTAAATTCGATTTTGATCTTTTCTTTGGAATGAAGAAATTTAGCTGCAACATCGGTATAATAGACCGGTGAAATTTTAAGATTTTTAAGGATGGCCCCATGGTTAAAGACAAATGAACGGTATGGGGGTACATTGTGCCCGTTCAGGTATAATTCATCATTTCCGAGATACCGGTAAATCAGGGTCCTTACAGAATCTACGTAAAGAAAGATCATTTTTCCGTCCAGGCGGTCCCGGATGATATGTTTGAATGGCATCAATGGATCGTCGGGGCAGGAGTCAATCACTAAAAGATGATCTTTTTGTATTTCCTTGCTGAATGGATTGAGAATAAAAGCGCGGGCATTGTGGTATTCCGGTTCCGGCAGGTTAAAAACTTCCATGAACGCCTGGCTGTATTTTTCCGCTAAATGACTTTCAACAGCAGGTATATTATTTTCGTCACGACCAAGTTCAACCAGAAATTCCAGGAATTTAATAAAAACAATCAACCGGTCCCTTGCCGTCAGCTGATTCTGGATTTTCTGGCAAATGGTCCGGATCTTTTCCGAAACATCCAGCCCGGCCCCTTCCATTGGTTCATTCTCTGGTTGATGGAAGAATACCAGTTCGTCGAACAATTTCAGATATTCTTCGAGTTCCTGGTTATTCAGATGTTCTTGCAGGTATGATGAAAGAATGGTCCGGCTGTTCGAGGATACCTGTTTTTTTACGGAAGCGGCGACAATGGCGAAAAGTTGTACTAATGCCATCAGGATGGGTTCAGACATGGAATCGGGTTTTTGTCTGATTCAAAAATACGAATTTGATGAATAAAAAAAACCGCCCCTGAAAACAAAGGCGGTTTAAAACCCATAACGGGTAATGTCCTTATTTAACTATATTGAGCCTCACGCTTTCAGCCAGATCGGCTACCTCGGCAGCTTTTTCGATGGGGATTTTCTTTCCGGATTCGATGCCAAAGTTTGTCCAGATGGTTTTTAGTTTGGCCATATCGTCACAAACGGGTTTCATGTTCTGGTCAGCATTATAGGCAGCCAGAATGGTCATCAATTTTTCATAGTTGTCTTTTTGGGTATAAATGACAGCCAAGATTTTGCTGTTGTCACGCGCTACTTCACCCAAAGAAGCGGAAAGGTAAATCCCTTCTGCAAAACCACCGATTGCCACGAGGACGGCGACCTGGTTACGGTTGTTCTTTGAAAGAAAATCGTTGGTTTGTCCAAATACCTTATTGATCAAAGCGACCAGAGAATCTTTTTTATTGTTGAATTTTTTAATTTTATCCAGGATCGTTTGATCATAAACGCCGGCGATTCCCAGTTCATCAGCCAGTTTGTTTGTACAGGCAAGAAACTTGTTGGTTTCATCGGTACGGTTATAGGTGGCTGAGTAACTCAGGTCAGCGCTGTAAACACCCAGGTTGAGCGCTTTGCTTTTTTCGGTGGTATATTTTGTGACATTGGCCGGAGAATTGGTGATGTCAAAAATAAAACCAGCCTTGGCTTTTTCCAGCATTGTAGTTACTTCAAACGGGGTCGGGAATTTGTATAGCAGACTTTGCGATTCCGGGCTTAGGGTAACCTCTTTCCGGATCGTATCGGCTGTTGCTTCGTTGGTTTTTTTATCCTGATTGGATGCGCTGTTACAGCCAGTGAGTGAGAATACCAAAAGAAAGGCAACGACAGCGAGACTGGAATAAAAATTTTTCAGTGCTTTCATAAATTCGGTTGACTATTTGTTTGTACCAGTTATAAACATACTTCATAGTCCCTGATGAAGGACTATGCGAAATTAATTGATTTTTTTTAAACTATTCACTTTTTTTTGAATTAATATAACAACCTTTTCAACAATCAATGTTGTATCAGGATTTTCAAAGTTCCCGGTTTCCCGGCCAATTCAAAGGCCTGTATAATTTCATTGAATGGTAATATAGCGCTGATCAGAGGTTGGGGGTTAACCAGTCCCTGGCTTAGTAAACTTAAGGCAGGTTCGAATAATCCGCAGCGGGAACCGATGATCTCAAATTCGTTGATGACGATCTGGTTCAGATCGATTTTTTCAGATTGGGCGACGGTGGTTTTAAGGACCAGTTTTCCCCGTGGATAGAGATGGGATAAGGCCAGGTTGATCCCGGAAGGATTCCCGGTGCAATCAACACATACTTCTGCTTTTTCCGCGTCGCGTAATGAAGAGAGTTCCCTGGCATTTATACCCATATCCATCGCTTTTTTTACTTTGGAAACTTGGGTGTCGAAGGTGGTATAAACGCAACCGTTCAACCTGAATACCTGGCTGATGAGCAATCCCAGTTTTCCGGCTCCGAAAATAAAGACATTTTGAGAAGGTTTGATTTGGATCTGTTCAAAAATCTCAATGGCGGCAGCAAGTGGTTCTGTAAATACAGCAGAAGTAAGCGGCAGGTTTTCGGGGACGACCTTGAGGTTCTGCATAGGGAGGACAATATAATCGGCGAATACTCCCGGATGACCATCTATCCCCAGCACTGTACGGTTAGGACAATGGGTTTCACGACCGGTTTGACATAAATAGCAATCCCCGCACGAACAATTGATTTCGCCAACAACTTTTTGTCCGAACAGGTCGCTGGACCGGGTCACGACTTCTCCCACAAATTCATGTCCGAGGATCCCGTTAAATCCCATGTAACCTTTAACGATTTCCAGATCTGTATTGCAAATAGCGGAAAATATGATTTTGATCAGCGCTTCATTTTCACGGGGTTGGGGATGTGATACTTCCTTTATTTTTAAAGATCCGTCAAAGAATAAAGCTTTCATAAGCGTAAATTTCGATACGTACAAACATCCGGAATAATCTGTTTCGTTCCGTTCCGTTGTCAATCATCCGGTATGCCCGTCCCGGGTGAAAAACCAAAAGTTGAATAAATCCCGAACATCGAATCATATCTGCCCCTGGTCCAATCCCATAAGCCTGAGTAAAAAACGGTAATAGGCTGTTTTTTTAAAAACGAAAATTCTATACGGGGACCAGCGGCGTACATTTGATAATACCGGATAAATTCAGCTCCGAACTTAAAGGTTTTCAGGGAATAAAATCCCATTGCATCCCAGCGGTAACGCGTTCCGCCGAATTCAAATGCACCGAAAAAAGAAAACTGTTTCTTACTCAGCATGATAATGGGGGATACCCTCCACAGCTCTGTTTCATTGGATTGAAACCCGCCTAAGAATCCCAGCGAGATCCCTTTGACAGGTGTGACCGTCAACCCGGCCAATCCTTCTCCCCAGCTGCCCTTAGGGTAGGCGTTCACATAAAAGTAGCTGGTAATGCTGATGTATTTATTCAGTGGATAATTACCAAAAAGGGTAATAACAGGCATCAGATCACCGCCGGAAACTATGTTGTACTGGTTGATTTTAAACAGGGCCTGACCCTCTCCGCAAGAATGGATTATCAGAACAAAAAGACAAAAGCACAACAGACGCTTTACCGGGTTCAACATGGATCGTCAGGATTGCCGTTCAGGGATGGTAATGATGAATTCCGTGAATTCGCCTTCCTTCGATTTTACTTCGAGTTTCCCTTTATGGATCTGGGTAATGATATCGAAACTCATGGAAAGTCCAAGGCCTGTGCCTTTCCCCGTTGGCTTCGTGGTGAAAAATGGATTAAATATTTTTTCAAGTACATGTTCGGGTATTCCGGTCCCGTTATCTTTGATCCGGATTTCGATCTTATCCTTCACTTTTGTCGTACTGATGATCACCTCTGGTGCGAATCCCGGTATCAGTTTCTTTGTTTTTTCATCTAAGGCATAACATGAATTGTTAACAATGTTGAGGATAACCCGGCTCAGGTCCTGGGGAACGACGCTGGCTTTCCCGACTACAGGATCAAGTTGTGTCTTAATACTGGTATTAAAGCTCTTGTCTTTGGCGCGCATCCCATGATAAGCTAAATTGACATATTCGGCAACCAGGGTATTGATATCCACTGTTTCAAATTCGCCGCTTCGCCCCCTTGAATGCTGGAGCATCCCCTTGACAATACTTTCCGCGCGTTTTCCATGTTCGTTGATCTTCTGGACGTTTCCTTTGATCATCCCGATCACTTCGGCGGCATCCTCATATTTTCCCGCGGGGATTTTATCTTTGATATCGTTGATAAAATCGGTGAGTTCTCCTGCTAATTCACCGGATAGGGAAGAGAAATTATTGACAAAATTCAACGGATTCTGTATCTCGTGGGCAATACCAGCTGTGAGGGCCCCTAAAGATGCCAGCTTTTCTGACTGGACCAACTGATCCTGGGTTTCTTTTAAGTTTTTAAGGGTGCTTTGTAAATCTTCAAGGATCCTAGTCCGGATGAATGCCGAGATGATATGTTCTTTTGAATTTTTTATAAAGCTTATATCTTTGGTTTCAAAGGCATGTTCGCGGTTCATGTTTTCAAGGATCAGAAAGGCTTCCAGCTTATTTTCAACCCTGATTGCAAGAACCAGCATCGTTTTTGGGATTCCCAGGGCATTCAAGGCTGGAATATCATCCCATTCAGGGAACTTTGTCTTCAGGAAAATATCTTCAAAAACTTCTTCTGCATTTTTCAGATAGCGCGTTTCTGTTTCGTTCAGGCTGAGGGAAACATCAGCAAGTTGCCTGATATCCCAACCAAAGCTCCCCTTGAATTTAAAGGCGTCGATATTTTTATCATAAACAAGCGCTGTTGATTTTTCCACAGACCGGATGGCTTTCATTTTTTCAAGCAGTGTCTGGAGCAGGTTTTCAAAGTTGATTTCCGAATTGATCGACTTGACCATTGTGTTGATCTTTTCAAGTTCATCATTTTTTCCGGCGAGTTCATCGGATTGCTTTTCGATTTCCTCTTTTTGTTGAACCACTTCTGCAGTACGGTCTGCGATTTTTTGTTCAAGAATCCGCTTTTCAGCCAGCAATTGCCGGTTCCGGATAATCACGATGAGGTAGATCAGGCCAACGGCAATGGTCGTATATATTAAATAAGCCCACCAGGTCACATACCATGGAGGCAATATCCTGAAGCTGAAGAAGGACTCTTCAGCGATCTTTCCATAAACATTCCTGGCTTTTACCCGGAAGGTGAAATTTCCCTTGGGAAGGTTTGTATATTCCTTATGGGTCTGTGTTGTCCAGTCTGACCATGTTTCGTCAAAGCCCTGGAGAAGGTACTGGTATTGATTATCACCTTTGGGATTGTAAAACGGGGCTGAAAATTCAAAACGTAATGAGTTATCCTTATACCTGAAAATGGAGATTCCTCCATCATTCCCATAGGAAATCACCGAATCCTGGTTCGTGGTGATTTGCCGTATAAGGGTCGGATAAGGATCGGGTTTTATGGTTTTAACTTCCGGGTTATACCTGATAAGGCCATCGGGACCACCCACCCATGTTATTCCTGAGATTTCAGGAGCAATGGCCCATATCGTATAATTAGCGATGGGGAGGAAAGGGGTCTGGTTGACTTCAAATGAATTTCCTTTTTTCTCGAGTAACATCAGGTGGCTTTCGTCTCCTGAATTTACCCATAGGTTACCCCTGGAATCTTCAGCTATTATTGAAAACCAATTGGCCCCATTGGCTGTATCTGATTTTATCAGTGTTATTTTATGGAAAGACTGGTCGGCGCTGTTAAACAAATACAACCCTTTGCTCGTGGAGACACTAACCTTTCCCTTGATAAGGTTTATTGTATTTCCCATGGTTTCAGGCAAACCTGAGGATTCATTAAAAAATTTAAGGTTGTCCTCACCGGGTGAATACCTGAAAATCCCCTTGGTCAGGGTTGAACCCCAGATATATCCATTGTTATCCTGGATCAGGTCATTAATTTCTTCTTCGGGGTTTGCTAATTCCCGGGAAGTCCAAGCCCCGTTTTTATTTCTCAGGCAATAAAATCCACTCATTTCACCCACATAAACTGACGATGGGTCCGAGGCATCTTTTGCAAGGGATATGGCAAAACCATCTTTTATCAGTTTGGCATGCAGGTTTGAAATCAGGAATACTCCCTGTGAAGTTGCTGCAACCAGATTTTTGCCAAAGGGAACAACCGACCAGCAGGCAGTGATGATTTCAGGAATGGATTGAAACCCGAAAGATGGTCCATCGTAGTAATAGAGTCCCTGGTATGTTGAAACATACAATCTTCCTTCATGGCGCATAATATGATTAACGGCGCCATTCAATCCTGATTTATCATCAAAAAAGGATAAGGAAGATGGAATTCCGATCATGGCAATGCCATTGTTCAATGCAGCCCAAAGGATATTGTTGTCGTCGGCGAATAATGCCTGAACGTTCTCATTACGCAACGCGGCTTTTTTATCGATAAATTGCTTCACACGGCCATCGGGATAGATGATGACCACTCCCTTACGCGAAGTCCCAATGGCAAAAGAACCATCGGACAGTGCAACGCCTGTGGTAATGAGATTTTTCATGAACAATTCATCCGATTGGGTAATGAAATCTTTTACCCCATCCGAATCAAGCATGTATAATCCTTGTGTTCCGGTAGCAATAAGTATTTTATTTTTCGGGTATGGCAGCATAGCTTTGATTTCGATGGCGCCTGACACAATTTCTCCCTTTGGCACAGGGATCATTTTGTCATGCCTGAAAACCATCAAACCCCTGTCTTTTACCTGCAAATAGAGCGTTTTGTTGACATAAAAACCTGAAATGATTTCATATTCCGGTTTCAAGGTTTCCATTTTTTCGCGATGCCAACGGAAAATGTTTTTTTTGGTTATAAAGTACACTCCTTCCCGTGTAGGGAATACCTGTAAAACATCGCCGAAAGAAGTTGATCCGGCCGCGTCTGAAGTGATAAGGCTTTTAAAGGCAGTTTTTCCCCGCGTGTTTTTTGCAAGCATCCCGATTTCTCCGAAAGCCCCTACATATATATTACCCAGGGAATCTATACCCAAGGCGGAGACCTTGGTCATTTTTTCTGTCGGGATCAGTTTCCAGTATTCCCCATCATATTGCAGTACGCCGGCAAAATTTCCAAAATAGAGGATCCCCGCTTTATCCCGGACAATCGAAAAATTTTGCGCGTGCGCTTTGTAATCAGCAGCAGAGAAGTTTTTTACAAAGGGAAATCCTTGCTCATTAGATTGGACGGACTGCCCCATCAGGGTTCCGGAGAGGATTAATAAAAAGAGGAAAATAGCCTGTTTATTCATAATCCTTCACTTATACATGGTTATTATTTACGAACAGATTCAGATACCTCGCGGTCATTACCGGATCACCGGACATCATTTCATATATTTTATCGTTGGGAATTTGAATGGAATATCCTTCAATTGAGCGGATTACCATAACCCGGTCCCCTGTTTCATGAAAGGGATGTAAGGCATCATGTGAGGGAATATCTGGCTCACAGGTATTTAATATCAGGTTCAGGAGTTGCAATTCATGAACCGGGGCAAAAAATTCTGATGATTTCAGCAACTTGATTTTTTCAAAGATCAGCAGGTCGGCATTTTTTTCCCTCAGCTTTATTTTATTCAGATTCCTGGATAAA
>JALNWE010000016.1 GCA_023231065.1 Bacteroidales bacterium
ATATTTTGAACCGGACCGGACCCGTATGGAGAATTTTATTGTATCAGCGCGTAAATACCGTCCACAGACTTTTGATACTGTCGTTGGCCAAAAGTCCATCACCAACACGCTCAAGAATGCCATTAGGAACAGCCAGCTTGCCCAGGCCTTTCTTTTTTGTGGTCCCCGTGGCGTTGGAAAGACAACCTGTGCCCGAATCCTGGCCAAAACCATCAATTGCGAACATTTAACGCCAAACGGCGAGGCCTGCGACCAGTGTCCTTCCTGCACTTCGTTCAACGAAAACGCCTCGTTCAATATATATGAACTCGATGGGGCCTCCAACAACTCGGTTGATGATATCCGTACCCTGGTTGACCAGGTTCGTATCCCGCCCCAGATGGGAAAATACAAGGTCTATATCATCGATGAAGTCCACATGCTTTCCGCCTCGGCGTTTAATGCTTTTCTGAAGACCCTGGAGGAACCGCCTTCATACGCCAAATTTATCCTGGCTACCACCGAAAAACACAAGATCATCCCTACTATTCTCTCCCGTTGCCAGATATTCGATTTCAAAAGGATCACAGTTGATGACATCGCCGGTCACCTTCGCCATGTCGCCTCTATGGAAAACATCGATGCCGAAGACAATGCACTCCATATCATTGCCCAGAAAGCCGATGGCGCCATGCGGGATGCTTTGTCCATCTTCGATCAGCTTGTGAGTTTTGCCGGTGACAGGCTTACTTATGAAACCGTACTGGAGAACCTCAATGTACTGGATTATGAATATTTCTTCAAGATCACGGATCAGATCCTTCAGGGTGATATCCCGGGGACCTTGCTGACAGTCAATGATATTATTGATAAGGGGTTTGACGGACAGCATTTCCTGATCGGTTTCGGTGAACATTTGCGGAACCTGATGGTATGCAAAGATCCTGCAACAGCCAGACTGCTCGAAACAGCCCCTTCTATCCGCAGTCATTATCTCGATCAATCGACCCGTTGTCCCATCGGATTTCTTTTAAAGATGCTCGATATCAATAATCGGTGTGACCTTAACTATAAGACCAGCAACAACAAACGCCTGCACCTCGAACTTTCCCTGATGCAGATGTGCGCCTTGATGATCCAGGAACAACCGTTTACCGGTAAAAACCAACAACCTGAACAAGCTGTCCCCACCCGGCATCAACCATCTGTTGCAAAGCCATCGGTACCCACAAACACGACCACGCCAGCTCCTCCCGTTAAAAAGAAGGAATCCATGGCTTCCCAACCGGATACCGTAAAAATGAAGGACATCGATAAAGAATTCACCAGTACGTTATCCATTAAAAAACCGGTGAAAAAAGAGCAGGATGCCCACGGGGTGGCAGATGATCCACAGCGTTATGAAACGGCAACAATCTTTACACAATCTGACCTGAGTCTGGTTTGGGATGAATTTGCCGAAAAACTCAGGAATGATTCCCCACACCTTTATTCAACCTTAAGGAAATGCCCGCCAAAACTGCTTCCTGAATGGCAGATCGAGTTTACGCTGGATAACAAGATCTTAGAGGATGAACTCAATCTGAAAAAAGGGGAATTAATGGATTTCCTGTGTGCCCGACTGAATAACTACAAGATCCAACTTTTTATTAAGATCGCTGAAAATCAAAAGGAGATAAGGCCATACACTGATAAGGAAAAATTTGATAAAATGGCTGAAAAAAACCCTGCACTCAGGACCCTGAGGGACGAGTTGGATCTGGAGATTGAATATTGACAAGTAGTGCGTTTTTTCGGGCTTCTGCCCAAATAAATCTATGGTTTTTTGCCACCATATTTGGTACTGTTAAAAATATTTTTACCTTTGCACCCGCATTCCGGGAGCTTAGCTCAGTTGGTTCAGAGCATCTGCCTTACAAGCAGAGGGTCACAGGTTCGAATCCTGTAGCTCCCACTTCGAAATCAGCCACTTACAATTTGTTTTGTAGGTGGTTTTTTTATTGGTTGAATACTTTTATACCTACACATTTGTACAAAAACCCTGCTGGACTTATGCGTTATAGCCAATACTTGTCTATTTGCCGGGTCGTTCACGTCGTTCTTTTTTTGCCCCGTGACTGCAAAATGCAACTTGTTTTGAGTTGACCCGGTACCCAACAGCGATAATTGTATCCAGGTTGTAAAATTCCGACCTGCGTTTTACTTCTCTGTTCCCTTCCACTTGAACGGTTTCCAAAATGGAAATAGTTGCTTCTTTGACAAGTTCGCCGGTTTCGTATATGTTTGTCAAATGCTTGCTGATAGCAGGTATCTCAACGCCAAATAAAGTCGCTATGGCTTTTTGAGGCAACCGAAATGTATCATCCAGATAAGTAACCTTAATCGTAACTTTTCCTTCAGCGTTATTGTAAAGTATTATTTGATTTTCCAAAACGAGTTTGAAAGCTTCTCTTTGCGGCCACAAAAATTCCCCTGTATTTATCAGGTAATTTTATCTCTTCTTTCCTGAAAAATAATACCGGTAGTCAAAAACAAGCCGGACACCGGCATACCACATCGTCCGTGTATCAGGCAAACCGGTATAGCCTTCCGGCGCCCAGATGGTTTTTCGTTTTCCCGGAATATCAAAACCGCCATGCAATTGGAAAAGAAGGCTCCCGGTCTGTCGTGAAGAATAGGTCCGGAAGGGACGGTATTCCACGATCGGAAATTCAAACCTGGTCGTAAACATAGAGAAATACCCCTGTTGATCGAGGCCTTCCTCGTCAGTGGCTTTTAGCGTGACTATATATGGATCAGGGCCCCTTCCCGATCCATACATACTGATAGCTACCTCCCGTCCCAACACGAACTGGAACCGTCCAATAGGGGTTGGCAAACCCGTTTGCCAGGGAATCAAACCTCCATTTCCCGCCGTAGTGACTACCTTCTGCATGGTACTGGGTGACGCCAGCGCTAAAACGGGCGCAAGAATTATCAAGTCGCCCGGAATCAGAAAGAAAGGCAATCTTAAGCGGATATAATAGGCGTCGCGGGTTGGAATAGCTGCTACATAATCACCTAATTGCTTCATCTCTGGTTCGTCGTCGTAATCAAACCTCATGGTTGAACTTAAATCAATACGGGCGCCAAGATCAAGGAAAACCAGCCCATCGCCCGATTCGTTCAGGACTCCCTCCATTCCCAATCCACAACGAACGCCAAGTTCCAATCCGGAGCTGAAACCGTTGTACGTTTGATAGTCAAAAAAACCACCATTCAGAAAATTGAAGTTGGTTGCAGCGCTAAGGCCAACAAAAGGGCCTATTTCAGCCCGGAATCGCGGAAGTTCTCCCAGTCCGGCCTTCAAACCCGGAATCGGTGTTGCCATCAATACCGTGTCACATAAAATTATTGCTTCCGGATCAACCAGACGTACGGGCATCACCATGGATTTACCTACATTGAATGTATCCGGGGTTGCAATGGGGAGATCAACCCATGTGGTATCCGCCAGGATCTTTCCGTTAACCGCATCCAATATCTGTTCCATGCTCATACGGACTGCTTCGGATGACCATTCAATATCTGCTTCCCGCATGGTGGCATCGCCCATCAATACCAGTTGTCTGCCTTGCCAGGTAGTTACCTCTAACCCTGCTTCATTGTAATAATCATGGGTCCCCTTCCGTTTTGCGGCATCGCCCCAAATTCCCGCAACATGTCCCGATGTAAAACTATCCTCAAGAAAATGAGCGGCGAATGCTTCGTCGGCCAGGACCGAAAGGGCCAGGGCCGATCGCTGCTCAGGTGTAAGACCCTTAGCGTTCAGGCGGGCAGCCATCGATAGGGCGCTCAAATGGAACCATGTATAAGTTCCAACAGTATTTAACTCTGTCCCTTCTTTGAAACACATTGAAAAAAAGATCTCAGGTTTTGTATTCACAGCAGGAAGCGCCATCATGAAATGACCATTGTTTTTCCCCGACCTGGTAACGTAATCCGGATCGGCCCGGAGCAGTTTGATATCCGAATCCCTCATCTTACTGATACGTTCACTGCGATTGTGCGCGTTGTCGAGACCAACCTGAAGTTTTGCGGCAATAGCCGCGACATCCAGGATCCAATCGGAGTTGAGGATAATATCGGTCAAATTTGTTGCTGAAACAGAGTGGTCGCCCGCTATTGCACACCATGTGGCATAATCAAGACATTGGGGTTTCAAGCCTTGTTCCGGTTCGATGACCCAGGCACACAATCTCGATTCATGATCTTTCCGGGCCGACGCCCAGATCTGGTCAAGGATTGCGCGACGGCCGGGATCAAGTTTTTTGATGGCGGTCATCATTATTTCCCTGTGCTCAGGAAACAGCCAGGCTGATGCAGACATTGCAGAGCACCCAATCAGCAATATGGTCAGGAATATTTTTCGTTTCATCAGTTTTTATGATCAGTTTATCACAGTTTCATTTTTCTTGGCTTGATCATATTCTCCGGAGCCAGGATCTGATCAAGCTTTTCTTTGGTTAAAAGTCCTTTTTCCAAAACCAGCTCATACACACTTCTGTTTGTTTCCAGCGCTTCTTTGGCAAGCTGGCTGGAAGCCTCATACCCAATGAAAGGATTCAGCGCCGTGACCAGTCCGATGCTATTGTGGACCATATTCCGGCAATGCTCCTCATTGGCAGTGATCCCATCGACGCAACGGTATTTCAAGGTATACATTCCATTCTTCAGCATCTCGATCGATTCGAAAATACTCTGTACGATCACTGGTTCAAACACGTTCAGTTCGAGTTGACCTGCTTCGGCAGCCATGGTAACCGTGAGATCGTTCCCGATTACCTTGAACGCAACCTGGTTCATCACTTCCGGAATAACAGGATTAACTTTTCCCGGCATGATAGAAGATCCCGGTTGCATTGGCGGCAGGTTGATTTCGTGTAGTCCAGTCCGGGGACCCGAAGAAAGCAGCCTCAGGTCATTGCATATCTTCGACAACTTAACGGCCAGCCGCTTCACTGCGGAGGAGTACATAACATAGGATCCGGTATCCTGGGTGGCTTCAACCAGATTGGATGCAAGGACGATATCAAAACCCGTAATTCTTTTTAAATGCTTAACGACCAGTTCTGAATATCCGGGTTCCGAATTGATCCCTGTTCCGATGGCCGTGGCCCCCATATTCACTTCAAGGAATAACCGTGCGTTCTGGGTTAATCTTTCTACCTCCTCACCCAAAGTGACTGCATACGCTTCAAATTCCTGCCCCAACGTCATCGGAACAGCATCCTGTAGCTGGGTCCTTCCCATTTTTATGATCCTGGAAAATTCTTTTGCTTTGTCCCTGAAGGAATCGATAAGCGTTTCAAGGACCAGAAGAAGTTTCTCATTGGAATTGATCAAAGCGATCTTAACAGCGGTGGGGTAAGCGTCGTTGGTTGATTGGGAAAGGTTCACATGGCTGTTCGGATGGCAATACTGATATTCGCCTTTTTCATGCCCCATGATCTCCAGTGCACGGTTTGCAATAACTTCATTGGCATTCATATTGGTTGAAGTGCCGGCTCCGCCCTGGATCATATCTACCACAAAATGGTTATGGTTCTTCCCGCTGATGAGTTCCCGGCAGGCTTGAACAATGGCGTTTTTTACCTCTGGCGCCAACAGGCCTTGTTCGAAATTGGCTTCTGCAGCAGCCTCTTTCACCATTGCCAAAGCTTCGATAAGGGAAGGGAATAAGCTCAGGGTCATGCCTGAAATATTAAAGTTCTCAAGAGCCCTGAGGGTCTGTACGCCATAGTAGAATTCAAAAGGGACTTCGCGTTCACCCAGGAGATCATGTTCCCGTCGTGTCTTTCCCGATTCATACTGCGCAGCCGGGTTTATCATCCTGGAATTAATATTGCGCATCCTTCTGGACATGACCCTGGTAACATTTGAGAAAATTTTCAGGGTGGTTTCAGCGCTTTTATTGAAAAAGCCGCTGTTAACAGAGAGCAGTGTTGATGGTTGAAGCGCCCGGGCAGATGTTGAATGGGGAGAATCGTGCGCCCATGAACCCTCGCCTAAAAAATCACCTTTGCGGAACAATGCCAGTCTGAGCTCCGTTCCATAAGGATTACTTTTAAAGAGTTCTATTTCTCCTTCATAAATGATGAAAATATCTTCGCGGGGGCCATTTTCCCGAAAAACCATATCCCCCGTGTTGTATGTTTTTTCCCTGACACTTTTGGCTAATTCGATAAACTCTTCGTCATTAAGGTTTCTGAAAAGTTCAATCTTCTTTAAGAATAAGAGGGTTTCATTGATTTCCATAGCGATCTCTCCTATATAAATGATAAACAAATACGATTTGTCCCAAAAGTACTCCATTTATCCCAAGGATGTTTGCTTATCCTTGACTTTTTGCGGAAATTTCAGTATATTTACTCGATAGATTCAGACAATCAATAAATCCCCACACTATGACAAAGAAAAATATCCGGAGCAGGTTAATTTGCATTTCACTGGCTGGCATCCTGTTTTTTGCGTCTCATTCAGTGGTTTTTGCCCAAGAAAGTAAATACAAACACCAAAAGACCATAAACCTGGTTAACCTGGTTAATGATGCAGCAGACCTGATTGCTCAAAGAGGGGAATCCGCTTTTAAATCATTCATGACCGATGGGTCAAGATGGAGGACTGGTGAAACCTATATTTTTATCTGCGGGATTAAAGGAGATATTTTTGTACATGAAGACACATCGCTGATCGGCAAGAATGAATATGGGCTCAGGGATATAAACGGAAAACCCATTATCCAGTGGTTTATCCGCAAGGCATTGGGTATCGGGCAATGCGGTTGGACACACTATGAATGGGTCAAACCCGGTGACCGGGAACCTTCCTGGAAATCTACTTTTGTAAAACTGTCCAGAGCTCCATCCGGTTCCATCTATGTGGTCGGATCAGGTTTATATGATATGAAAATGGAGAAAGAATTCGCCATTGATGCCGTGAACGATGCCCTCAACCTGATCCGCATCATGGGGAAAGATGCGTTCCGGACCCTCCGGGATTCCACTTCGGAACTGGTCTATAAAGATACTTACGTTTTTGTGCTCGACACCCTCTGTAATATGCTTGTCAATGCCGGGGCCCCTTCCCTTGAAGGGACAAACCAGAAAGACCTGATGGATCCGTCAGGGAAGTATTTTATCCGGGAAATGATCCATGTTGCCAATGAAAAAGGCCAAGGTTGGGTTGATTACCAGTGGCCAAAACCGGGTAAATCCATTCCAGGGCATAAGACATCTTTTGTTAAAAAGATTGTGATCAGGGGGGAGGCCCTCATCGTCGGAACCGGTATCTATCCTGAATAAGTACTGTAAGAAAATTCAATCTCTTTACAGGGGCATTGAAAACTTCCGTAACTTTGTTTCAAATTCCACAAAATCTCATTCTTATGAAAAAACTGTTAACCCCCTTTGTGGCTTTCATGCTGTTTACTTCATGGTCATTCAGCCAGGAGGAAGCTCCAAAGCCCATCGTTATCCGGGCCACTTATTTTGATGTATCGCCCCCGCTGCGCGAAATGATCAAGAACATTCCGCAAATTGCCGACCGGACCTGGAAAGACGGGGTGGTGAAGAATCAATTTCAGCACGAACGTTTTCATCCCGTGGATACCGATGATCCTAATGCCACCGATCCTAATGTACAGAAATACCAGGGGCCGCGGGTGACCGATGAGGTTACGGCATCTTTCGACGGCGTTGGGAATACCATGGGATTGTGCCCTCCTGATACCGATGGCGATGTTGGTATGGATTATTATTTTCAGGAAGTCAACTGTAAATATGCCATTTATTCAAAAACAGGGGAATTGATTTTAGGCCCCCTGGCAAACAGTTCTATTTTTACCGGCATGCCCAATAACAGCAATGACGGCGATGGGGTTGTGCTCTACGATGAAGAAGCCGACCGTTGGGTGTTTTCACAATTTTCTTTGCCCAATTTTCCAAATGGCCCTTTCTTTGAAATGGTTGCCGTTTCTACAACCAACGATCCGACAGGTTCGTGGTACCGGTATCAGTTCCAGTTTTCAGATATGCCCGATTATCCCAAACTCGCTGTCTGGCCCGATGGATATTATATGTCAATCAACCGGTTCTCGGCTGGTTCCTTGAATTATAATGGTGTTGGCGCAGTGGCCATGAACCGGACTAAAATGTTAGCCGGTGATGAAACAGCAAACATGGTCTTATTTCAGTTGTCAGCCGGCAATGAAGCCTATGCCATGCTGCCATCTGACTGTGATGGGACTTTCCCCCCCGTGGGAACGCCCAATTACTTTACTTTTCTGAATGATGGCCCTGACCGCCTGGGAATGTATGCTTTCCATGTAGACTGGGACAATATAGGCTCTTCTTCCTTCGCCCTTCATGCCCAGCTCCCTGTAGATGCCTTTAACGGGAACATCTCCGGTGGAATTACCCAGAAAAACACCAGCGTGAAATTAGACGCCTTAGCCGGCAGGTTGATGTTCCGGCTCCAGTTCCGCACTTTTGCCGATCATTACTCCATGGTGGCCTGCGGTACTATAAATATGGGTTCCGGTGTGGCAGGGATACGCTGGTTTGAATTGCGGAAAGAAGGAACCGGCGCCTGGACCATATACCAGCAAGGGACTTATTCCCCCGACAGTCATTCACGCTGGATGGGAAGCATTGCCATGAATCCGGCCGGAGATATTGCACTCGGTTACTCTATCTCAAGCTCTACTAAATTTCCTTCAGTTTATTATACCGGCCGCCTGGCAAACGATCCACTGAACCAAATGACCGTTCAGGAAGGAGTTATCAAGGAGGGACTTGGTTCCCAGACCAATACCTGGAGCGGAACCCCCAGTCGCTGGGGCGACTATAGCACCATGAATGTAGATCCTTCTGATCCTACTAAATTCTGGTACACCCAGGAATATTATCAAACCACTACCGCGTCTAACTGGAAAACAAGAATTGGGTGCTTTACCCTGGACGCGGCTACCACTTTCTCCCTCTCCGGTATTATCACCTACCCGGGATCGACCCCCACTCCTTTATCTGGAATTTCGTTGACGTTAAAAAACAATGAAGGGTCCGTTGTTGGCGCCACCACCACCGATGCTTCGGGAAGTTATTCATTCAGCAGCCTGATCAATGGCAATTATACGCTGGAACCTTCTACGACGAAAGCCTGGGGTGGCGTTACCGCCCTGGATGTCCTTCTGTTCAAGAAACACATCGCCAATATTGCTTTACTGGAAGGCATTTTCCTGGCATCCGGCGATGTTAATGGCTCCGGAAGCCTCACTGCTTCGGATGTCCTGCTTGTGAAAAAGAGGATCGGAAGCGTTATCAATTCATTCACGGTAGGTGACTGGCTTTTCAACAATACCGCAGTTACGATCAGCGGTGCAAACGTTACCCAGAATTTCAACGGATTATGTTATGGCGATGCCAATGCCTCGTATAATCCATCTGATAAAGACTCCGGAAGCGGAGATCGGTTGAAAGCTACTGCCGGCGCTTTAACAATCGGGGTTGTTGATCCCCTGGATGGGAACGTGACTATCCCGGTTTACGCCACCGATCTGCAAAATATGGGCTCCTTCCAGTTTACCATCAGCTATGATCCGGAAAAATTAACATTTACCGGCGCTGATCAATGGTTTCATGGAATCGACAACGTAACTGTGGGTTATCCCCAACCCGGAAAACTGACTTTTGTCTGGGCCGCCGATTTCAACGGGATCACCATTGATAACGATAAACTCTTAGACCTTCATTTTACTGCCAGTTCGCAGGATGCTGTATCCCTGACCTGGGGAGACGTACCAACCCTGCGCGAGTTTGCCGATTACAACGGCAATCTTTTCACGCCGGCCTTCATGAATGGCGGTGTTGGAAATGTACTTGGAATTGAGAATCTCAGCAATGACCCGTTGATGGTGTACCCAAATCCAGCAAAAGATTATATGGTTTTAAAGACCCTGGAAACCATGCAGGGAGTAAGGATCTTCAACAGTTCCGGAAAACAGGTTTTTGATCAGGCCCCTTATTCGAAAGACTTCCGGATTTCGACCTCCGCTTTCAGCGCCGGATTGTATATGGTCAGAATTAAAACAAAAACCGGGAATATCAACAGAAGTGTCCTGATTGAAAAATAACAGAATAGCGCATACTATAAGTTAACATTAAAGCGGCTGTGTGGTTACTATTGAAGTACCATTGCACAGCCGCTTCTTGTTGTTTTAGAAATTACCATAAACTGATACCCGCTTATCATGGAAAATAAAAGTCCAAAATTCGATTTCGACGATATTCTGATCCAACCCGCTGTAATAAGTAACATCAACTCCCGGAAAACTGTTTCCGTGATGGACGACAACAAGATGCTTCCACTCTTCACGGCTCCGATGGATACGGTTACCGACTTGTCCCACCGGAATATTTTCACAGAAAATTTAATCTATTCTATTGTTCCAAGGACAGAATCCAGGCAATTTTCCAGAGAAGATTTCCGAACGATAAAGGGTTGGGCCGCATTAAGTCTGGATCAGTTTGAACAAATTTTCGGGGAAGGGGACTGCATCCCTGATCAGGAGGTAATAAAGGTTTGTATTGATATTGCGAATGGTCACATGAAACGGTTGAAGGAGATGGTTGAAAGGACCAAAGATAAGTATCAGGACCGGCTGTTGATCATGGTTGGAAATGTGGCCAATCCTGCAACCTTTTTTGAATTGTCACAAGCAGGGGCCGATTTTGTGAGGATCGGGGTAGGAAACGGATCAGGATGCAGTACTTCCGTTCACACCGGTATCGGTTATCCGCTGGCATCCCTGATCAACGACATATATCATAAAAAAGCGGGACGTTCAGGAAAATTTGCCAAAGTGATTGCCGACGGTGGCATTAAAAAGTATGCTGACATCATAAAAGCCCTGGCGCTTGGCGCTGATTATGTCATGTGCGGAGGGATTTTTAATAAAGCTCTTGAATCGGCCGGACATACCTATTCGGCCAATAAAAAATTCGAAGGTTATACGGTTCCGGGCGACCGGGTGGACCAGTACAGCAATGAAGTGAAAACTGCCTTCAACATGGGTTCGGTATTTTATAAGAAGTTCCGTGGGATGAGTACCAAAGAGGTACAAGCACATCTGGGCAATGAGCTCAGATCCTCCGAAGGGGTCACCCGGATGATCCAGGTAGAATATACATTGTCGGGATGGGTCGAAAACTTTATTGACTACCTTTCCAGCGCGATGTCATACACTGACAGTAAGGATTTACATTCATTCATTGGGAAACCTGACTGGAATTTGATTACACAAAACAGCCTGAACCGTTTTAATAAATAATGAGCTGGAAATCTTTTGCCGGTATTTGTTCAATTATCCTCGTCATCCTTCTGGCGGGTTGTAGTGTCACGAAAAATTTTTCCCCCAATGAATACCTGCTGATCAACAATAAAATCAAGGTTAACCCGCGTTCAGTCCTGCCTGAAGATCTGGAACCATACTTACAGCAACATCCCAATAAAAAACTCTTCGGGTTATTCCGGACCAACATTGCTTTTTACAACCTGGGGAGTCAGGGGAAAGAGACAAAATTCAAGAAATGGTTGCGGAATAAGGTCGGCGCTGCTCCTGTTTTGCTTGATACGGGCATGGTTTCGGTGACGCAGAAGCAAATGGCCCTTTATTTGGCCAACAAGGGATATTTCAATTCAAAAGTTATTGATTCCATTCGATATAACAACAAAAAGGCCACAGTTGAATATTATATCCAGGTCGCCAAACCCTATCTGGTCAGGAACATCCAATATTCTATCCCCGATACGCAGGTGGCCACATTCGTTTACAAGGATACTGCTAAATGCCTGATCAAACGAGGAAAAAATTATGATGCGTATCTTTTTGACAATGAAAGGAGCAGGGTCACCGGGAATCTTCAGAATTACGGCTTTTACAATTTTTCGAACATTTATATTGCTTACCGTATCGACAGTAATTTCAGGAAAAACCGGATGGATATCACGTTGGAAATCACCAACCCGGTTATCCCATCCCTGAACAATTTCAATATGGTCCTACAGGCGCCCCATAAGCGATATTTCATTCATAAGATTTATGTTTACCCTGAATTTGATCATCTTTTGACGGATACCAGTCGGTACGACACCCTCGTAAAAACATACGAAAACGCGATCAAGGGCCAACCACCCAGTACTTTTTACTTTCTTTACAGGGATAAATTCAAAGTTAAACCGCGAACCATTGCCCAGTCTGTTTTCCTTGTCCCCGGCACGGCTTATAACCTGGATGATGTTAAACAAACCTATTCCCAGCTTTCAGGGTTGCAGGTGTTCCGGTATATCAACCTTCATTTCGATGAAACGTTGGAACCATCCCCAATTCGCGGTCCGTGTAAAGACATCCTGGACTGCCATGTAGAGCTTTCACGTTCGGCGGCACAATCCTTCACGGTAACCGCTGATGGGACAAACTCGGGCGGTGCATTTGGCGTTCAGGGGAATATCGGTTACCAGAACCGGAATATCTTCAAGGGGGCACAGCTTCTCAGAGTCAATCTGAGCGGTTCATTACAAATGCAGGCCTCGGGTGGGACCAGTGGATCCGCCTTTTTCAATACGGTGGAACTGGGTGTAAATGCATCATTGACTTTCCCTCAGTTTCTCTTACCGGTCAAGCCGGAAAAGATGTCCAAATATTTCAAACCCAAGACCACCATCACCCTGGGATACAACTTTCAGCGTCAGATAGATTATGACCGGCATATTTCCAATATCTCCTTTGGTTATACATGGATGCAGAATGAAAAAATAAAGCATGTATTAAACCCTGCTGAAATATCCCTGGTCAAGGTTTTTACGGATGCCTATTTTGATTCCGTCATTAATTCGCAAACCGACCGGCGGTTACGGAATCAATATACCGACCACATGGTGGCCGGGTTGAAATATATCTTTACTTTCAGCAATCAAAAAGTCAATACGGTCAAAGATTTTTTTTATATCCGATGCAATTTTGAAACAGGAGGAAATCTCATTTACGGGATCGATAAGCTCTTTAACATTCCCAAAAGCGACAGCGGGATGTATAACCTTTTAGGTTTGCCCTATTCACAGTATGTCAGGCCCGATATCGACTTCCGATATTATAATATCCTGGGGAACAAATTTTCGATGGTTTACCGGTTTTATGGAGGGATCGGGATCCCTTATTGCAATTCAACCGAGCTGCCTTTCGAAAAAGCTTTTTTCGCGGGTGGGGCCAACGGAATGCGGGGATGGAAGATGTATTACCTGGGACCGGGAAGTTATCATTCGGATGACGAAAACACCTTTAACCAGATCGGGGATATACAACTGGAAGCCAATATTGAATACCGCTTCCCCATTTACCAATGGATCCGGGGCGCTCTTTTTGCAGATATGGGGAACATCTGGTTGTCAAAGGAAACTTCTGATTTACCGGGCGGGAAGTTCACCTTCCCTGGATTTATCAATCAGATTGGCATCGATGCCGGTATTGGGATCCGTTTTGACTTCGATTTCTTCATTTTCAGGTTTGATCCGGCCATTCCACTCCGGGTTCCCTGGTATCCCGAGAATGACCGGTGGTACTTCAATAAAATGCAATTGAAAGATATTATCTGGAATTTCGGGATCGGTTATCCGTTCTAAGAAACAATACTCGCTCACCTGAATGAAAACTATGGATACTGTTGTCTGAGAAACCAACTCCGGATCAGGGATTTCCAGTCCTTATCAATGGGAATAAAGTACTGCCGGATTTCTATATCCCGCGGAAGTATTTTTATACCAATCAGGATATGTTTTGCCGGAACTCTCTGCCCAGTCATTGAATTTCAAATAGCCTTTGTTGATGACATCCCCTTCATCAAGATATATTAAACCAACCGGTAAGAAAAGCGCCCAGGGTAGATTATTTCTTGATTTATAAAACCTGTAAATAGCAGGATTGCTGTTGTCAGAATAAGTGCCAAAGAGGGTAATATCAGCTTTGTCGGTGGGTGAAAAGTCAGGTAAATGAATTTCCTTTGCCCGATCGCCGTTTACAAAAATGAATGGATTATAAGGAGGAGTCCCAAACATGGCAATCGGGATTGCTACTGATTTCTTGAAATCAATGGTTAAAACCACGGTATCAGGCTTTAAAAAAAGAGAATTCCGATCGGTATTGACAGGCCCCTCAACCCAGGATGTCCCATAAAGGGCCAGGGCGTCATCAAAAGCGATGACGGTTGCTTTTTTCTGATCTTTTTCAAAACCTTTCTCATCCACATCGATCAATCCGGTATTCAACCGTGCGCCGGTAACATGAGCAAAAAAAGAAGTATCCAGAAGCAGCCGGAAACCAAATCCATTATGCATTTTAGTGCCCGAAGCTTCGGGAATAAAAAGAATGCTGATACGATTGACATGGTTCAGGAAATCGGTTACAAGGTTAATGCGGTAACGAATGACCATGTCGTTGAAGTCGAAATCTCCCGTTGCCGGCCAGGAATCTTCGAAAATCAAGGTTGCAAACTGGTTCTCCCCAGGAAAATAACTATTGAATGCTTTTAACGTATCCAGCGGATAATCATCAAAAATATCCGGTACTCCATCCCAATCGCTGTCAAGGCGGGTTGTATCAGGGATCAATCCCGCGAAGACGGCATGAATGGCTTTATCAAGGATTGCTGCCTTTTGTTCGACATTTTGACCATTGTATTGTGTGGCAATGGTCAAATATTCAGCAGTGACCGGTAAAGTAATCATTGTCTCAAAATTCCCGTTCCTGTATGTCGTTCCTGAAAACACCTTATATCCCCCGGCAGAAAGGCTTTCGGAGTAAATATCGAACCTGACAAATGGCAGGTGGTTCCCTGCATTATCCAATGCTTCAACGGTAACATTCACATCCTGGGTCGCTGACCAATTAAACACTCGTTCAATGATGAGTTGATCCATGGTTTTATCCGTCCAGCCAGGATCGCCATTATCCGGTTTTTTCTTGCACGAAGTCAGGAAAAACAGGTACAGCGAGGTTGTGATAATAACAAATCCTAAAACTTGTAAACGGAATTTCAATGAGAATAAATCTTTGAATTATCCCTATAGCCGGTAACTGTATTGAAATACCAATCAGTATATAAGGCGCCGTTACTTTCTGCCCAGTCGTTAAAATACAGATATCCTGTATTGATCGCTTCTTTTTCGAACATATAACTGAATTTATCCGATATATTGATAGCCCAGGGAAGGTTTTTCCTGGTTTTATAATACCTTCCTATATCGGGTTTACTATCATCAGAAAAAGTTCCGAAATCCGTTCCATCCACAAGGTCAGTGGGAGGATAATCGGGTAAATGTACTTCCCGGTTACGGTTTCTATCAACAATAATGAAAGGATTGTATGGCGGTGACCCGATTTCAGCAAGCGATACAGGCTGGACGAAGTTAATAATCAACTCCAGGGTGTCAGGAATAACATAAGGGGCCCCATGTTCAGTATTGGTTCCTACTCCATGGCCCGGTGGAGGTAATTGATCCAGGGCATCATCATATACTATGATCACTGCTTTGGTTTGTCCAGCCTCGGTCCCATTCGCTGATACAGAAATAAATCCATGCCGCAGATCAGTTCCGGTCACATTTTGTATCATTTCAGGAGGAATCGGGATCTGAAATGCAAAGGCATTATGGAAGGTTGCGCCCACAGCTTCGGTAATCAATGTAACCTTAACTAGCGCCACTTTATTCTGGGCATTTGTGATCTGGTTGAACCGGTAACTGATTACCAGGTCATTAAAATCGTAGTCGCCCTGACCGGGATAGAGATCTTCAAAGGCGAGGGAACTATATCCCGTCTCATCAGGATAATAATTGTCAAAGGCCAGGGAAGGATCGGCATCATAATCATCAAATTCATCAGGGATCCCATCACCATCCTCATCGGGTTGTGTAGTGGAGATGTCGGGCATGCCATCCGTATTGATAGCTGTCACAGGATTGGCTTTCACATAAAGTATCCCGTCATTAAAGTCCTGATCCGATTTCTGGTCCCTGCGCCAATCTTCAAAACCAAATAAAATGGCATGACGTCCCACATCCCGGAGCAGGATCATGTGTTTTTGCAAAGTCGGATTAGGTTCGGGATTAAGTGAAGGAATGGAGTAGATACGGTATTTACCATTGGTGATCTGTGATCCGTCCCATCCATTCGCAAACACGACCCATCCGATTGACTTTCCGGAAGGATAGCGGCCTAAATAGACCTTGTTCCCGGGATCTAATCCTCCCCCACTTCCTGAATTAGACATATTGGGAAATACCACTTTGATCGAATCGATCGCTGAAGGACTATCAGGCGGATTGTTCGTGTCGAAAACAAAAAAACCTATCGAATTTTTCCAGGTTGCCCCTTCCGTAATGTAAGTTGCCCAGACATCACATAATTCGGTCAATTCCAGGTTATCGGGCACGGTATTGGCAAGATATTCCGGATGATAAACCGGGACAGACTGATATTCCGGCAACGAGGCATTCAAGTCATTTAATAAATCAGCGTCCACCGGATCGTTTGGGGAAACCAGGTAATCCGGTACTCCCTTGCCGTGAAATGATCCCATATAATAAACGCCAGGGAGGAGACTTGGAATAATCTCGCCGGCAGATTTGAACGAAACCGGATCAGGAACTTTCCCACCAAAAATACCGGATACCTTATTATCCAATACAGGAAAAACCTGTTCCCTTATCAGCCCCAGATAATTATTGGTCACTGTTACCTTATTTAAATATATTGGTAAAGGTTGTGTTCCAGTCCATGAACCGGAGTTGTCAGTTATCCCGCTGAACAAATAAACGCCCCCTGAATCAGAACTGGCGCTATACACTTTAAACCTTACATTCGGGAGCGGGTTATCCGCGTTATCCCGCGCCACGACACTGAAAGAGACCTGATGGATTGTGCTCCAGCTGAAATTGTCAGCGATAATAAGCTGGTCGATCGGTTTAATGGTTGCAGAAGAAGAATTGTTTTCTTCTGTTTTTTTACATGCCCCAAAAAAAACGGGTATTAATATTAAAACAGGAATTAAGGGTGATCGTGAAAACCAGTGTTTATCGAATTTCATAATGAAGATGTTAAGATATTTCGCGTAAATGTATGGCATTGAAAACATCGTTTCAAGGATAATTAAGCAATAGTATCATTTAAATTTGTTTCTGTATCTCAATTGCGCCAAATTGTATCCCTATTCCAGGTGGCTTTACGTCTATTTATTAATGGTATTAATAAAGTTAACAGCGATCAGCCGGTCGTACAAGGAACCGGTCTCATGGTAATAGACATAGATGGAATAATCATTTTCCGTTTCCCAATGGTTCCCTTCGATGAAGGCAACATCTCCGGATGATTTTCCATTTTCTTTTAAAACATAAAGATAATTATAGTATCCCTGTTTCAAAAAAAGGTTTAACTCATATCCTTTACGGTTATAATTATAATTCATCCTGCCTTCAGGACAAATCTCCCACCGGGTCAGCTCTCCGATAACGAAAAATTGTCCTGTTGCCAATAAAGCCGGATAGGGTAAAAAGAAGTGGATCCAGGTATAATCTGCTTCAGTGTTGCTGTTTTCAGCATGTTCTTCATTTTTAACATAAAATTTGCCATTCAGATCCTGCTCGGACACATATTGCTTGAAGGTACGGGGTAGATCATTTACCAGAAAAACCTGATAGGTGGTATCGTAACTTATTTTTGCAATCCGTTCTGATTGATAGATCAGGCTTTTCGTATCAAATGAGCGGTATTGGTTTCCCCCGTCGAAAGCGATGGATTCGTCGTACCGGTAGTCAAGGTCATCCCCTCTTATAAACCGTGGATTCCCTAATTTCAAGACATTGTCCCACCGTCCGTTTTGCTGAACGATCACCTTGATTTCCCTGGATATATCCGTAACCGCCATCCCGTTCAGTTTTACTTCAAGATCAATCTGCTGGCGCGACAAATGATCTTCCATCCGGGAACTCTGGACGACAGTCCCGGTGGTGACAACGGGAGTGGCTTCAAATACCATGAACCGCCATGTAAATGCCGGACGCAGGGATTCTTCTTCATATACGATCAAAAGATAATTTCCGGAGATTCTGGGCCGCATTTGTCCGGTAGGAAAGCTGGCCTTGAAATGGATATATTTGACAGTGGTGTTGTATGAATACTCGAACTGATCAATATTTTCTTCCCTGAAACCATCAATGACATCCAGGACATCCAGGCCCATGGTGGCGCTCCAGTCGGATTCGCAATGACGGATCGTAAATTTATACCGTTTGATCTCCGGGTCCAGATCGTCGAAAGAAATACTGATCTGTTCATCGGAATTAAGCCGGATGATGGGGGCTGACAGATCGAAACCAGCCTTATAAACCTGGACCGTTTTTATTCCCGGATCATAAATGGCATTGATGTTGGGAAGTTCTTCAGGGGACCCTTTAACAGGGCAAAGAAGCAAAAGAGCGATGATGAGTGACAATTCACAAATGACAAGTGACGATTTATGATTTACGATTTTCATTTTTCTCCTTTCTCCTTTCTCCTGAATTCAGCACAGATTATTGCAGCAGCGATGGAGGCATTGAGCGATTCTGCTTTACCCAGACGGGAAGGACCAAAAGAGGGGATATACAGTTTTTTCGTAACAAAGGGGACCAGCTCTTTTGAAATTCCCCGTGACTCATTGCCAATCAGGATGATCCCCTCAGATGGCAAATCCTGTTCAAACAGGTTTTCGCCTTCCAGAAAAGTCCCGAATACGGGTATTTTGCCAGTACATACTGAAAGAAGCCCTGCCAGGTCACAACGGGTCACCATGACCCTTGTAATGGAGCCCATGGTAGCCTGGACGACCTTGGGATTATACAATTCAACGGATTGTTCCGAGCAGAAAACGGTTTCGATACCAAACCAATCAGCAATCCGGATGATGGTCCCCAGATTGCCCGGGTCATGGATATCATCAAGGGCAAGGTTGAGACCGGATGACGGATGACCGATTGGAGGTGCTGATATCTGTGATCCGCTTTCTGGTTTCTGAACCACCGCCAGCACGGGACTGGGCGTAGCCAACGCGGAGATCCGCTCCATCTCGCGGGGTAAGGTTTCGAACACCGGAATTTCTTTTTGTCGGATGAGGGGCAGATTAGATATGATCCAGGATGCATCTGCATAGATTTCAACGATCCGGAACCGGCTGTTCAGCATCTCCTGCGCCAGCTTTTCCCCTTCGGCTAAAAATTGACCATACTCCTCCCTGAACTTTTTAATCCGGAGGGCGGAAACGCGTTTTATCTGGTTTTGAGAAAGCATAAAAAATCCCGGAATGAATGAATTCCGGGATAAAGTTACACATTTTCACCTACTATGGCGCCATGCAGTCAGTGGATCACTTCTGCACTATCCGGAAACTATTCAGCAAAAACCTCGAAAGAGATCTCTACCTGAACATCTTTATGAAGATGGATCTTTGCCTTATAGGTGCCCAGTTCTTTGATATGTTCATGGTCAACCTGGATCTTTTTACGGTCAACTTCAACATTGTGCTGATCCTTCAGCGCCTGCGCGATCTGGATAGCATTCACCGAACCAAAGATCTTGCCGCTTTCGGCCGCTTTTGCGCCAATTCTCACGGTCAAGTCCTTCAGGCTTTTTGAAAGATCCTCGGCCGCGTTTTTGATTTTGGCTTCTTTGTGGGCTTTTTGTTTCAGGGTCTCAGCCAACACTTTTTTGTTGGATTCAGTAGCCAGAATGGCAATCCCCTGAGGAATCAGATAATTCCGTGCATAACCGGCCTTTACATTTACTTTTTCATTTGCATAGCCCAGGTTGAGCAAATCTTGTTTTAAAATAACTTCCATGGTTCTTGCCTCCTTATTTTAATAAATCTCCGACATAGGGCAATAAGGCAATGTGCCTGGCCCGTTTGACTGCCTGCGCTACTTTGCGTTGGTATTTTGTTGAAGTACCCGTGATACGGCGCGGAAGGAGTTTCCCCTGCTCATTGATAAACTTGATCAGAAAATCCGCGTCCTTATAGTCAATATATTTAATACCGCTCTTTTTGAAGCGGCAATATTTTTTCTTTTTCGTATCAACCGCTATCGGGGTCAGATACTTTATTTCACCTTGTTGTTGTGTTGCCATAATAAAATAATTTTCCGGGGTTACTGAACTTTTTCTTCTTTTGCGGCCTTGGCCTTATTGCGTTTCTTTTCGTTGTATGCAAGCATGTGCTTGTCTAAAGCAACGGTCAGAAAACGAAGGATACGCTCATCGCGTTTGAAGGTCACCTCCCATTCACGAATCAGCGAAGGCTCTGCTTTGAATTCAATCAAATGATAAAAGCCGGTTGATTTTTTCTGAATGGGGTAAGCCAGTTTACGCAGTCCCCAATGATCCTCGAAGACCACCTCGGCGCCTTTGCCGACGAGGAACTTCTGATACTTTTCTACCGTTTCCTTCATCTGTTCATCAGACAAAACGGGAGTCATAATGAAAACGGTTTCATACTGTTTTAACATTTCTTTTCGATTTTAATGAATGAATGGTTTTTAAAAAGGACTGCAAAAGTACACCAAATAATTCATATTACCAAATGATGTCCCTGGCTTTTACTAATTTTGACGGGTAACTTTACGATGTCCGGTTCGAAATTTAATGACCACCATGAATAATACCAGGTATCCTCAGATCGCCCTTTTCGGTATCTTCTGTTTCGTGTTTGCATTTATTATCAGTTACCGTGTTTTTGAGGGGGACGGTACTGGATGGAAACATATCATCACCAGTGATGGAAGGGGATATTACGCCTATCTGCCGGCATTGATCATCGATGGTGACCCTACCTTCAGGAAAGTGGTAGGACGCGAATCCAGGTTGTCAGGATATGCTCATTATAAACCAGGATATCTGGTCAATATCGACGGTCATCCGGTCAACAAATATTTCGCGGGCGAGGCGCTCCTGCTTCTTCCCTTTTTCTTCCTTGGTCTCATTTTTTCCTGGATTTTGGGGGCGCCGATAGATGGATATTCTTTTCTTTTTCAATTGTCGATTGGATTGGGAGCTTTGTTTTACCTTATGTGGGGATTATTCTTCCTGTATCGCATCCTCCGTTATTTTCGTATAAGGCCTTCTTTATCCGCGATGCTTCTGGTCATTATCTTATTCGGGACTAACCTCCTGTACTATACCATCTGGCAACCGACCATGTCGCATATTTATTCTTTCTTTGCCATTAACGGATTGATCAGTTGTGCCCTTTCGGGGATCCGGGTATGGGATAAAAGGATCGCGTTGCATAGCGGCTTTTTCCTGGGAATGGTTTTCCTGATCCGTCCCACCAACCTTGTCGTGTTGCTTCTGATCCCTTTTTTTGCCGGGGACCGGAACACTTTATCACATTTTTTCAAAGAACTTTGGCATCAAAAAAACGCCACCGCCCTTTGCATCCTGATCATCCTGTTATCCACGGCGGTTCAACCCGTCCTCTGGTATCTTCAAACGGGGAGGTTTTTCATCTGGCCATACCAAAATGAGGGGTTTCGGTTTTCCAATCCGGAAATAACCAACGTATTATTCAGCTTCCGGAAAGGTTTATTTGTTTATACACCATTGATATTCCTGTCATGGTTTGGATTGATATACCTGGCCTTTAAAAACCGCATCCGGTTTTTTAGCATGCTGGTTTTCCTCACATCCGTAACATATTTGATCGCCAGTTGGTGGAACTGGTATTATGGCGATGGATATGGATTGAGGGCTTTCATCGATTACTATGGGATATTTTGCCTTTTGCTTGCCCTTCCCTTAAACAGCATACCCTGGAAAGTCGCCAAACCCCTGATTGTGGTTTTGATTGTCCCCCTGGTTTTCCTCAATATTTTTCAGACCTGGCAATACACCCATTATATAATCCAACCTAACAGCATGAACCGCGAAAAATTCCAGTATGTTTTTTTGAGGGCAGATTCCGCGTATATTAATTGTCTGGGAGGAAACCAGGAAATAGCTGATTATTCAGTAGATGTCAAGCATCCCGATCTGAGATTTTATACCGATCTTGAACGGGATTCGCCAGGATGGAACATGATCTCAATCATCCCGACAAACAGGGCCTATTCTACCGGTCATGCCGGTTACCTTGATTCCTTGCATCTTTTTAGTCCCGGATTGAGTATTGTTGCTGCCGATCTTGGAAAATTACCGGCCCGTTATTTTGTGGAAGGTGAACTGATGGTTTGGGATAGTGCACAGGGAGCGACCAATAAGGCGCTCGTCGTTTTAAGCATGGATAGCATCAATTCTCTTGAAAATTACTGGCAAGGTTTCCGTCTGAACGATTTTCCGCGTACAGACATAAAAACCTGGAGAAAATGCAATTTTTCGCTTACCCTTCCAGAAATCAGTAATCCAAGAGGAATTCTGAAAATTTATATCTGGAATACCGGGAAAAAACCGATGTTGGTCGATGACTTCGGTCTAAAATTCTACAGATTGAAAAATCAGGGAAATTAATGCCGGATACTGGATCTTCCCTTCTCGTTGAGGAGAAGGGTCAGTGGATGAGGTGGGGGCTGGAGGCCGGATGCTCCAGCAGCGCAACCGCGTAAGCCGAGATGCCTTCTTCACGACCTATAAAACCCAGCTTTTCACTGGTTTTTGCCTTGATTGAAAGTTGATCCTCATCTAGTCCCATTATTTTTATCAGCACACTGACCATGTCAGGTACCAGGTCGTTGATTTTGGGACGTTGTAAAACGACCGTGGCGTCAATGTTACCGATTGTATATCCTTTTCCCGAAATAAGTCCAATGGTTTTTTTCAGCAGGATTTTGCTGTCGATCCCTTTATAAGCAGGATCGGTGTCGGGAAACTGGTTTCCGATATCCCTGAGCCCTGCAGCGCCCAATAAAGCATCGATGATCGCGTGGATGAGGACGTCGCCGTCAGAATGGCCTTTGGAGCCTTTGGAATGAGGGACAGGGATCCCGCCTAACCAGAATTCATAGCCGGATTCGAGGATGTGGGTGTCAAAGCCGAAACCAATGCGCATCATATTCAGCTGAGATGTGGACAATGATCAAATGCCCGGTGTATTTGGGATAAAAAATACCTTGCCCGGCAACCCGGTCGCAATATTAGTTAGAGCCTTGTGATCCTTTAGCCACCTTACTATTATCAAAGTTGAATAATAAAGTGAATTGAAGGGTATTTTGCAGTGCGTTGTTGTTACGAATGGGAAGCAGATAGGAAAAATCAAGTCCGAAAACATTGTACCGGAGGCCTGCGCCAAGGGTAAAGAACTGGCGATCACCCTTGTATTTTGATTCGTAGAAATAGCCGAGGCGGATCGAGAACAGTTTGTTGTACCAGTATTCGGCAGCGACGGCAACGTTGATTTCCTGCATCTCTTCCTTGAATCCGTATGGAGCATCATAAAAAGACTGGATCATACCTTTCACCACTGAAACGTCGGGGTCATACCCTTTTTCAATGACTTTCTTGCCATCCGAATCAATGATCGGTTGATTGTTGGAATCCGTGGCATATACCGGAGGCGTAGGGACCAGGAGTTTAGACAAGTCGAGTGAAAATGTCAGCCGGTTATAATCGTCAATATCCATGGTAAAAGAGGGGCCTATACGGAGGGTAGTCGGGATAAAATCACGCACGACCGAGGTACTGCTGTATGACATTTTTGCGCCGATATTGGAAATATCCATACCTGCATCGATGGATGCCCCGCTCATCCCACTGATCTCCATTTCATGGTGGTAATAGATGGCTACATCTGCAGCAAATGAAGTTCCCGGACGAACATCATAAGAGGTATAATTAACAGGGACAAGGTTGGAATAAATGAACCGGGCAGCTACAGCGCCTGAAAACTCACGGGAGAATTTCCTGGCATAGGTCGCATCAATAGCCCATTCATTGGGTTTAACTTCGCCCAGCTCCTGACCAACGTCATTGGTAAACATAACGGATCCCATCGAAAAAAACCGGAGGGATGCCGCTATCGCGTTTTTGTCACCGATCTTTCCAAAACCGGTAACAGAGGCCAATCCAATATCATTAACCAAGCCTCTTAACCAGGGGACATAACCGATCCCAAATCCGAATGATTTATCAATAAACGCATATTTGGCCGGGTTCCAATACATTGAATAAGCATCGGGACTGGTAGCGGCGCCCACATCGCCCATCCCTCCTGAACGGGCATCCGGGGAAATTGTAAGAAACGGTACGGCGGTGGAGATAACGCGGCTACCATCACTGGGTTCCGTATCTTGTCCAAACATACTAACTGACGCCATAATAAATGCGAGGAGTAAAAGGAAGCGGATCTTCATTGGATAAGTGCTGATATTAAATGATACAATAAATAAGTTCAGAAAATAACGGTCGAGGTAAATTTATATTGTCCGGGGAAAAAAAATTGTCAGAAATTGATTGAAATCATCGGATTATAACCAGTTTTTGGGAAATTTTTTCGTAAGCGCCATTCTCACCGGTAAAGGTCACCTGATAGGGATAAATTCCTGTGCTGAGTTTCTTCCCGTTATAGTCTGTTCCATTCCAGAAGAATTTGGCCATGCCCGGAGAGCCGGATCCGACCTCTTCCCAGTTACCGGAAATGGAATAAACCGGGCGGCCTGTTATATCATAAATCCGGATTTGGATGTCAAGCCCTCCTGAGACTTTTTTTTCAGGCTGGAACACGAACCAGGTATGGTCAATAAGCGGGTTGGGCATATTCATGACCTGTTTGACCGAAATGGAATTCTGTGGAAAAACATAAAAAGAGATACCGGTCTCCGAAGAATTGTTAAACATATCCCATGCTTTCAGACTGAGATAATGTGTCCCATCCGTTAAATCCGAGAGAGGATAACTCACCGTGCCGCGGGTGTAGGAATTAAAAACAGGCGTAAAATAATCATTCAGCACAACAGCATGGGCGCGGTCGTGATCCAGAACAGCTTCAATTTCATGACCGATTCCCAAACCAAAACAATTAACCCCGTTGGTATCAAAAATATCGGCTAAGATGACCGGATCGGTTCCGGTCCTGTTACCTGAAACAAAATCGCGGTTATCCATGTACAGGGCAATGGCAGGGCCACTGTTTTCAGGATCGACAGAAGGATCGGTTCCTCCAATCACAATCTGATCGGAATAACCGGCCGCATCCATTTGATCATTATAGGCGTAATAACTCAGTTTTCCTTTACCATATTGCAGGGAGATCCCTTTCGGAACGATGCATGAAAAGGTGAACTCACCGGCATGAACAGGTACATCACCTTTAAAAAGAAGGCTGTTCTGGACCGTAAAAGGTTCAGGGTAAGTATCGTTAGGTATGTTTCCCAAAGTGGAATAGGTCACCGGCTTATCAAAAACAGCGCTGGTCAGGGTCCCGTTAAAACCGGAGACCTTTTGCCCCATGGCATCTTCAATAATGCCTTTTACCGTCACAGTTGAAAGTCCCAAAACTGTATCGGGCTGATTGACCGCTTCGTCGTTGATGGAAACCGTTTTAATATTATAACCGGCGAAAGCAATGTTCTGCGCGGGGTCGCCCAAAAGAACAAAATTCCTGAGTAAACCAATATTCCCATTCAGGTTCTTGGAAAGTTTAATTAGGTCCCCCATTCTCAGATAAGATCCGGATGCGTCCTTATCCATCAGGTGTTGAAAAAAGCTGGTGTTCAGTTTAATATTATGGCCTGCATACGCTTTCCGCGTAGTGGAGAAAAGGGCCACAGCCCCGCCATTTGGGTGGAGGATTACTTTTTCCCCGGCCGTATAGCGTTCAGGATTATCAAACCGGCTGAATTCACAGGTGGCTGTAAAAAATACAGGAAGTTTATCGGCATTGCTCCATTGTTCTATATCCGTCACCGTAAGCGCCTGTTCATAGCTCCAACCAGCTTCACTTCCATGACCGGTATAATTGACGATCAGCGATCCTTTATCAATAGCGGAATTCAGGGCCTTTGTGGCATCCGGGAAGCGGTAACCCCCGGGTATTTGGACCAGCTGGTAGGCATCAAAATAGATCTTATTGACATTGAATAATGGATATTGGGCCCCCACAATTTTGGCCAGATCTTCGGCCTGATGAAAATGAAGGTTTTGATTTTCATCATCCGCCACGAAAGTGATGGTGTTTTTCCAATCAGCCGTAACAGGATAAATTTTATCCGAATAATGGATGATCTTGTTAACCATGATCTGTGCCGTTGCAGTGTCGGAGACCGGGAACCGGCCAATCCCGATATTGATGGTCCCATTCGCCTCCAGTCCGGAAGTATCTTCCATGATGCCGAAATAATCATCCGTTACATAACTTCCAGTTTCAGACAGAGATTCCGTAGATTGAAAGGTAGGAAGAAAACTATTGTTCCCGGGGATCCGGTTTTTCGGATCATACGATCCATCACCGATCAGCAGGACGTAACGGGGCTTTGATGCTGAATCGGCCTTATCGTAAAGAAATTTGATAAAATCACGAATGGAAGTAACATCGGGGCCCCCACCGCCAAATTCATTAAAAATATCTTTGGTCGTCACGACCTGAACACTGATATCGTTGTGTTGCTGGTGAAACGCTGCTAACTGTGTTGCCTGTGAAAGAAAGTCGGGATGCGTGATGATGATCATGTCTGAGGACGGGGTAGCATGTAAATTCTGATTGGGTATCATCCCCTTGCAAATTACCGGGTAAAAGTAGGATCCGTCAAAGGCAATGAACTTACGCAAAGTGTCCGTGGCCAATTTGAATGTCATCAGGCTGTCTGACAGGCTCGTATGGACCGCCCCGATGGCTGATGGGTTGGTGACATCCCAGACGATGGTTTGCGGGGTGGCTTTCTGAAGGTAAAACAGGGTGGTCATGTCGGTCCCAAAGCCGTTAACACTCCGGAAAGGCATTTGTGGAGCCGTCCATATTAGTTTTCGTACGCAATTGATTTCTAAATAATTAAGCCATCCAAGTGCGTTGGAAACCGGTAATTTATACTGCAGTGTGATGGTTTGATCTGCCTTTGGGAACGCAAGCACCGATTGCCTGGTTTTTAATTTGGCATAACTTGCCTCATCGGAAGTAGTAAGATCAACTTTCAGTGAATCAAACCTCCGTCCGTTCGCGATGATGACAAAATAGCTCTGATTGGGAGCTTTGGCGGCCACTGCCGATTTTAACCTCAGGGGTGATAAGGTATCGATGTGCGGGAATGAAAAAGAAAAATCACGGATTGGGGTTGCATTGTTAAACTCTTCACCATACCATTCTTTTCCCGATCTGATAAAATTGCGCTGATCCTCTTCATGCAATGCATAATCATTAAAGGTCGTCGCAAAATAGTTGGGGATCCGGGAAGAGGGTTCTTTAATCTGGACCCTGAGACCGGGTCCATCACTAAGGTTCAGAAAATAAAAGGTCGTATCAGAATAGAGATTTTTCTGGTGGTTGAAAAGCCGTGTGGTGAAATCAAACAACCATTTATCCGGTGATTCGCCATAAAAAAGGATATAATCGGCAGGATCGAAGTGGCCATCGCCTCCATCTTCAACAAGGATCGAATTTTCGCGAAGATCATCAATCCTTTCCTGGGCATTCGCTTCGGGAAGCATTCCTCCCCCATTGCCGAAAAGGCGGATGTGTGATGGGTTGACTGTTGCCACATCAATTCCAAGGGATACCAGATCCGTATAGGTAATTTTATGGATCCCGGTTTGTAAGACCGCCAGTTTATACCAGCTTCCAGAGGCCAGGACGGAAGTTGATTTACATTCCCTTCCTCCAAACGAGATAAAGGGGAGCAGGGTGATCAGGAACAGGAATCCGTACTTACGGTACATAGTTAAAAAAATGTAAAAGTAATCATTTACCGGATCACTACCAATTTCGAGGTCATGTGTTTGGCAGTCCCGTCTTCCAGCATGGTCTGTAACCTGTAAACATACATTCCTGAGGAAACTTTCCGGCCATTATCCAGGGTGCCGTCCCAGTGGATCATGGCAGTCCGGAAACCCTGGTTATAAACAGTCTGACGGATGGTTTTAACCAGGTTCCCGGTCAGGGTAAAAATGGTAATTTCAACTTCGAGGGGTTGATGGACCTGATTGGTTTCCCACGAAAATGTTGTTTGATCCTGCATGGGGTTTGGATAACTGATCAGGTGTTCCAGGGCGAATCCGGTCGAATTGACAACGACAAACCCGATCCGCGCTTCAGCCGAATTGTTATAGACATCCCAGACCTTTACCGAAAGGTGATGCTCCCCTTCTGATAACGTGGAGAGTGGATAGGTGATGCTCCCGCTTTTAAAAGTGTTAAGATTGGTAACATAATAATTATTCAGGATAATGGGAACTGTGGTTATATCATCGATGACAGCGGTTATATCGTGTCCGATCCCGTTCCCGACGGTATTGATGCCTGAGGAATCGCAGATATCTGCCAGGAGTGTCGGATTCTGGTTAGTGATCCCACCGGAAACAAAATTCCTGTCATTCATAAATAACACCACTTCAGGGCCCTGGTTATCAGGTTCAGCCCCGGAATTATATCCTCCAACCTGGATATTTTCATCATACCCCTGCGCATCGGTTTCAGGGCTCCGGGCATAATAACTGATCTTGCCTGTCCCGTATTTGTATGCAATATCTTTGGGAACAATAAAGGAATATGAGAAGGACCCGTTTGTAACCTGCACTTTACCTTTATAAACCGGATTTTTACGCAACATGAAAGGAAATTTATCGCCATTGTTATAGTTGGCTTTTGTCCAAACCTCCACCTCTTTATCGAAAACCGTCGGGAAAACAGTTCCAGTAAAATAGGATGCTTTCTGGCCACCGTCATCCCTTACTTCACCGGTAATGGTTATTTCCGAGAGGGCTTTCAACGTATCCGGGACAGAAGTGGGAACCTGGCTATTGATGGAGGTGGTTACAACATTCAGATCGGGATAATCCATGTGGATAGCAGGGTCGCCCAACAGGACAAAGGCATGAATATTGGCATATGATCCCATCTGGTATTTGGCAGCCATCAGCAGATCCCCGAGATTCAGATATTGTCCGTTATCCTTTTCGAAAACACTTTTGTATAAGTTTACCAGAAGCGATTTATTCGGTCCGGCATAGGTCAGGCGGGAAGTGGTGAACAACGCGATGCCACCTCCGTTTTTATTCAGGAAGACCCATTCTCCGGCCGAAACCCTTTCGGGGTCATCATACCGGCTGAATTCACAGGTTGCGGTCACAAATACCGGCATGTTATCGAGATTCCGCCAGCCCTGGATATCGGCCACCTCTAAAATACGCTCATGGGCCCATCCAACCTCCCCTCCATGCCCGACATAATTCATAATAAGGCTTCCCTTTGTGACCCGTTTGTTGATCACTTCATTGACTTCCGGATAACGGTTCCCGCCGGGAGTGCTGACCATGGTATAAGCATCGGAGTAAATTTTATCGATGTTATACACCTGGTGGGTCGTATCAACGATCCTTGCCAGGTCTTCAGAATCTTGTATAAACCTGTTTTCACCTAAATTCTGGTCATCGGCAACGAAGGTGACCACATTCCGCCAGTCATTTTTTACCGAATCGCTCCCGGAGCAATAATGAAGTATTTTATTCACGATGTTTGTCGCGTCAGCCAAACCAGAAACCGGCAAACGGCCAACCCCCATATCGAGGTCCCCGCTATCTCCTTGTCCCTCGGTCGGGTCGAGAAGTACAAAATAATCGTCGGAAACAAAGGATTTTTCGGGAGAAAGTGAATTTTCCGATTCAAATGCCGGTACAAAGTTTGTATTGTTCTGGATCCTGTTTTTATAATCATACGATGCATCCCCGAACAGAAGCAGGTATTTTGGTTCTTTCCCCGGAATTGCCCTGTTGTACATCATCCTCACAAAATCCCGGATGGCCGTGATATCCTGTGATCCGGAAGAAAACTCATTATATATTTTTTGCGGGGTGGTAATAAACACGGAAAGATTGGATTTTTCGCGGTGAAATTCAGCCAGGCGTTCTGCTTCGGCGAGAAAATCAGGATAGCACACCATGATATAATCGGCCACATCGGTTCCATGAAGATTCTGATTCTCAACCTTTCCGATATAAGTAGGTTTAATGTATGAACCTCCGTCGAATGACAGGAATTCTTTCAGGACTGTTGTTTCAACCCGGAAAGTGTATGTATTTCCATTTTTTACCGGGACCAGTTGCCTGGGTTCTCCCGTTGCCGTCACATCCCAGATCTGAATATTCTGGTTATTGCCATTCAGGGAGAATTCGGTGATCCCGCCGGGCATCACCGACGACACGGAACGGAATGCCATCTGGGAGCCAGATTGTGTAAGAAGTCGTGTGGCATTGATTTCCAAATAATTAAGATAACCGATCGCGCCGGATGGCTTACTGTACAACAGGTTGACTGTAAGTACCTGATTAGTAGGGGTAAAACGGGCGGTCCCTTTATTTTCCTTGGCATAATCGTTTTCATAGCCCGAGCCAGTCTTTTCGAGGTACAACGACAGTAGTTTTTGTCCATCAATGGAAGCCGCAAACATGGAGCTGCCGGTCGTGGAACGAGCAGCTACCTTTACGGTGAGCGCAGCTTCACTTCCGGTGTCAATATTCGGAAAAGTAAATGAATAATTCCTGGATAGCGTGAGTTCAAAAACCTGATTGTCCCACCAGTCCCTACCCGACTTTATAAAGTTAAGATCTTCCTTTTCGTAATAAGCAAAATCATTGAACCGGTCGATATACTTTGTGGGCCCTGAACCAGATGATGGTTCGGTGGCAATCCGTTTTCCCGGTCCAAGGTCAAAGTTCAAAAAATAACAAATCTGGTCGGTATAGATATTCTTTGTGTGATGAAATAATTGGTCTGTTGCGGTGTAGGTCCAGGAATCGGGTGATTGTCCGTAAAACAGGATATAATCCCCCGGGTCAAAATGACCGTCCGTTTCCCCGGAGACATAAACGGCATTTTCCATCAGGTCGTCGATCCGGTCGGTTGCATTCGATTCCGGGAGCATACCTCCTCCATTTCCATAAATCCGGAGGTTTAATGGATTGATTGATGCCACATCGATTCCCGCGTTTTTCAGATCATCGTAAGTCAGTTGACAAATCCCCCCGGAGGGGATAGAGAATTTATACCAGTTTCCGCTGGCTAATACCGAGTGCCCGGCATACGCTCCGGAAGATTTTGTCTGGCCCTGGAAACCGGTATTTTTTTTCAGGGTCAGGATCCAGGTAAAAGAGGTCAACCTTTCCGGCATTCCTGTTTCATGGTTGAAGCGGAGCGGCAGGATTATGACATTCATCGAGGGTATTTTCCGGTGAACCGATAATTCGGTCATAACCCTGATGGTATCCGAAAGCATATCGATATCGCGATAATTGCCATCGGGCATTCCAGGCAGCGGTGCAAATACCGTGTTTTCAACCCTTATGGAAGTGACTGTTTCATCCGGTGAATCAAGCCGGAAAGATTGAATATACAAAGGCAGTAGGCCGAAATCACCGCGGATAATGGAACCTTTAAAGGTCAGGATTCCCTGAATTCCGCCCGGGCTAGTTTCTTTTACTCCCTGATCCCATGCCAAACGCACTTCCCGCGATATCGTTTGCTGGGAAAACCCATTATGAGGCAGGATTGCCGCCAGGATTAGTAACAGGGCCAGGATTTGGCAGGAGTATTTCTTGTTCATAGGGAGGATGCAGGTAATATATTAAAGACAGTAAAACCGTTAAAAGGTTGCTATCGTTAAAAAATATTTACAAAGCTATATGATTGTTACAGATTTTAACGTTATCTATGCATGAATATTGTTGAAAAGTCACGGGCAATTTTCATAATTTTATATCCGTTTTATCCTGAATAAATGGTTCCATAGTGTTTTTCATGCCGGATAAATATAAAATATTTGCCATGGTTTTAACCCTGTTCCTATGCCGGACAGGTTTCGCTCAGGATCCGGAGTTTTCGCAGTTTTATGCCAATCCATTGTATCTTAACCCGGCATTAGCAGGAGCCACCGACGGCCCAAGGGTCATTGCCAACTATCGCAACCAATGGCCGGGGCTCGGGAATGCTTTTATAACCTATCACGCATCCTATGATATGTACCTGAGCCCCCTCCATGGCGGCGCCGGGTTGGATGTTTATTTTGACCAGGCAGGCGGTGGGGCGCTGAACTCAGCGGCCATCAGCCTGATGTATGCTTACAAATTTGCAATCACCGAAAAACTCCAGGCAAGCGGAGCGGTTAAAGCAGGATATTACACCCGTTTCCTGAACAGGGACGGCCTCACCACTGAGGAAAATGATCCTTATCTGAATTCATTATCCGCGTCCACCGGCGTCCCCGATTTCAGCGCCGGTATTTTCCTGAGTTACGATAATATCGTTTATGGCGGGATTGTTGCAGATCACCTTTCGCAGCCAAATGTTGGCTTTTCCTCTGAGAATCCCTCTCCTCTATACATGAAACTAACGGCCCACGCGGGAGGTGTTATTAATCTACGTTCCGGTAGCTTTGACGAAGACCGTGAATTTTCAATTTCGCCCAATATCCTTTATCAGCAGCAATTCAACTTCCATCAACTCAATGTGGGGGTTTATCTCACCATCGATCCGGTCATCGCGGGAGCCTGGTTCAGGCATAACTTTGAAAACCCCGATGCCGTCATCCCGATGCTTGGTTTTCACTGGAAAAATTTGCACATCGCTTACAGTTATGATTATTCCTTGAGCAAGCTGAAAGATGCGTCTGGCGGGGCACACGAGGTTTCTGTCTCGTGGCAGTTTGCCGCCATTGAAAAAAGAAGGGTGATCAGGGCAATAAAATGTCCCCGTTTTTAGTTATGTATTCGGATTTATAATTTTAAATATGGACAGCAATCCGTGATGAATTTTATAAGTGGCCTTGAAAATCTTGTAAAATTCACGTAGGTTTGCAAAAATTTTCAACGAATGAAAATTAGAAAATTCTTTCAGCTTTTTATTCTGATTGCTGCTCTTGTTACAACCGCTACTTCCTGTAATAAAAAAGGAAGCAGTTCAAAGGTTTCCAGTACCACTGGCTGGGAATACAACAATTCCAAAAACGGAGGTTTTGAGGTCAGAAAATTTGCCGATCAGGAAACCGGCCCCGGTCTCGTGTTTATCGAAGGGGGGACTTTCACCATGGGCCAGACACAGGATGATGTAATGTTCGAATGGAACAACCAGCCCCGCAGGGTTTCTGTCGCCAGTTTCTACATGGACGAGACCGAAGTCCGTAACCTTGATTATATTGAGTACCTCTATTGGTTAAACCGGGTTTATGGCACTGATTATCCGGGCGTTTACCGGAAAGCTTTACCCGACACCCTGGTATGGCGCGATAAAATGTCGTACAATGAACCATTATTGGAGTATTATTTCCGTCATCCTGCCTATCGCAATTACCCTGTGGTTGGCGTCTCATGGGTGCAGGCGAACGATTACTGTCTGTGGCGGACTGACCGCGTCAATGAAATGCTGCTGATCAAAAAAGGCATCCTTTCCATGGATCCTGCCCAAAAGAATGAAAATAATTTCAATACCGAAGCTTATCTTGCCGGACAATATGAAGGATTGGTTGACAAAGCCCTTCCCGACCTGAATCCAAATGGGACCGGAACCCGGAAAGTAAAAATGGAAGACGGCATTATGCTCCCCAAATACAGGCTCCCGACTGAAGCTGAATGGGAATATGCTGCTCTCGGATTGATCGGGAACACCAAACACGAACGCATTATTGAACGGAAAATCTATCCATGGAACGGAAATTATGTCAGGATTGCCGAATCAAAATATTACGGTGGTTTTATGGATAACTTCAAACGCGGGAAAGGCGATTATATGGGCGTTGCAGGTAATCTCAACGACGGTTCTGATATACCGGCCCCATGCGGCTCTTACTTCCCCAACGATTACGGCCTCTATAACATGGCCGGGAATGTGAGCGAATGGGTGCTTGATGTCTACCGCCCGCTCAATGGCATGGAAGTTTCCGATTTTCATCCGTTCCGCGGCAATGTTTTCAAGACCCCTGTCAGGGATGCTGAAGGTTATCTGGCTGAAAAAGATAGTCTGGGCCATATCAAATACCGCGACATTACTACCGCCGAAGCCATGAACCGGAAAAACTACCGCCAGGCAGATAATATCAACTACCTCGATGGCGATTTTGCCTCCAATGTGGATAACAATTTATGGCATGAGACCGGAAGGGATTCGAGCGCTACAAGCCTTATGTACCAATATGGCATGAGCTCCCTGATCACTGACCATGCACGGGTTTATAAAGGGGGTAACTGGAAAGATCCTGCCTTTTACATGAACCCCGGAACCCGTCGCTACCTCGATGAAAACGATGCTTCCAATGCCATTGGTTTCCGATGTGCCATGACCCGCGTCGGTGGATCGATCGCTGGAAAATAATATGACTTGAAAGATTCAGGCCCCATTTCACACCGAAATGGGGTTTTTTATTTAATTTGCACCTGAAATCCTTTTTCATGTCTATTTCACCGGATTATATTTATCAATGCTTTTTAAAGTACCCCGTTGTTTCGACGGATACCCGGCAAATTCAACCAGGTTCTGTTTATTTCGCTCTACGGGGAGCATCGTTCAACGGCAATACTTTCGCTGAACAGGCTTTGCAGCTTGGAGCCGCGTACGCTGTCATCGACGAACCGGAATTCGCCGTGAATGATCACTGCCTTCTGGTAAACGATGTATTGAAAACCTTACAAGAGCTGGCATGCCTCCACCGGAAACAGTTTGCAATTCCCGTCGTTGCCATAACGGGAACAAACGGGAAGACGACCACAAAAGAACTGATCCATGCTGTCCTGGCTAAAAAATTCAGGACCCTGGCCACAACAGGTAACCTGAATAACCATATCGGGGTCCCTATGACCCTTCTCCGCCTTAACCCTGAGACTGAAATCGCCATCATCGAAATGGGGGCCAACCACCCCGGTGAAATTGATTTTCTGTGTAAGATTGCCCAGCCCGTGTATGGGATCATTACCAATATCGGTAAAGCACATCTCGAAGGTTTCGGAAATCTGGAAGGCGTTGTCAGGACCAAAACGGAATTATACCATTATATCCAGGAACATGGGGGGAAGCTCTTTGTTCACTGCAACGATGAGCTCCTGATGGGACATTCTTCAACTACCGGGAGGATCACTTATGGATCAGGCCCCGCAGATCTATCAGCCGAGAAAATAACAGCCAACCCATACATTGCACTGGATCTGGTATTTCAGGATCACGGCAGATATCACGTTGAATCGCATCTGTATGGAAAATACAATGTATCCAATATGCTGGCGGCTGCCTGTATCGGACAATATTTCGGGGTCGGACCGGAATTGGTGAAAGAAGCGTTGGAAAATTTCCGCCCGGACAACAACCGTTCCCAGGTCATCAGGACATCCAAGAATATGCTTATCATGGATGCTTACAACGCCAATCCTGTGAGTATGGCCGCTGCATTAAATGCCTTTGCCGGAACAACCTATGACCATAAAACCGTCATCCTTGGCGACATGCTGGAATTGGGGGATGAAACGGATGCAGAGCATGACCGGATACTGGATTTGGTTGACCAGTGCCCGTTTCAGCAGGTGTTCCTGGTAGGGCCGGTCTTTACCCGATTAAATACACGCCGCGAAAATATTTGTTTTCAGGACAGCGACCTGGCCAGGATGTGGCTGGAGCATCACCCTCCTGAAAACAGCGCCATCCTGATTAAAGGATCACATGGAATAAAACTCGAAAAGGTTATCGGCTGCCTTTGAGTATGGACCGGAATGAGACGGATTAATCATCAGATTATGAAATACCATGTTATCGGACTGATGTCGGGAACTTCGCTGGATGGAGCGGATATCGTGTATTGTACTTTTAGTTACCATCATGATATATGGAAATATCAGATCCACCAGGCAGAGACCATCCCTTACTCCGGACGCTGGCATTCCCGGCTAAGGGACCTTGAAAAAGGGTCAGCCTTTGATTTCGCAAAAACCGATATGGATTTTGGTCACTTGCTGGGCAGCCTGACACAGGAATTCATCAACCGGCATGAACTCCATCCCGATTTTATTGCATCTCATGGACATACCATATTTCATCAACCGGGAGTGAAACTTACCTCTCAGATCGGACATGGATCGGCCATCGCGGCCGAAACGGGCCTTCCTGTCATCTGCGATTTCCGTTCACTCGATGTGGCCTTGGGAGGACAAGGAGCGCCACTCGTTCCCATCGGGGACAGGCTCCTTTTTGGGGAATTCGGTTTTTGCCTGAACCTGGGTGGCTTCGCGAATATTTCCCGCGAAACAAACAAAGACCGGATAGCGTATGATATCTGCCCGGTCAATATTGTGCTCAATGCATTAGCAGAAAAGCTCGGCCATCCGTTCGACAGAGATGGATCGTTCGCCAGAATGGGCTCTGTTAATCCCGCCTTGCTGGAAGCCCTGAACAAACTGCCATTTTATTCAAGGCGCCCGCCAAAATCCCTGGGAAAGGAATGGGTTATTGACCAGATATGGCCTCTCATAACTGCTCATTATCAAAATATTGATTTACATACCGACGCCCGGGGACAATCCCCGGTATCGGGGGAAACCACCAACGCGATCCATGATATTCTTGCGACCTGGTGCGAACATACCGCCATTCAGGTTGGGAAAGCGGTTATGCATCCGGAAAAGACCAATCTCCGGCCACCTGAAATAGATCCCGTCGATAGCATTTCATATAATAAAGAAACGGTTTCCTCTGGGGATAGGTTACTCCTGATCACCGGAGGAGGCGCTCTTAACCAATACCTGATTGATAGGATCACCCGACATACCCGGATGAAAATCATCATCCCCGATCCTGTTACCATTAATTTTAAGGAAGCCCTGATCTTCGCACTGTTGGGAACGCTCCGGTGGCGTCAGGAAATAAATTGCCTGAAATCCGTCACAGGCGCTTCAAAAGATAATATTGGCGGAGCTATTTATTTTCACAAAGTATGATGAATTACAGCCAGACCATTGAATACATGTACGCACAACTCCCCATGTTCCATCGCGTGGGGGCATCCGCTTACAAAGCCGACCTGAACAATACCATCGCCCTGTGCAACTTACTGGGTAATCCGCAGGAGGCTTTTACAACCATACATATCGCCGGAACCAACGGTAAAGGATCAGTTTCGAACATGATAGCCTCCATTCTCCAGACCAAAGGATTAAAGACTGGTTTATATACTTCGCCCCATCTGAAAGATTTCAGGGAACGGATCAGGATAAATGGTAAGATGATCGATAAAAGATACGTCTCCCGTTTTATCAGCCGGTACCAGTCATCCTTCGAATCCATCCATCCTTCGTTCTTTGAGCTTACCATGGCCATGGCCTTTCAATACTTCAAGGATCAAAAGACAGATATAGCGGTGATTGAAACAGGATTAGGCGGACGACTGGATTCAACCAATATCATCACTCCGCTGCTTACGGCCATTACCAATGTCAGCTTCGATCACATGCAATTTCTGGGTGATACCCTTGAAAAAATTGCCATTGAGAAAGCCGGGATCATCAAACCCTCGATACCTGTTGTTATTGGGGAAACCCAACCTGAGATAAAAACGGTGTTTCAGGAAAAAGCAAAGGATTGCAACGCGCCAATCCTCTTTGCTGATGAATTGTTCAACGTTATTGACCTGACAAAGGTTAACCCATCCCTCCCAGAAAATTACCTTCCGTCGCTGATGTTGGAAATCAATCGTGATGGAAAGCGCTGTATACCAATTCTTTCATCCCCGCTTACAGGATGGTACCAACGAAAAAATATTGTAACAGTGATGGCCGTATGCGAAACAATGAACTCCTTCGGTTTTGGGCTTACCTACCCGATTATCCGGAATGGGATCGAAAATGTGATTAAAAACACCGGATTTGCGGGACGATGGCAAGTTCTCGGCAATAAACCACTCACTCTTTGTGATACCGGGCATAACGAGGGTGGATTACGGGAGGTTGTTGCCCAGCTTGCTGTTACGCCGCATCAAAAGTTGCATTGGGTTTTTGGGGTGGTCAATGATAAAGATCTCAACCATATCTTGAAACTTCTTCCTCCTGAAGCCACCTACTACTTTTGCAAACCTGATATTCCCCGTGGACTGAACGCGGAAATACTGATGGGAAAAGCCCATGCAGCCGGTTTAAAAGGTCAAATCTATCCTTCGGTTAAGGCAGCCCTAAAAGCAGCCCGGCAACAAGCTTCTCCTGAAGATCTTGTTTTTGTAGGCGGAAGTACTTTTGTTGTTGCTGAAGTTATCTGAAAAATCCAGAATACGGTTTCTCCCTTCTCCTTCAGGAAAAGGGCCATGGGATGAGGTGGGCGCTGGCTTATCCCCCGGAAATAAGGTGAAGGACATGAACTTCGTCGCCTTCATGGATCTGGGCTGTTTCATAGTCCGTTTTGTTTACCAGGCGACCGTTTATTTTGATTACCAGCATTTTGAAAGTAAAATTCTTGACTTTCAGCAATTCCCTGACAGTTAAAGATTCCTGTTTAAAAATTTCCTGGTTGTTATTAAGGGTGATTTTCATAATGAAAAGGGATAAAGGATGGGAGATGGGGGCTAAATCCTGACAATCTTGATCGTCCCTGATCTTTCGCCTGTCAGGATATGGAGGAGATATAAACCTGGTAAAACCTTCGCTCCATCCCATTTCCAAAGATGTTGCCCGGCATTCATACCTGCCCGTTTTTCGGTTAAAACGATCCCGCCCCTGATATCGGTGACCTGCATCACAACATCTGTTTCAGAGGCAAGGCAGAACCTGAAGGTGACAGATCCGGAAAACGGGTTAGGATAGGCTGAAAGAGATGGCGAAAACGAACTAAGGGGCTGTTCTCCAAGACCGGCAATGATTGCATTATTTTTATAATAATCGAAGGTTCCTCCATATTCTCCCATGGTCAGGTCCGGATCCCCGTCAGCATCGAGGTCGGCCAGGGCAGTGGTTGCGTTCTGGCCACCGGTGATCCCCTGGAAAGGTCCTGGATTTTCGATCCAGCTTGTTCCCTGGTTTTCAAAATACTGAACATCGCCCCACAGGTTCCCCGTGAGAATATCAGGATCCCCGTCCTGATCGATGTCGGCAATGGCAGGCACACAATTGGATCCCACATCAATACCGGCGAAATAATTGGGTATCAGCGCCCAGAATGGGCTGGCAGGAGTTCCCTGATTCTGAATATAAGCCAGGTTTCCTGCCTCATTCCCTGCAACGATATCCAAATCTCCATCCATGTCAAGATCGACCAGCCGGGGCGAAGACCATCCTCCCAGGTTAATATTGCCTAAAGCAATTGATACGAGGACAAATCCGGAACCTGTATTCCGGTGGTAATAAAGCTTTCCTGAAAGATCGCCAACAATTGCATCAGGAAGGCTGTCGCCATTCACATCGCCGATGGCGACCGCACTATATATCGAATGTTTCAGGGAGGTGAAATAACCGCTGTTTTCCAGCCATGCAGGACCAGTCGCGGTACCTATATTTTCGAAGTATTTAATGTCGCCAAGCTGACTTCCGCTGAAAAGATCCAGATCGCCATCATAATCAAAATCAAAGAAATAAGGATTGCTGGCGCCGCCCACATCCAGTACCCCGCCAAAAAGGGTTGTGTTCTCCTGCCAGACTGGTGCTGCCGGACTTCCGGCATTAAGGTAATAATTCAATGGTCCCGAAGCTGATCCGAAAACCAGGTCAGGTTTGGAATCCCCATTAAGATCAACAAGATCAGGAGAGTTCCAGTAAGTCAGGTCACCGGTTCCTTCAAATACTGTAGTATTGGTTTCCCAGATTGGATTTACCATCGTTCCCGTATTTTGATAATAAATAAATCCATGCTCATCCCTTCCCGACAAAATATCCTGATCACCATCTGAATCAAGATCATGAAATACCGGATAGGCATATAATCCCACATCACCGATGATGGTTGAATTGCCCTCGGTAAACTGGGCTGATGAAGGGGTTCCTGTGTTAATATATATTTTCAGGATACCGCTTTCGCTGAGACCTGTAATCAGGTCGGGGTCCATATCATTGTCAAGGTCCGCGAGGTCAGGAACGGGATTCATCCCAACATCAAGCCCATCGAAAAAACCGGTGACTTTCTCAAAGACAGGGTTACCGGCGCTTCCGGTATTGGCAAACAAGTTCAGTCCAGTGAATCCACCGGTTATCAAATCCAGGTCACCATCATTGTCGATATCATAAAAAACACCCACCTCGGCATCCAGAGTGGAAATACCTGAAAAAAGACCTTCACCCTGTATAAAGGCCGGAGTAGTGGCAGAACCGGTGTTTTCCAAATACACAAGCCGGTAATCACTGCTTCCGATGATCATATCGTAATCCCCATCGTCATCCAGATCGGCAAACCGGGGCTGGGAAAAAGGAAGGCTGGGGATGCCACTTGGATTAAAGATGGCGTTGTTCTGTTCCCACGGTTGCGCGTGAAGCGTGGATGCCAGGATCAACAACAAAGAAATGATGTATTTAGTCCGTTTCATGATTTTGCTAATAAAATTTCAAGCGCCACATTCGCTTGCATATTTGAAACCATTCCGACACGAGGGGCAATGGGAGGCATATCGGGACCTATTTCGGTTTGTTCGTCCCCGCATATATAAAGATTATCGATCCTGCGGCAGTGGATGGAATCATTCATCCCCCAACCTGCCATTCCCAGCCCGACGATAAGTGGTATAGAAGGAAGTTCGGTAAGTACCGTTTCTATTAACATTTCTTTTTCCTCCGACCGGTCAAAAGCCTCGACGATCACATCACATCCCGCGAACAGTCCGGAAATATTTGCCGGGGTGATTTTTAAATCATGGGGAATAACATTTATAAATGGATTGATCCTAAGGATGTTAACAGTCAAGGCAAGCGTTTTTTTCTGACCGATTTGATCCCGGAAATAGTATTGCCGGTTAAGGTTGCTTTCCGTGACAATATCAAAATCGGAAATCACCAACGTCCCGGTTCCAACCCTGGCCAACGCCACGGCACAATTGGAACCCAATCCGCCACATCCGGCAATTCCAACCCTCTTTCGGGATAACCTTTCTTTTATTTCCTCAAAAGTCAACATATCTCATTTAACAGTCTGTCATAACCCCATCTCTTATCTCCCATCCCCTTTTTTCATCTCTTTTTCAAGCTTCTTCTTTCCTACACAAAGTTAGCATTTTTTGAATTCATCTATTCATTATCTTTGCACTAGTGTTAGTTAATTCACAGGAAGATCAGATGCTGGACGATGGATTCTCCCTTCTCCTCAAGGTGAAGGGCCAGGGGACGAGGTGGATGCTGGATAATTGAAAGATAAAATTAACTCTTGACTTTTAACTCTTAATTTCAAACTCTATTCATAATTCTTCGCCATGCCGAAACGAACGTTAAAAATCAGGGACCTTACCTTACGCGACGGACAACAGTCGTTATTTGCCACCCGTATGAACCAGGACCAGGTTGACCGGATATTGCCTTATTACAAAGAAGCCCGGTTTTATGCCATGGAAGTCTGGGGTGGCGCCGTTCCCGACTCCATCATGCGGTATCTCTCCGAAAATCCCTGGACCCGGCTTGAGAAAATCAAAGCAGGCGTGGGAGATGTTTCAAAACTGACTGCTTTATCCCGTGGCAGGAATGTTTTTGGGTATAATCCTTATCCCGAAGAAGTGATAGAAGGATTTAACCGCAATGCCGTGAAGTCCGGGATCGGGATCATGCGCATTTTCGATGCGCTCAACGATGTGGACAACATGAAATCCACCATTAAATATGTGAAACAGAACGGGGGTATGGCCGATTGTGCCATCAGCTATACCGTGGACCCGAAATTCTCCCCCCGGCAGAAATTCCATTCCTGGGTTCATTTTAAAGCCCTGCCCCACGATATTTTCACCATCGATTATTATGTCGAAAAGGCCCGGCAGCTTGAGGCTTTAGGAGCTGATATGATCTCCATCAAAGATATGGCCGGTTTAATAACGCCAGTGAAAACCGGGAAACTGATCCGCCGGCTGAAAGAAGAAGTACGGGCGCCCATCGATTTTCATACCCACTGCACCCCCGGATTTGGCCTGGCTTCCGTATTGTCGGCCATTGTTAACGGGGTTGATATTGTTGATACCAATATCTGGAATTTTGCTGGTGGACCTGCCGCGCCAGCCTATGAACTGATCCATATCTTTTGTCAGAAAATGGGCATCGAAACCGGCGTCAATCCCGAGGCGGTATCAGCCATCAACAGGGAACTTAAAATCATTCGGGAAGAACTTGCCCCATTCGACACCTGCAAAACCTTTCCCTCTGAGTTTGATTTTACAAAAGATAAACTTCCCAAAGAAATCAATAAATTGTTTGTAAAAGCGATTTATATGGCCAAACATGACCGGGAAGAAGAACTTCTGTCAGCCTGTCAGGAAATTGAGAAATTCTTCAATTTCCCGGAACCGGATGAAATGGTTAGAAAAGCAGAGATACCGGGAGGAATGTACACGAATATGTTAGCCCAGTTAAAACAGATGAAGCTGGACCATCTCCTCCCCCATGTACTCGAGTTGGTCCCTCTTGTCCGGATCAAATCAGGCTGCCCTCCACTGGTTACCCCGACCAGCCAGATTGTCGGTGTCCAGGCCGTGAACTGTGTGATCGACGAAAATAAAGACCTGCCATTTTTTACCACTAAATCGATCCAGTTTGTAAACCTTGTCAAAGGGATTTATGGGAGGACCCCCATCCCGGTAGATCCTGATTTCAGGGAACAACTTACCGGGGTCAGGGAAGAGACGCCTTACGATAACCGGAATTATAAAAAACAGGAAAATACCATATTTGAAGAATATGGCGATATGAAGTTAGCTGAAAACGAAAAAGACGAACTCCTGCTTGAACTTTTCCCCACCGTTGCACGCGACTTTCTCCAGAAAACAGTAGAAGAAAAATATACCGAGAATATCTATCAGATTGAAGAAGAAAAACGCCGGAAAGCACGCGAAGCACGCGAAGCCTATGAGCGTCTTACGCCCCAGGAAAAAAGGGACCGGCTGATGCAGGGACTGTATAGCTGGACCGATCTGTCGTACCCCGAGGAGGAAGACCTGGGAAGAAGTTAGACAAACGGATGCGGGATGATGAATGACGGATGACGGATATCGGGTTGCGGATGAGGGATTTCCGATATGCAAAAAATAACACATCGAACTTTTTGATCCACTTGTAATTAGATCAATTTTTTCTATATTTTTGCTTCCTGATACTCAAAACTTTCTTTATGACATTCGCAGATTATAAAACCACGCACAAGCTGCTGAAGCAGTATAAATATACCTGGGCCCCGATCGATAAAGGTTATAATAACCGTACGATATACATTAACGTTGGGGATCATACAATCAGGGAAAAGCCGGTCTCACAACAAATGAAAGAAAAATTTACCGGTGGAAAGGGATTTGACCTCCGTTTGTTATGGGATGCCACAAAACCCGATACAAAATGGAATGATCCCGAAAATGAGATCGTCATCTCCGGTGGGCCCTGCTGCGGGATCACCCAGTATTCAGGAACGGGAAAGTCATTATGTTGCGCCATCAGTCCCGAAACTGATATAGTCATCGACTCAAATGTTGGCGGTTTTTTTGGCCCTTTTCTGAAATTCTGCGGCTTTGATGCCATTGAGATCCAGGGGAAATCAGATCAGGAGGTCATGATCGTTTTCGAAGAAGCCCGCGAAGTAATCGAGATTTACGAAGCCGGGGACCTTCCGTCGGACAGTCATATTTTAGCTGAAGAGTTGCATGATATGATGGCTGATCCCCAGAATGAAAAAGATAAATACAATGTTTCTGTCGTTTCAGCCGGAACCGCGGCTGAGCATTCGTTGATCGGCATGCTCAACTTTTCCTTCTATGATATAAAACGGAAGAAAATCCGCCTGAAACAAGCCGGCCGTGGAGGGATTGGGACCGTACTGCGGGATAAAAAGATCAAAGCCGTTGTGGCCCATGTAAAAACCATCGGCGGTAACCGGAACAATGTAGTGAACCTCGAAGCCATCCAGGAACGAGGCCGGCGGTTTAACAAGGAGATGCGCGACCTCGACGACAAACAATGCGAAATGCGTTCGAAAGGCACTGCCCACCTCACTCATATCATGAATGATTATGACCTCCTCCCGGTCAAAAATTTCAAATTCGGCAGCCACCCCGACGCTTACAAGATCAGGGGCGATGTATGGAAATCCTATTTCACGCAAAATGTTCCCGATGGTTGCTGGGTTGGCTGTAATATGGCCTGCGCCAAAGGAGTGGATAATTATGAACTCCGGACAGGGCCCTATAAGGGAAGTAAGGTCATTGTGGATGGGCCCGAATATGAAACCACCTCTTCATTGGGCTCCGTTGCCGGTATCTTTAATCCCGATTATACCATTGAAGCCAATTTTTATTGCGATACTTACGGGATATGTACCATTTCATGGGGGACCCTCCTTGCTTTCGTGATGGAATGTTATGAGAACGGGATCCTGAACGATGAACGGACCGGCGGCCTAAAACTCAATTTCGGGAATGCCGACAGCGCCATGGAATTATTGCATCAGGTTTCGCGTGGTGAAGGTTTCGGCCTGATTGCCGGCCAGGGCGTCAGAAAAATGAAAGCGCTCTTCGCGAAAAATGGCTGGGGTGATCCCGCGTTCCTGCAGGATATCGGAATGGAAAACAAAGGACTGGAATATTCGCAGTATGTCTCCAAAGAATCTTTGGCACAACAAGGTGGATACGCCATGACAAACAAGGGCCCGCAGCATGATGAGGCCTGGCTTATCTTCATGGATATGGTGAATAACCAGATCCCTACCTTTGAGAAAAAAGCCGAAGCGCTCCACTATTTCCCCATGTTTCGTACCTGGTTCGGATTGGCTGGATTATGCAAACTTCCATGGAACGATGTGGAACCCGAAGATAATGCTAAAACTTCCGAACCCGCCAAAGTCCCCGAACATGTTGACAACTATGTCACCATCTTCAATGCAGTCACCGGGGCGAACATTGATAAAGACGAAATCATCCGCATGTCGGAAAGGGTCTATAATTTCCAGCGGATCTTTAACATCCGCCGTGGATACGGTTTGCGGAAACACGATGCACAGCCTTACCGGGCTTGCGGTCCTGTAACAAAGGAAGAATATGAATCCCGCGCTGAAAGATACGACAAACAACTCCTCGAACAGGTTGGATTTGATCCTGCCGGTAAAACCACCGGGGAAAAAATGAAAGCCCTGCGCGCTTATCGCGAAAACAGGTATGAACAACTCCTGGACGCCGTGTATGAACGCCGTGGATGGAATAAAAACGGGGTTCCCAAGATAGAACATCTGAAAAAACTTGGAATGGATTTACCCGAACTCATCGAAGTGGTAGCGCCACTGCAATAGCTTGATTTATATCAGAAAAACTCAGGAATATATAAAACCGGTAACCGCTGACAAACAAACGGGTTACAATCCATAAAGCCATAACAGCGAGTCCCACCCCTGTTCAATGCAAACAACCCGACGGTTCAATTGTAACACTCCATCTCAAAGGAGACGGGTTCATCTACCGTGCATCTTTTTTACGGTCCTTTGTCGCCGATTCTCCAGGTACTTCCTATAATTCTTTCTGAAAAAGGGATATGCATCATGTGACATATCGTCCCTTTTTTTAATTTTGCAATTCTTCCGGGTAGCAAACCTACTGGCAGGATCTATATTGTTTTTCATTTAACCCACCGGGATCACATGGAAACAAAATTCAGCGAAAAATCAGAGCACATCCGGTTGCATTACAAGTTATGGCTTTCGGATGAGAAGGAGAACGGGATCCTCGGTGATGGAAAATGGCAGATGCTGAAGCTCATTGACGAGAAAGGATCCCTCAAGGCTGCCTGTGATGGGCTCGGATATACTTACCGCCGTACCTGGGGCAACCTGCAGAAGATCGAGAAATTCTTCGGTTTTCCCTTGCTTGAAACTTACAGGGGAGGAAGCGAAGGCGGTAAGACTGTCCTTACCGATGACGGACGCCGTCTGGTTCGCGCCTTTGACGTTTTTCATAAATCGGTAGATGACCAGATCGCTGAAGGTTTTAAAAAATTTATTGATGAATTGAAAAAATGAAATATCCATAAGGACAAAACTCATGCAAACCGTGAATGTTAATTATGGATATTCAATATGACCATTAAAAAACAAATTAGTAACAGATGAAACTGCGAAAGATTACCATTTGCCTGATTGTTCCCCTCCTTTTTGCCTCCGGGGTTTTTGCACAGCAAAAATCACAGAAAATCAGCGGGGAACTGATCATTTTCCATGCCGGTAGCCTTTCTATGCCGATGAAAGAAGTAGCCAGCGCTTTCAATAAACTATACCCCGATGTAAAGATCTTTATGGAAGCCGCGGGAAGTGTTGCCTCGGCGCGTAAAATCACCGACCTGGACCGTCCCTGTGATATCTTGGCCTCTGCTGATTATGCCGTGATCGATAATATGCTCATCCCGAAATATGCAGACTGGAACATCCGCTTTGTGAGCAATGAACTATCCATAGTTTATAATGAAAAATCGCGTTATGCCAGCGAGATCAACAATAAGAACTGGATTGATATCCTGATGAAACCCGATGTGGCTTTTGGCAGGGCCGATCCCAATGCCGACCCCTGTGGATATCGTACGGTTTTATCCTTGCAACTGGCTGAAAAATATTACAGGAAACCGGGACTGGCCCAACGGATCATGAATAAAGACAGGAATTACATGCGGCCCAAAGAGGTCGATTTGTTACCCCTCATTGAATCAGAAAGTATCGACTACATTTTTATCTACCGGTCGGTTGCCATCCAGCATAAATTAAAATACCTGGTATTGCCTGATGAAGTAAACCTGAAGGACCCTGCTTTTGCCACTCAGTATGCTGCAGTTTCCACCGAGATCAACGGGAAAGGACCCGGTCAGAAAGAGGTGGTAAAAGGAGAGCCGATGATCTATGGTGTGACCATCCTCCGCGATGCCCCCAATAAAGCCGCGGCTACTGCCTTTTTGAAATTCCTTCTCACAAAGAATCAGGGAATGGCCATTATGGAACGGAACGGCCAACCCTCGGTACTGCCCCTCCCCACGCAAAACTGGGATAAACTTCCGGATGCCCTGAAACCCTTTGCCAGAAAACAATAAATAATAACCAATATAACCCATGAAAACATTTCGCAACGCTATTCTCCTCGCTATTCTGACGATCCTGTTCACCTTGCCGGGATGTAAAAAAGATAAAGATCCCCAGCCCCCCGTTATTTCCCTGAAAACAGGCAGCGGCTATACGCCCGATGGGGCCATCGTGGCAGTTGGCGGTCCGCTTAAATTCGGTATCACGGCATCAGCAACCGACGCCAACATCACAAATTTTGTAGTTAAAAAGATCATGCCGGATGGCGCTGTTAAAGTTGTTCTGGATTCAGGCCTCAATTCAACGGGTTTCACCATCAATGAAACTTTTTATCAGGGCGTTGAAGACCAGGTTCGATGGACAATTCAGGTGATGGATAAAAACCGCCTTTTTGCCACTACGGCGATTACCATTTTAAAGGATCCAAACTCAACCTGGGGAGGTATTTGGGATTATGGTAAGATCGTAATGGGGTACCAGAATAATACTACCTGTGGCCAATTCCTTATCCCTGCCACCGGGAAAGTCTTTTTTGCTGATTCCGCTGCCCTTGACCAGTCCCTGATCGACATTGTCGTTTATTATTTCAACGACGACAACACCCCTTCCCCGACATTGTCCTCCCCCGGAGAGCTGGGCGGAGGGATCACAACCTATTATCCGCAGCTTGCCCAGTGGACCACCCTCCGTTACACGAAATGGGATGTAAGCGTTGACGGGGATCCCATTCCCGCCTCGAGTTTTGATGCCTGCCACAACGACAGCCTGCTGATCGTTTCGTACGATGATGTATGGGGAAAACGCAAATTCAAATGGGCCGATGCCGGCAAAATAATCCCTTTCATGACCGCTTCAGGAAAAAAGGGATTGATCAAAGTGCTGAGCGCCGATCATGATCCTGCAGGAAAGATAGAATTCGCGTTGAAGATCCAACAATGATAAACCAATGTAAATCAAGACTAATATTAACAATCAAACAAAAACGTGTATGAAAAAACATTTACTTTTCTTTGCTCTCGCCCTCTCCATGACCACGCTTATGGCACAGGACACCATTACCGGTTGGACATTCCCCGTGAACAGCGGGCCCGACAGCCTGAACGCCGACCTCGGAACCGACCAGAACAAGGGGTATGACCTCCGCTTTCAATTGATCCAGACGCCAACAACTGATTCAACCATCAACTCCATCGTATTTACCGAGGGGGCTACAACTTATGCAGCAGCTACATCGGGCTGGCAGGACGGAAACGCAGTAAGGTTCTGGTCTGTCAAATTTAAAGCTGCAGATTATAAGAACTTTAAAGTTTCATCAAAACAAAAAAGTTCCACAGATGGCCCCCGTGATTTTAAACTCCAGTGGCGGCTCAGCAGTTCCAGCTATGTAGATGTCACGGGCGGGACCATAGCCCTGGGCAATGATTGGACAACCGGCGTTATCAATAAGCTGGAAGTCCCCATCACCGGACAGGGAACTTCCTCAGTTTATCTCCGCTGGCTGATGAATTCCAATACGGATGTTAGCGGTGGAACGGTTGCCCAGGCAGGTGTTTCAATGATTGATGATATTTTGGTAACAGCCCAAAGTACACTGGGAGTTGATGAGGTGGTTTTCACCAACCGTATCTCCCTATATCCAAGCCCCAACCGGGGTTCGTTTTCGGTTCAATCCACACAGCCCCTTTCATCCATCAATGTTTTGGATGCAAGCGGAAAATCCGTTTATACCAATGAACAACCAGGCCTGATCAATAAAATCAACCTGTCAGGTGTTTCAAAAGGGATCTATTTCCTCCGGGTAAGGTTTGCCGACAATGATAAAGATTATACCCAGAAATTTGTAATAGAATAATTACTTTTTTCACGCATCCGCAAAGACATAAATATATCACATTCAATTGTTTAAAATATTGCTCCTTAGCAACTTGACGGTGAAAAGTGGTTTTCAGGAGTGGACTCAATATTCAAAGAAAAAAGAAAGAGGACGGTAAAAAACCATGAAGGGCAGGTTCAGGTATCTCAGAATTCTTCTTTTTATGGTTTGGTTACCTTCCTCTTTTCTTTTTGCCGGTGGGAAGATAACCGGTTTGGTCACTACTTCACTTGATGGGAAACCTCTTTCAGGCGCCCATGTACTGGTCAAAGAAACAGGCCAGGGGGCCATCACCGACTCGTTGGGCAGATATACCCTCAGGATCCAGGGCGCCGGGAAGTACCGTATCAGGGCCTCTTACCTGGGATATAATACAATAGAAAAAATCATCAAATATACTGACGGGCAAACAGCAACGCTCAATTTCTCACTCCAGCAAACGGTCTATGAAGCTGCTGAAGTCGAAATAACCGGGACAAGACCTGATCAGACAGAGCAGGATGTGCCTCACCGGATGGACCTCATTTCGGCACAGACCATCACTGACAATCCCGGCCAGAATATCACCTCTGTTCTGGATTATGTCTCAGGGGTCAATCTGAGCAGTACCATGGGTGTATTTTCCAACAACACCGTGGTATCCCTTCGTGGTTTAAGTGGAAACGATCAGGGCAGGACCTTGATCCTGGTGGACAATATGCCGCTCAACAAATCAGATGAAGGTTCGGTGAACTGGAACCTGATAAACCGTGAAAATGTGGAACAGATCGAAGTGACAAAAGGCCCTGGTGGCGCAAGATATGGGAGCAGCGCCATGGGTGGGGTGATCAATATCCGGACCCGGAAAGCCACTGAGCCAATTGCCGGATCTGCAACCCTGGGGTATGGCGCTTTCAATACCCTTGGATTCCGTTATGCTCTCAACGGGATTTTAGGTCCCCACCGGCCTTCCAGGGGATTTTATTATGATCTGAATGGATTTTACAGGCAAAGCGATGGTTATAATGCCGAGATCCCCGAATATCTTGAACCGGGCGATACTTTCACGGTCAACACTTTCCTGCGGGAAGCGTCTATCGGGATAAAAACCGGGTACCGGTTCAACGATGAGCATTCGGTCGAGGCCAGCGCTGGTTTCTTCAACGATAAACGCGGACGGGGCATTGAGATCTACGAAGTGGATGGGGCTTATGAACGACATGGCACCTGGCAGGCATCCATACAATACCATGGAAATCATAAAAATAACTCCTGGAATGTTATGGCCTATTCCCTGAACGAACATTTCCAGCGGGTCAACGAATACATGAGTGAAGCCGAATACAACCTTTATCTTGTCAAATCGCTGCGGTCCGACCTTGGCTTTACGGCTGACCTCGACCTGGTCGCTGGAAAATTCCAGCAGGTAACCACCGGCCTTGAATTCAAGCAGGGAAGCGTGGATGGCCAGGATATCTATTACACGGCCACCGACCTCATTACCAATAAAGGGAAGATGGAAAATTATGCCTTTTTCATCCAGGATGCCTTCCGTTTTGTTCAGAACCGGTTGCAGTTTGATATCGGTATCAGGTTGAATTACGCGGTATTCCACAACGGATTATTCACCATCGAAAACCCCTCCTATTCCATCGAATACATGGTCCCTTACCAGGATACGCTTATTCCCCGGCATAGCTGGTTTCAGGCAGATCCTAAATTCTCCGTTCAATATCGCTTTAATCCGGAAAACCGCATCTATATCACCATCGCCCGTGGTTTCAGGGCCCCCAACCTGGATGATCTCTGCCGGACCGGAAAAAAAAGCAACGGTTTTAAAATTTCAAATCCGGCGCTTAATCCCGAGATCCTCGATAATTACGAGACAGGGGCCGACCTGGCGCTATTTAAAAAACTTCACCTGGCTCCCTCCTTTTATTATTCCATTGGCCATGACTTCATGTATTATGTAAGCACCGGCGATTCGGTCAATATGGGATATAAAAAAGCCCCGGTCTTTCAGAAACAAAATATCAGCCGCGTCGATATTTACGGGATGGAATTCGATCTGGATATCGAGCCTGTGACCTGGTTGAGCGTTTTTGCCAATTACGCGTATGCCCATTCCACCATTACCCGCTATATTCCCGCTGATCCCGCTGTAGATGTAGAT
>JALNWE010000017.1 GCA_023231065.1 Bacteroidales bacterium
AATTCCGAAACCCTTTCATAAAAATGTCATCAAAATTAATCCCACTCCCATGTTGTTGTGGAGTAAAAAAAATCTAACCTTTAGTTATGAAAGAATCGTAACTCCCACCCAATCGTTTGCAGTATCCCTTGGATATCTTGAATTTCCACGCTTATTCAATGATTCGATTGCCGGAATTCTTGAAATCACCAGCCGACAGAAAATGGGGATCAATATATCGGGGGAGTACCGGTTTTATCTGGCCAGTCGCAACGAACGACCCACTCCGGACGGAGTTTACCTGGCCCCCTATCTGAGTTTTTATGGTTACAGGTTCAAGAATGGGATCGATGTCATGCACACCAATGTTGACAGTGGTTGTGTATTGAACGGCAATTTTTATTGTTTTAACCTCGGAATTCAATTGGGGTACCAGTTTGTTTTCTGGAAACGCTTCACCCTGGATTTAATTTTTATCGGGCCTTCCGTCAGTTATTACGGGGGTGGAATTGATATATCCGGCCAGGTTGATTTTGAGAAGCTCAGGGAAGTCAACGAAGAAGTTTATAACAAGATTATCGGAAAATATCCGCTTGTCAGCGATTATATTTTCAAAAAGTCATTCAGGTCCGATGGGAAACTTGACATTTTCAGCCTCGGATTCCGATACGTGATCCAGTTTGGGTATCATTTCTGATATCAAACCACCTTTATTAAAAAGTAATTCTTTTTTCCTTTTTGTACCAGGATATATTTTCCGTTAAGAAGGACGCTGGAAGTTAAAATAAAATATTCGTCTACTTTTTGTTTGTTTATCTGGACCCCTCCTTCTTTCAGCATACGGCGGGCTTCTCCTTTCGAAGAAAAGATTTTGGTCCTTTCAGTTAAGAAATCAACAACAGGTAAAGAATGCTGAATTTTATTTGAAGTCATTTCGTGCTGTGGAACTCCTTCAAACACCGCCAGCAGCGTGTCTTCGGTGAGTTTTTTCAACGTCTCGGTCGTGCCTTTTCCAAAAAGGATTTCAGAAGCTTCAACAGCAGCCTGATAACCTTCTTCAGAATGGACCCTGATGGTAATATCCCGGGCCAGGGCTTTTTGCAGGATCCGCAAATGGGGTGATTCATTATGTTGTCTCTGGAGATCCTCAATTTCTTTCTGTGACAGAAGGGTGAATTTTTTAATGTAGCCGGCAGCATCTTCATCGGATGTATTAAGCCAGAATTGGTAAAATTTGTACGGAGAGGTCTTTTTTGCATCGAGCCAAACATTACCTGCTTCTGATTTTCCGAATTTTCCCCCATCGGCTTTGGTAATGAGCGGGCAGGTGAGGGCATAAGCTTCTTCCCCCAGCTTCCGGCGGATCAGTTCGGTACCGGTGACAATATTCCCCCACTGATCTGAGCCTCCCATCTGAAGTTTAACGCCTTTGTGCTCAAACAGCCAGCAAAAGTCGTAACCCTGAACCAGTTGGTAGCTAAATTCAGTAAATGAAATGCCGGAACCCGACTCCATGCGTTTCTTCACCGAATCTTTGGCCATCATATAATTTACTGTGATGTGCTTTCCGACATCACGAAGGAATTGCAAAAAGCTGAATTCATTGATCCAGTCGAAATTGTTCACCATTTCAGCGGCATTGTGGCCATGGCTGAAATCAAGAAATTTTTCGAGTTGTTTTTTAATACCTTCCTGATTGTGCCGCAAGGTGGTTTCATCAAGCAGGTTACGCTCTTCCGATTTTCCCGAAGGGTCGCCGATCATCCCGGTAGCTCCACCGACCAAAATGAAAGGTTTATGACCGGCGCGTTGCAGATGGACCAACATCATGATAGAAGCCAGGTTCCCAATATGCAGTGAATCGCTGGTGGGATCATAGCCAATATAGCCTGCGGTTATTTCTTTCGACAATTGCTCTTCTGTCCCCGGGGTCATATCGTGGATCATTCCACGCCAGCGCAGTTCTTCGATGAAATTCATACTTGATGATTTTCGACAAAATTAGAAAAAATAACGGGATCAGATAGGTAGAAATCCCCTTAGTTTTTCTTCCAGACGAGAAGGGAATAAATGATAAGCGGGAGGAGGATCAATACAATGATAACCGGTAAAAACCAGGTTCCTAACCCTGCTGCGGATTTTGAAGTTACACGGATAGTAGTCAGGTCAATATAAAAAAACATCCATACTAAGACAATTTTCAGGTAACGGATCAACCGCATGGCCAGGGTATATTGCCGTAGCGCGTTTTGGGGAGTGATCCTGACCGGGAAATTGAATCTATGGGGGATAAAGTTTATAAAAGTAAGCAAGGCATAGATAAAAACCGTTATTCCCAATAAACTCCAGACAGATGATTTATTTTCCCAATTGTCAGGCGCACCCCATTCGTTAAAATGAGAAGGGACCATATCCGGAAGCTTGGGAAAATAATAGAGGACAATGCCAATAAAGGATAGAAACCCGATTAGGGCTATGGCTTCAAGCAGCCAGTCAACCGGTTGCATCTCGGGACGAATTTCCGGTCTGTCCGATTCATTTCTTCTTTTTCTGGAAATCATCATAGAATTATTCTTTTCAACCTGTCACCGGTTCATTTTCCTGATCTGGTTTTTTCTTTGGTGTTCTTTTATGCTCTTTGAGCTTGGTATCGATGATCCATTCAATCTGGCCATTTACTGAACGAAATTCATCCGCAGCCCACTTCTCAAGCGCTTCATAAACCGCCGGATCCAACCGCAACATAAAAACCTTTTTGGCAGCCATAATTCTATTGGTGCAAGGTTCCTGTATTTACAACAGGAGTGGTATCCTTGTCAGAGCACAAAACCACCATCAGGTTACTGATCATGGTGGCTTTTTTATCCTCGTCCAGGTCCACTACATGTTTTTTACTGAGTTGGTCCAGGGCCAGTTCTACCATACTCACAGCGCCCTCGACGATTTTGGTGCGGGCGGCCACTACCGCGGTAGCCTGCTGACGCCGCAGCATGGCCCCGGCAATCTCAGAAGCATAAGCCAGATAACTGATGCGGGCTTCCAGCACCTTGATACCAGCCATTGCCAATCGTTCCGAGAGCTCCCGTTCCAAAGCCTGGTGGACTTCTTCACCTCCGGCACGCAAGGTGACATCTTTTTGCTCGTCATCAAAATTATCATAGGCATAATGACCGGCTAACTTCCTGGTAGCAGCCTCGCTCTGTACATCGACAAAATGGGTAAAATCATCCACTTCAAATGCCGCTTTATAGGTGTTTTCCACCTTCCAGACCAACACAATCCCGATCATGATGGGATTGCCTAACTTATCGTTCACTTTTATCGGTTCACGGTTGAGATTGCGGGCCCGGAGCGAGATTTTCTTCCTCACATAAAAAGGATTGACCCAAAAAAATCCATTATCCTTCAAGGTCCCTTTGTAATCGCCAAACAGGACCAATACCGCTGATTCGTTGGGGTTGATCACGATCAGGCCAATAGCTGTGAAAACAGCCAAAACAATCATGACCAGCGAAGCGATAATTGCCCACACAGATTGATTTAAAAATACCAGCCCGCAGGTCCCCAGGGCTAAAAAGATCAGGAATACAACAATACAGATATATCCTGACGATGCCGAAGTCACTTTTTCCTTTTCCATAATCTGATTAATTTAATATTAGTATGATATCAAAATAATTTTGCAATAATACTAAATATCGAATGCCAAAGTCAAGTTTTCGGGCATATATTTTCAGTTTATTTCAGGGTGCTCCATTTTAAGGATGGTTTGGGCCCCATCACAAAAGTTAAAGTTCCTCCTTCCATGATGGCTGAATGATCAAGGGAAAGCTTTTCGGATTTTATTCCGTTCAGATAGACAGACTGGATGTATAGGTTCTTATCACTGAGATTCCGGGTAGTAATAGTCAGGGTTTTATCATTTGGAAGGGCAATAACGGCTTTATCGACGCCGGGAGCGCCTATTGCATATTGTGGTACCCCGGGACAAACCGGGTAAAAACCCAGCACACTGAAAACATACCAGGCGCTCATTTGGCCACAGTCGTCATTCCCGCAAAGGCCATCCGGTTCATTCCGGTACATGGTGTTTACGACCTGCCTGATCCGTTCCTGTGTTTTCCAGGGCTGGCTGGTCCAGTTGTACAGGTAAGCCACATGATGGCTGGGTTCGTTGCCATGGACATAATTTCCGATCAGTCCTGCCCGTGTAACATCTTCAGTTTCCGCAAAATATTTATCTTCAAGATGCATGGCAAACAATGAATCGAGCCGCCGGATAAAAGGTTTATCTCCTCCCATCAGGGCTATCAGGCCGGGAATATCCTGAGGAACAAAAAACGAATAATTCCAGGAATTTCCCTCAATGAATCCCTGACCCAGGGTACTCAGGGGGTCAAAGGGCGATTTCCAGGAGCCATCGGATCTTTTTGCACGGATAAAGCCAGTCAATTTGTCAAAGAGATGCTGGTAATTCGTTGCACGCGATTCAAACACAGGGATTTGTTCCAGGGCAGCCATTTTATCAATTCCCGGTATTTCATCAGAATTATTGAGCGCTTTTGCAAATTGTGCAATGGTAAAATCATCATAAGCATATTCCAGGGTCATAGAGGCTGAATTTCCCGGTTTATCCTCAGGGACATAGCCCAGTTTTATATAATCTTTAATGCCATCATAATATGGATTATTTGCCGTTGTAACACAGGCGCGGAACGCTTTTCCTGCATCAAATCCCCTGATCCCCTTGATCCAGGCATCGGCAATAACAGCCACGCTGTGGTACCCGATCATGCACCAGTTTTCATTCCCATGGTGAGACCAAACGGGAAGCATTTTTTCAGCGCTCTGGTCGAAATGGGCCATCATGGAACTGACCATATCGGCAGTCCGTTGGGGATATAGCAGGGTCAGCAAGGGGTGAAGCGCGCGATATGTGTCCCACAACGAAAAAGTGGTATAGTTGGTGAATCCTTCGGCCTGATGGATTTCCTGGTCAATCCCGCGGTATCGCCCATCCACATCCATATAAATAACAGGAGATTGCAGGGCATGGTACAAAGCAGTATAAAAATTGATTTTCCGGTCCAGGGAGGATTCGACAGAAACGCGGCCAAGCTCTTTTTCCCAGCTTTTACAAGCCTCGTCACGGATTCTTTCGAAATCAAAATGAGGAATTTCCTGTTCCAGGTTTTTCAGGGCTCCTTCCATACTAACTGCTGAAAGTCCCATTTTTACTTTGATTTTTTCCCCTTCTCCGGTCATAAAATCAAAATGAGCCCGTATTTTCTTTCCGGCCATCTCGGGGAAATTATCATTGGTATTGAATTTGCGCCAGAAACCGCGATAAACCGGTTTATCATCGTTTCGGTAACCAAAAGATGTTATGGGTTTTGAGAAGACCATCGCGAAATAAATATACCGGTTCCGCGCCCATCCGCTGGTAATGCGATACCCGGTGACCAGGGTGTCGTTTACTACTTTTACATAAGCCCAGAGCGTTTTCCCGTCATAATTATAGATCCCATGGACCATATCGAGGATAATATGCGCGCTGTCGCTTTTCGGAAAAGTATACTGGTGGAATCCAACCCTTGGAGTAGTGGTTAATTCGGCTTCCACGTCAGGATCGTCCAGATGAACCCGGTAATACCCTGGTGACGCCTGCTCTGTCTCTTTCCGAAAGCCTGAACGGTAGCCGGTTTCAGGATGCTGAGCCGTTCCCGGGTTGAGTTGCAGCTTCCCGACAGTCGGCATCAGTAAAAAATCCCCCAGGTCGGAATGACCGGTGCCATTAAAATGAGTATGGCTGAATCCCACAATAGTTTTATCAAGATATTGATAACCGGCACAATAACGATAAACATCAGGATTGTATTTGCCCTCCTTTTCGTAAGGTATCGTATCCGTATCAGGGCTTAGTTGAACAAAACCAAAAGGCACACAGGCTCCTGGGAAAGTATGGCCCATCTCGCGTGTACCGATGAAAGGATTTACAAACCCTGTGAGGGTTTGATCTTTATTTGCATCCTGCGCTGTAACCCCAGTGAGCAGAAACATCGCGGATAAAAAACCGATAACTTTTTTCATGACAGCTTCTCTGTTGTTTATGGGTCATCAATAACCTTTTGGATCCATGGTTATCATGCAAAGATCACAAACTCTGCCTGAATTGAAAGACTGTGTTGAAAACTAAGGATTGATATTTTTCAATCCTACATATAAAAAATCAGGAACAATGCTGGAATGATAATGCCAATGGCGGTTAACCAGGCCCCTCGTCCGATAATACCATTTTTTCCTCTCAGTATGAACAATCCGGTGATGGCAAGGGTGATCAGTCCCGCGGCAAAAAGGTCTGAAAACCAGGTATAGAACTTTTTCAGGTTATTATAGTGAAGCATGTTAAACTCCTTGATCACATAACGGGTCGTTTTTGTTTCCAATTGTGCCTGGCCATTGGTCAGATCAACATAGACAGATCCGTTTGTGAGAAAAATCTGGACATATCCTTCGCCGGTAATATAACTTTTATAATGATCCCGTTCGTGAAGCTTATCCAGAACTGAAAACACATAGGTCTGGTCAGCGTTGCCTGCTTTTGGGAGAGGAACAGTATATTCGCGGAAAGATTTACTGTAATCAGGATGAAGAAAGTCGCCGGATTTAAAGTGGTTTAAAACAATACCCGAAATGGCATAGATCAGGGTCATCCCAAAGCACAGATAGCCGATATCCCGGTGCAGGGCATTATTCCAACGCCGTAAAGTCTTGATTTGCATGATTATTTAATGACAGAGAAATTCATGGCCTCTATGGAATAGAAAGAGAGATGATCTTTCCCGCTGTTTTTCAGGTCGGCACGGAGGGCGTTGATCTGATCCAGTTTGTCCTGGACACCCTGGTCTTCATGGCCTTTGGCTCCTGAATGAACGCCGGCATCATGATTTTCTGCCGGTTTTTTTACCTCAGCTTCCCATTCGTTCAGATATTTGGCATCGATCCGCTCTTCCTTAAGCGTTCCATAAACTTTAACCCTGCTACCGATAAGGGATTCATCGAATTTGGTGATTTTTTCACCGGCAGTAATTTCCACCCTGATGCTATCCGTACCATCAACAATGAACATACGTTTGCCGCCATGCTTGCAGGTATGCAGCACCGTGCCTTCAATGATCACCGCTTTATTCACGAGGGTATCAGCCTGCCGTTCAAACGTTAACACGGCAACGCGTGCGGTGTCGGCTTTGATACCGGATGATTTATCATTGCCCTGGTTACAGGCCGAAATCAAAAAAAGCAGGATGACAAAAGTAAAAAAGGAAATATTTTTCATGAAAATGGGATTAATTTATCTGCAAAGGTGCTGATTACCCTGCAATAATCAAAATTAATCCCTCGAGATTAACACAATTTTAACAACCTGGCGCGACCGTGTCACGCGGTTTTTGGAATATCGTTTTCATGGTTTTATGATCTGGCAAGTTCTATATTTATTTGCAATTTTACTTCATCGGCCACGACCATACCCCCGGCTTCAGTCAATGCATTCCAGACAAGGCCGAATTCTTTCCGGTTGATCTTTCCGGTCAGTTCAAATCCGGCTTTGATGTTGCCATACGGATCTTTGGCAATTCCGCCGAAATCAATCTTCAGTTCAACCGGTTTTGTAATACCGCGAATGGTAAGATGGCCGGTCATAATATAATCAGAGCCTCCTGTGTTTTTGAAAGAAGTTGACCGGAAAGTCAGCCTGGGATGGTTGGCAGCGTCGAAAAAATCAGGTGACTTCAGGTGCTTATCGCGATCGGCCTGGTTTGTATTAATGCTGTTGACATCGGCCGAAAATTCAACCTGCGCGTTGGTAAAATTATCCCCATCGGTCAGGGCTGAACCCTCGAAGGTATCGAAACCACCTGTAACTGTTGAGATCACCAGATGTTTGACTTTAAATTTAATATCGGTATGCATGGGATCGATGACCCATTTTGTTTTTGCTGTTGTTTCCATGATTAAATTGATTTAAAGTTTAATAAAACAAAGATACACAACTATAGGCTACCCCGCGTAAATGAAAAAATCAAGGTATAGAAATTCCATGATGCTTTTTCATTGCGGCCCATTGAGAAAGTCCATGAATATTTTATAATATTGTTAGAAATAAAAGGGAAGCCATGAGAAGATCCTATTTCAACCATATTATTTGTCTGCTGGCCATGATGGCCGGGATGATATTTTTTCTGAGTGCCGGTTGCCGGAAGCAGGCCCCCATCTTGCGTGTCAACCCGGCATTCCGGGAATATATCCAGGCATTCACCTCGGGGATGATCTCAACCCGGTCGGTCATCAAGGTAAGACTGGCCGATGATTTTGCCGATACGGTTACTTTTAATATGCCGGTATCAGAAAATTATTTTCATTTTAAACCTTCCATCCAGGGGAAAACTTACTGGACCGACAGCCGGACCCTTGAATTTCATCCGGATAAACCTTTACCTCAGGACCAGGTATATACAATAGAATTTCAACTTTCGAAACTGATCGCGGTTCCGGACTCACTGAAAACAATGGTTTTTCAGGTGCAGACCATGAAGCAGGAAGTTACGGTGACGGTGGATAATCACAAAGCTGTTTCCCACTCAGACCTTTCGCGGGAATATCTGACAGGGACCTTGCTGACTTCCGATGTCGCCGATGACCAACCAGTGGAGAATATACTGAAAGCCAGGCAGGATGGACGGGATCTCCCCATTATATGGTCGCATGATAAAAAGAACCGTTCCCATATTTTTCAGGTTGATTCCATCCGGAGAACCGGATCGCCTGGCGAAGTAAAGTTGGAATATGATGGGGCTTCCATTGATTCGAAAAGCGAAGGGGCCCTGAAGATCGGAATTCCTTCCCTGGGCGATTTTAAAATGATCAGCATACGGAGTTTTCCTGCTGAGCAACCCTGCATTATGATACAGTTTTCCGACCCGCTAAAATCCGACCAGAATCTTGATGGGCTCTTTCGCGTAGGAAAATACCAGGATCTAAAATATGCCATCGATGATAACCTCCTATGGATATATCTCCCTGAAGCCCAGGATAAAAAAGTAAGGGTATCCCTGGAGCCGGCTATCCGGAATATTCAGCAAAAGGAATTGGGAAAACGAGTCTTCGAAGATGTTCAATTGGAAAACACCCGGCCAGGCGTCAGATTTATCGGCGATGGCGTGATCCTTCCCAGTTCCAATGGCATGTTGCTCCCTTTTGAAGCGGTCAATCTGAACGCCGTGGATATTAAGGTAGTCAGGATATTTGAGAAAAATATCCTTCAGTTTCTCCAGGTTAATGAGCTGAGCGGAAATTCTGAACTGGCAAGGGTTGGCAGGATCGTTTTAAAAAAGACCATGCCTTTGAAAGGAGTGACCGATTATGGAAAGTGGAACCGGTTTTCAATCGACCTTTCAACCCTGATGAAAACGGGACCCGGCGCCATTTATTCAGTGATCCTCGGATTTAAAAAGGAATATTCCATGTGGCCCTGTACAATAAACGACTCGCTTCAAAGACAGGAAAGCGAGATGAGCGCTTTCGAAGACCCCGAAAAGGAAAGTGATAAGGACTGGGGTTATTACAGCAATTATTATGATGATGATTTCAACAATGGAGGGTGGCGCAATTATAAGTGGGAAGAAAGAGATAACCCTTGCAAAGCGTCCTATTATTTCAATAAAACCATTAACCGCAACGTATTGGCCTCCGATCTGGGGATCATTGCGAAATCAGGTAATGATGGAGAGTACCGGGTATATGTAACCGACATTGTAAGCTCGAAACCTTTATTGGGTGTATCGGTGGAATTTTTCAACTTTCAGCTTCAGGGCCTGGGTAAATTGACTACCGACAACGAAGGTATGATCAGTCTTCCTTTAAAGAAAAAACCTTTTATTCTTGTTGCGAAGACCGGTAAACAAACGGGATATTTGAAATTGACAGATGGCGCCGCATTGTCACTTAGCATGTTTGATGTGAGTGGAGAACCGGTGCAGAAAGGGATCAAGGGGTATCTGTATGGCGAACGGGGTGTGTGGCGGCCCGGAGATTCCTTGTTCCTGACATTTATTCTGGAAGATAAAGCAAAACAACTCCCGGAACACCATCCGGTTAGTTTTTCCCTGATCACTCCTTCGGGTCAGCTAATGAACCGGATTGTCAGGACCTCTTCGACGGGTGGATTTTACAATTTCAGTACTTGTACATCTCCGGACGCCCCAACAGGGAACTGGCTTGCCAAAGTCGAAGTAGGGGGTGCGGAATTTCAGAAAACACTCAAGATAGAAACTGTTAAGCCCAATCGGTTAAAGATCAGTTTTGATTTTAAAACTGACCGGCTGATAAAAAACAATATTCCGGCTGCCCTGCTGGAAGCTTCCTGGCTTACAGGCGCCACGGCACATAACCTGAAAGCAAAGGTGTCGATGACCCTGACCAAATCGGTAACGGCTTTTAATACTTTTTCCGGCTATGTATTTGATAATCCCACCGCTGGTTTTGCTGCAGAAAACATCACGGTTTTCGATGGGCGGCTTGATGCATCCGGACGGGCCCTGATCACCCCTAAAATTCATGTCACGCATATCGCCCCTGGAGCGCTGAAAGCCAGTTTTGAGACCATGGTCTTTGAAGACGGCGGCGATTTCAGCATCGATCGGTTTACTCTTCCTTTCTATCCATATACATCCTATGCCGGAATAAATATTCCTCAACAATTGGGAACTGACCGGGTATTGAGCACAGATCAAACCTATCCGGTCAGCCTGGTCAATGTTGATGCACGGGGGAAACTGATCCCCGGCAATACTTTGAGAGTTGAAGTATATAAGCTGGATTGGCGTTGGTGGTGGGATGATTCGGAAGAGGGTTCTGCGGATTTTATTTCTACTGCTTACCTGAAACCGGTCGATTCAGCTGTCCTGAGAACAGTCAACGGAAAAGCAACCTATCCTTTTGAGGTCAGTTATGATGACTGGGGAAGATATCTGATCAAAGTAACGGATAAATCATCGGGACACACAGCCGGGAAGGTGGTTTATGTGGACTGGCCCGGATATTTCCGGATGCCGGGCGGAGAAAAACAGGCAGCAGCCATGTTGACATTAACTACGGATAAAGCGGGATACAAGGTAGGGGATAAGATCAAACTGACCCTTCCTTCCGCTCCTGATGGCAGGGCTTTGATCACGATAGAGAACGGGTCAAAAGTGTTGAAATCTTTCTGGGCGCCAACTTCAAAAGGAACGACAGGCATCACCCTTGACGCCACCGAAGCGATGGCCCCCAACTGTTACGTGTTCGTTACCCTGATCCAGCCTCATGCCCAGACCAAAAACGACCTGCCTGTCCGTCTGTATGGTATTGTCGCCGTCCCGGTCGAGAATCCGGGAACGCATCTTAACCCGCTGGTATCGGTTCAGAAAGAACTGGCGCCCGGGAAAAAAGCCACTATCACGGTAAAAGAACGCAACGGGAAACCCATGGCCTATACGCTGGCTGTAGTGGACGACGGTTTGCTTGATCTCACCCGCTTCAAAACACCTGATCCCTGGAACGTATTTTATGCGCGGGAAGCATTGGGCGTTAAAACCTGGGACCTGTATGATCAGGTAATTGGCGCTTACAGCGGGGAGCTTCAGCGGATCCTGAGCATCGGTGGCGACCAGGAAGGGGCGGTTAAAGGAACCTTGAAAGCCAATCGTTTTGTCCCCATGGTGAAGTTTCTGGGTCCGTTTGAATTGAAAAAAGGAGAGAACCGTACCCATTCGTTTATCATGCCACAGTATATCGGGTCTGTTCGGGTAATGGTGGTTGCCGGTAAAAATGGCGCCTATGGGACAGATGAAAAAACCGTAAAAGTGAAAAAACCACTAATGGTATTGGGAACATTACCGAGGGTTGCCGGGCCCGGTGAAAACCTGAAACTTCCGGTCAGTGTATTTGCCCTGGACCGGACCATAAAAAATGTAAAGGTTGAAATCGAAGTCAATTCCATGTTCAGCATTGCCGGCAACAGCAAACAACAAATTACCTTCGTTGAAACAGGAGATCAGTTGGTAACGTTCGATCTGAATGTAAAACAAGCTACCGGGATTGGTAAGGTAAGAATCGTCGCCTATAGCGGCAGTGTAAGCGCTGATCATGAAATTGAAATAGAGATCCGAAATCCCAACCAAAGGATTATCAATGTACAGCAAAAAGTCATTCCTCCCGGTGGAACCTGGAATGCCTTCTGCACCGCTGAAGGAATTGCAGGAACCAATTCCGGTACCCTGGAAATTTCGTCCATACCTCCATTCAACCTTGATTCAAGGCTTGAATTTCTGATAAAATACCCATATGGTTGTTTGGAACAGACCGTGTCAGCCGTGTTCCCACAATTATATCTATCGGATATAATAAGTCTTTCAGAAAAAAGAATGAAAGAAACAGGGCAAAACATCCGGACGGCAATCCAACGAATGAAATCTTTCCAATTAGCCAACGGTGGAATGTCATATTGGCCTGGAGGGACCTATGCCGATGACTGGGCTACCAACTATGCCGGCCATTTCATGCTTGAGGCTGAACGCAAAGGATATGCCTTACCGGTTACTTTTTTGACCGGATGGAAAGAGTTCCAACGGCAAAAAGCGGTTTCCTGGAATGTCAATGCCGATTATTTCAATGATGATCTGGTACAGGCATACAGGTTATATACCCTGGCGCTTGCAAGGGCCCCTGAACTGGGCTCAATGAACCGGTTGCTTGAATACAGGGATCTTTCACCCGCGGCTCGTTGGCAATTGGCTGCCGCATACCAGGTCGCCGGTAAAAATGAAATCGCCCTGCAATTGATTAATCGCGCTTCGAAGGATATTAAACCCTACCGGGAATTATCCGGTACTTTTGGCTCTGATCTGCGCGATAAAGCCATGATCGTTAACACATTGTGCAAAATGAACATGAAAACGAAAGCAGCGCCATTGGCCAAAGAGATTGCCACTGCCCTGGGCAGCGAAACCTGGTACAGCACTCAGTCAACCGCTTTTGCCTTGATGGCTATGGCAGAATTTTCAGGAAAAACTTCAGGTAACGGAATCCTGGCTTCCTTCAAACTGAATTCAGGGCCGGCCGTAGAAATCAATACAAAAGATCCGGTTTCTGTAAACCCTGTTGAGGTTCAGCCAGGGAAAAAAGGTGTTGTCCAGGTTACAAACAAAGGGAAAAACATCTTGTATGCACGGGTGATTGTCACCGGAATTCCCGGATTTGAAGCGCCCAAAGTTGCGGCTCATGACCTGACAATGAAAGTGGTTTATAAATCTGTCAGGGGTGAGGCCCTGCAACCATGGAAACTATCGCAGGGAACCCATTTTATTGCAGAGGTGACCGTCTCTAATCCCGGATTAAGGGGAAATTACCAGCAATTGGCGCTGACACAGGTTTTTCCTTCCGGATGGGAGATCATCAATGCCCGGACCAGCGACCTTGCCCAGACAAAAACAGAGGCGTTGGCTTTCAATTACCAGGATATACGTGACGACAAGGTTTATACTCATTTTGACCTGAATGCTTCCCGGTCAAAGACATTCAAGGTAATGTTGATGGCTGCCTATACCGGAAAGTTTTATTTACCGGCAGTTTCCTGTGAAGCGATGTACGATAATTCCGTCAATGCCCGTATTCCGGGAGGATGGGTTGAGGTGATATCCGCGGGAAAATGATCTGGTTGCCGGGGTTTATCCGTCGATGGAAAGAAAAACTGTCCCCACAGAGGAAGCGCTGGCTTTACCTGATGACAGTCCTCTTTATTTTACTGGTATTCTTTTACTGGCGATGGTTACCAAGGCCCCTGTTTGATGATCCTGCTTCTACTGTTTTATCAGATTGTAACGGTCAGCTTTTAGGCGCCAGGTTGGCTGCTGATCAGCAATGGCGGTTCCCGGAGATAGATGAGGTCCCCGAGAAATTCAAGATTGCCATTATCCATTATGAAGACCGCTATTTTAGGTATCATCCCGGGTTTAATCCCGTAGCGCTTGTCAGGGCTGCTTTACTGAACATCAGGCAGCGCCGGATCATAAGCGGAGGAAGCACCATTACCATGCAGGTGATCAGGTTATCGCGGAAAAACAAAGCCCGGACTTACCTGGAAAAGATCCGGGAAATATTATTGGCCTTCCGTTTGGAACTAGGAAACAGTAAAGCTCATATTTTAAGGTTATATGCCTCGCATGCTCCTTTCGGGGGAAATGTAGTAGGTCTGGAAGCAGCGGCCTGGCGTTATTTCGGGGTTCCCGCCAGCCAATTATCATGGGCTGAAGCAGCTACCCTGGCTGTGTTACCAAACAGTCCGGGTATGATCTATCCCGGTAAAAACCCACAGCAGTTGTTAGTTAAGCGCAACCACTTATTAGATCTTTTACAGGAAAGGAATGTGATTGATAAAAATACGTGGATACTGGCAAAAAGTGAAAAACTCCCCGAAAAACCATTCCCGTTGCCACAATCAGCCCCGCACTTACTGGATCGGATGATCCGCGAAGGATTCCAGGGAACAAAGATCGTAACCACCCTGGACGCTACCCTTCAGGAAAGGGTTAATACCATCCTGAATATTCACTACACCAACCTTTCGGCCAACGAAATACACAATGTTGCCGCGCTGGTGATGGATGTCAATTCGGGGGCAGTATTGTCTTATTGTGGGAACATCCTAACCAATAATTCACAGGAGCATGGGAACAGCGTCGATATCATTGCTTCTCCTCGAAGTACAGGCAGCATATTGAAGCCCTTTCTTTATGCCGCGATGTTAACCGATGGACTGCTGTTGCCAAACACCCTTGTTCCTGATATTCCCATGCAAATTGGGGGGTTCATCCCCGAAAATTATAATCTTACATACGATGGCGCTGTCCCTGCAAAACGGGCCCTTTCCCGTTCACTGAATATTCCCGCCGTAAAAATGCTGCAAACTTATGGATATGCGCGGTTTTATTCCCTGCTCCGGAAAATTGGGATGACAACCCTGACTAAACCGGCCGATCATTACGGGTTGTCGCTGATTTTAGGCGGAGCCGAAGGTACACTTTGGGATCTGGCAGGAATGTACGCTTCTATGGCCAGGACGTTGGACCATTTTTCGGGTAACGGGAACGGGTATTCAAGAACTGATTTTCATCCGCCAATACTGACCGGGAAAAAGAATGCAAAATCGATCTCCTTGCGCGACCGTAATTCCTGGTTCGATGCCGGATCCATCTGGCTGACTTTCGAAGCCATGGTCGAAGTGGCCCGTCCGGATGAAGAGCAGCAATGGCAGACTTTCTCTTCTTCACATAAGATAGCCTGGAAAACCGGAACCAGTTTCGGAAACCGTGATGCCTGGTCCATCGGAATTACTCCCGAATATGTTGTTGCAGTATGGGTTGGCAATGCTTCAGGAGAAGGTCGGCCAGGACTTACCGGCATAGGTATGGCAGCCCCTATCCTGTTCGATATTTTTAAAACATTGCCCTCGACTACCTGGTTCAGGATGCCCATAGAAGCCATGGTAATGACGCCTGTTTGCGGATACAGCGGATACCGTGCATCCTCCATCTGTGAAATCACCGATACCTTATGGATACCCAAAAGCGGAATGAAGACAGCTTCGTGCCCATTCCATCAGATGGTCCATCTGGATAAGACAGGCCAGTGGCAGGTTCATTCCGGTTGTGAATCCCCGGAAAACATGCAGCATGTAGCATGGTTTGTATTGCCTCCGGTACAGGAATGGTATTTCCGGAATAAAAATCCCTTTTATAAACCATTGCCTCCTTTCAGATCTGATTGCGAAACAGGATCAGATAGAAAAAACATGGAAATCATTTACCCAAAAAACAACAGCCGGATTTATATCCCGGTTGATCTCGATGGGAAACCAGGTTACGCCATTATCAAGGTAGCACACCGGAATACTAAGTGCATGGTTTACTGGCATCTGGATGAAAAATTTCTGGGAACTACCACCGAAATCCATCAAATGGCTATTTCGCCAGGACCGGGGGCTCACCGGCTGACCCTGGTAGATCAAAACGGAGAAACCCTGACCTGCCGGTTTAACGTGATGACAAAGGAAAAATAGTGACCATTTCTCCATTTTCTTTATCTTTACAGGTAAATCATAACCCATGATCCTTGTTACAGGCGGAACAGGCCTTCTTGGCTCCCATTTACTATTCGACCTCGTTCAATCAGGTAAACCCGTACGTGCCATCAAACGTAAAAACAGCGACACAAACATGGTTGCAAAGATATTTTCCTATTATATTCCGGATGCCCGTGATCTGGCTTCTGAAATTCAATGGGTTGAAGCTGACCTTCTGGATTTTGGAGCCATGGAGGATGCCCTGGAAGGAATAACCGAAATCTATCATGCCGGCGCTGTGGTATCTTTTTATCCCAAAGATCACAAGGCCATGCTGAAGGTCAACATTGAGGGGACGGCCAATCTTGTGAACCAGGCCATCGACCACAAAGTTGAGAAATTTTGCTATGTCAGCTCGGTTGCGACCATGGGAAGAGCTGAAAATAATGGACTTACAAGCGAAGAAACTTATTGGGTAACCTCCCGGAAAAATTCTGTTTACAGCATCAGTAAATATGGCGCTGAACGGGAGGTCTGGAGAGGTATGGAAGAAGGATTGAAGGCGGTGATCATAAATCCTTCCGTCATTCTCGGACCGGGTTTCTGGAACGATAACTCAGGCCTTTTTCGTCTGGTATGGGAAGGATTAAAATACTATACCCAGGGCGTCAATGGTTACGTGGATGTCAGGGATATAGTGAAAGCCATGACCGGTTTGATGGATAACAACATTTTTGGTCAACGGTTTATTTGTTCCTCTGAAAATGTATCCTATAAAGATTTTTTTACAATGATCGCCAAATATCTTCATAAACCGGCTCCTTCTGTCAATGTTCCCATGGCGCTCACCTCCCTTGCCTGGCGTGTGGAAACCATCCGGGCTTTCCTGACCGGTTCAAAACCTGAAGTTACCAGGGAAATGGCAATAACCACCACACAGAAATACACCTATACCCATGAGAAATTATGCCAGACACTCAATTTTAAATTCCGGCCGGTAGAAGAATCTATCCGGGAAATCTGCGGCTTTTTTCTCCAGGATCACGAAAAACAGCCTACCGGATCAGGTTCCGGTAATGATAATAACGGGTAATGATGTTATCAACAAATCCTTCTGTCTTATAATCAATAGGATAGGTGCTGGCGCTATCGGGTTTCATCTGAGGATCTTTTTTTGAACGTCGCAGAAGGTAATAGTCTACATGCCGGTTCCACTTGTTTTTGTCTTTTCCGAATTGTTCGGCTTTTTCGCGGGCTGCCAGTACACGCCCGATCCCAACGTTATAAGCGGCCAAAACAAAATACACCCGTTCACAGGGATCGGAAATCTCTTCGGGGAGCTGAGCGTCTAAATAACGGAGATATTTGATCCCGCCGGAAATCTGACGGGCGGGTGTTGACATACTGTCAATACCAAATTTGGCGGCAGTTTCAGGGATCAGTTGCATTAATCCAATGGCATTGTGCGTTGAAATCTGCCCCTGCCGGAAATTTGATTCTTCATATACCAGCGAAGCTATCAACCGCCAATCCCAGTAAACAAGCTTGCTTTGCTCCCGGAAAATATCATCATAAGGAGAAAGGCAACATCCGCTCACCGAGAAATAATCACTTTGCATAGAATTAACAACCCGCTGATTGTCAAAATATTCAAGATAATTCTTTTTCAATTCCCCGGAGGATTTATAGGCTCCCAGCCATTTGTTGATCTCGGTCAGCAACGTATCAGAGGCATGGGTAACACCCCAACTGTATTTAAAATGAGGATAGGCAACTACCGAAACATCTATATTCCGGTAATATCGTTTATAAACGCGGGCTACATTTTCCTGACAAAGCGCATAACGGATCTCCCCTTTCGATACTTTAAGGATCAGATCCTCCTGGCTTATCTCCGGAATTTCTTTTAATATGGCTTTTCTCCCCGATTGACGATAGATCAAATGGTAGAAAGAGGATAAATAAGGATTCTCACGGACAAATAATGTGTCTTTTGGAAATTCTTTGATCGATTTAACGAAAGAGGCGCCATCCTTATTTCTGCCCTGTAAAGACCGCTGGACCAGGACCAGACGGGTTTCACCGAATGGATTTGAAAACTGTACCCGTTTTTTACCATCAAAAGTTACCGGGAGATTCAAAGCGATCAGATCCGCGGCATTGTTCCTCAGGTAATATTCCAGTGTGGAAACTTTATTGCTTGAAATAATCTTGAGTGGTACCCCCAGATATTTTGAAAATGCTTCGAGCAGCATTAGCTGGTAGCCCATCGGTTCCCCGCGGTAAACAAAATAGTTTAAGGTATTCTGATCGGTCAGGGCGATCAGGTAACCCCTTTCCCTGATCCTCCGGATCGCATCTTTTTGCTCTTCTTCATAATGAAAAAGGCTACGGGTAAGCCAACCGGCAATGGCAATAATGATCACCCCCCAAAACAAGGTCCGAAAAATGACGCTTTTCTTTGTTTTTGCGTTCAACTTATGGAATTATGCAACTTTTCGGTATCTCCAAACAGCCAAGGTGAGAATGCCCGCGGCATAAATCACCAAAGCCCAGAAATGGCGGCTGATATCATTAAACCCGGATCCTTTCAATAACACCATCCTCATGATCCGGATGAAATACATCAGCGGATTCAGTTTATCCAATGTTTGTGCCCATTGTGGCATGCTCTCAATGGAGGTAAACAATCCACTCATCAGAATAAAAACCACCATAAAAAAGAACGAAACAAGCATGGCTTGCTGCTGGGTATTCGTTACCGTTGAAATAAGTAAGCCGAACGACAAAATTACAAAAAGATAAACGGCCGCCGAAATAAAAATGAGCCAAAGGTTTCCCTCCATAGGGATGTTGAAGATCAACTTCCCAAGTGATAAGCCGAAAGCCAATTCGAATATGGCAATAATCCAGAAGGGGGTGAGCTTCCCCGCAATAAACTGGATCTTATTGATGGGGGTTACATTGATCTGTTCAATGGTGCCGATCTCTTTTTCACGCACGATATTCATCCCCGACAGCAGCAATCCGATGATGGTCACCAGAAGCACCAGGATACCAGGGACCATATAGGTTTTGTAGTTGAGCTTGGGATTATACCAATAGCTATAGTCTGTAAGGATATTTTGTGGAAGGACCATAGCGGAAATAGTTTTGTTTTCAGCGATAATCTGCCGGTTATAATCCATCAGGATCATGGTGGCATAAGCATTGCATAATCCTGCTGAAGCTCCGTTGATGGCATTTACTATGAACTGAACTTTGACGCAGTTTTCTATGAGCAGTTTTTTTTCAAATCCCCTTGGAATGTTCAGGATCATATCTACTTTTCCATGTTGCATCTGATTTTCAGCTTCATGGTATGAAAACGAAAATTGTTTGATCTGATAGAATGGCGATCCCTCAAACTTGCTGATCAATCCCCGTGAAGTAGAGGAAAGATCGAGATCAACGACCGACAAACGGATATGTTTCATCTCAAAGGTGGCAGCATTCACCAAAATGATAAGTTGCACAATGGGAAGTATGAAAATAATAGGGAGCATGGCCCTGTTCCTGAAAACCTGCAGGAACTCTTTCTGTATGATATATAGGATCGTACGCATCAGGCTAACCGGACATTGAATTTTTTAACGCTCATCACCAGGAAAACAGTAGTGAACCCAATCACGACAAGGGTCTCCTTCCACACAAAAACCAAACTATTCCCCTGGAGCATGATACTTTTAATGATCGAAATGAAATATTTTGGCGGCATCATGTAACAGAGAACCTGTAAAATCCATGGCATGTTTTCGATCGGGAAAATAAATCCGCTCAGGAGAATGGTTGGAAGCATAAGGGCAACCAGGGATATCATCATGGCAATCTGCTGGCTGCTCGTTATGCTCGAAATGAGGATCCCCAACGAAAGCGCCATGCAGATGTACAAAAGACTTTCAGCTAATAATAGAAAAACACTTCCGCGGACCGGGACCCCGAAAACCGTATTTCCAATGATGATAATGATGATGGCATCGATGAAGGCCAGGAAAACGTAAGGAAAAACCTTACCGATGATGATCTGGCCCGGTCTTAGCGGTGAGACCAGCAAGAGTTCCATGGTCCCCAACTCCTTTTCTTTGGTGATGGCCAGCGAAGTCATCAGGGCAGATATCAGGGTCAGCAACATAGCCATTAATCCAGGTACGAACATGAAAACCCCTTTGAGTTCGCCGTTATACATCATCCGGACTTCCGGTATGATCTGGTAAGGCAACTTTTCAGAATTAATTGAAATAAGATAATTATTGATGATCCCGGAGGCATAATTTACCAGCATATTCGCCGTGTTGGGATCCGAAGCATCCCCGATGATCTGGATGTGCGCCTTCCCTGTTTTTTCGAGCTTTTGAGCAAAATCCGGTTCATATACGAGGACCAGGTTGACTTCACCATACCGGAAGGCATCGCCTGCTTCTGAAACATGACTGAGATTTCGTTCCAGGATAAAATATCCGGAAGAGAGGATTTTATCGCTGATTTTACGGGTTACTACATCTTTCGATGGGTCATATATGGCAATTTTAGCATCCTTGATCTCATTGGTGATGACATATCCGAATAATAGTAATTGTATGGCAGGTAAACCAAAAAGGATCAGCAGGGTGCGGTAGTCCCTGATGATATGGTAAAATTCCTTGGTGACAAATGCCCAAAAACGGTTCATACGGTCTCCTTGTTAGCATTCTGGAAATACCCGGCCATTGCCCACGCCATTTTGGCTATAAACAACAAATTGTGTTTTCGTACGAGGGTTCTATTATTTTGTATCAGGTTCATTTTGACCGGACTAGTTGGATAAATACATCGTTCATCGTGGCGGAATGGAATTGCTGTTTCAGATTTTCCGGTGTGTCTAATGCGGCAATCCGGCCATCCACCATGATGGATACCCGGTCGCAGTATTCCGCTTCATCCATATAATGGGTGGTAACAAAGACCGTAATCCCGCTCCTGGCCGACTCATAGATCATGTTCCAGAATTGCCGCCGGGTTATCGGGTCAACGCCTCCGGTAGGTTCGTCAAGAAAAACTACTTTCGGATTATGAAGAAGGGCCACTGAAAAAGCCAGTTTCTGCTTCCACCCGAGTGGGATGTCGCGGATCAGCTTGTCGCGTGCATCTTCCAGATCCAACCGTTTCATCAATGACCAGGCCCGTTCGTTGATCGCCTTTTTTTTTAACCCGTAAATACCGCCATAAAACCTGATATTTTCGAAAACAGTTAAATCATCATATAATGAAAATTTTTGGCTCATGTAACCGATGTTCCGTTTCACTTTTTCGCGTTGTGTATAAATATCATAACCCGCAACTGACATTTTCCCGGAGGTAGGATACCAAAGTCCACAAAGGATTTTGATGGCAGTGGTTTTTCCCGCCCCATTGGCGCCAAGGAAACCGAAGATCTCGCCTTTTCTTACCTCAAAGGTCAGATGGTCATTGGCCACAAAATCCCCGAACTTCTTGACCAGATCCTTTACGACGATAATATTCTCAGGTTCCCTCATCCTTCTTCCTTTCCCATCAAATCCATGAAACAATCCTCAATAGTGGCTTTTATTTCCCTGATCCCTGCCGGTTCAATGCCTTTTTCTTTCAGGTAATCCAACAAAGCAGCTTCCCTGAATTCATCCTTGTTGAATGAAAGATGGACTGTTTGGCCAAAAGCATCGGCACGATGTATCCCCGGGTAGTCGCGCAGCGCTTTAAGAAGCCCGTAAATATCATCTGCCTTTACCGAAAAAAGAGAATAGGGATAACTGGCGATAACATTGGCAGGGGTGGTTATTTTCATAATCCTGCCGTTTTGAATCAAGGCAACCCGGTCGCACAATACTGCCTCATCCATGTAAGGTGTGGAAACCAGAATGGTGATATCTCCGGCTTGCAACCTTTTCAGCATTTCCCAGAATTCACGTCGTGAAACGGCATCCACTCCCGTGGTGGGTTCATCCAGGAACAGGATCCCGGGCTTGTGGATGAGGGCACACGAAAGCGCCAGCTTTTGTTTCATCCCGCCTGATAATTGTCCGGCCTTCCGGTTCTTAAAAGGTTCGATCTGGGAATATATATCCTTTATCAGGTCATAGTTTTCCCGGATCGTTGTCCCGAAAATGGTGGCAAAAAAAGTGAGATTTTCCTCAACGCTGAGATCCTGGTAAAGCGAAAATCTTCCCGGCATATATCCAATGTTGTTTCTGATCTGACGATAATCTTTGACTACATCCAAACCGTCAACCTGCGCAGAACCATGGGTGGGGACCAGCAAGGTGGTCAGGACGCGGAATAACGTGGTTTTCCCGGCCCCATCGGGACCGATGAAACCCAACAGTTCACCATGGGGCACATCAAATGATAAATCATTGAGCGCTAAGGTATCTCCGTAACGGAGGGTGAGATTTTTTACAGAAACTGCCGGGGAATCCATTTTAAAATTAGGGTTGATGGGTTGATCTGATCAAATCAGTATTTCCGCCCATTAAGGGGATATCTTTTTTTTCTGGATGATGCATATTAATAATTGATGAGTTTTATTTCTCCGGGCATCCCAATCTTTATGCTGCCATCATTCACTACCCTGACCTTTACCGCATAAACAAGGTTCACCCTTTCTTCTTTTGTCTGTATTGTTTTTGGCGTAAATTCAGCCGACGGGGAGATCCAGGAAACAACGCCACTGACATGGGTATTTGCATTTTCATCCTTATCGTAAGCAACATCAATGACTGATCCCAGTTTGATATAAGGAAGCTGTGATCCGCCTACATAAGCCCGCAAGGTTATAACCGACAGATCGGCGATCTTGTACAATGGCTTCCCATAAGTGGCAACCTCATCTTTCTCTGCGTACTTGGTCAGGACCGTGCCCCTGATCGGGTTGACGATCTTTGACCGGTTGATGGATTGATCGATCTGGGCTATCTGCTGGGTGATGGAAGCTACCTGACTGGAAATGCCCCCGAATTGTATCTTCAGCGATGCAACCTGTTTTTCAATAAGGTTCAAACTGGCATTGATGTCGTCCATCTGTTTCTGGGTAGCGGCGCCATCCTGAAGCAAACGTTCAACTCTCCGCTTATCGACCAGGACATTCTCCCGGTTTTGCTCCTGAACCGCAATCTGGGCAACCACATCGTCCTTACGGGAAGCAGTTGCTGCTCGGGTCTCAAATGACTGTTTTCTTTTCAGTTCGAGGTCAACCGTATCAATGTACCCGACAATTATCCCGGAATCAAGGATCTCCCCTTCTTCAACATCAAACTTCATGATCTGCCCGGTAGCAAGGGAAGAGACTATTACTTCGGTGGCTTCGAAGGTCCCGTAGGCGTCCGGTTTGTTTTTATCGCAGTTGCAGGAAGAAAAAAACACCATCCCTGCAAAAATGCCCATAAGATATCGTTTCATTGGTTGAGATATTTCAGTATAACACTACAATTTGCCTATGTTGTACAAATAACTGATCTTTGCCTTGATAAGCTGTATCCGGTGAATTTCAAGTCCCATCCTGGCCTGGGTCTCGTCGTTGACGCGAAGGATGAAATCGCTGGAGGTGATCACTCCGCTGGACAGTTGGGCAGAAGCAGTTTTGGTAATACCCGCCCTAAGATCAATAAGTTCTTGATCTTTAACCAGTAATTCGGTCAGTTTGGCGATATCGGCTATGTTTCTCCGGGTGGTCACCCTGAGGTTTTTATCAAATGTTTCTTGCTGGTTCTTAAGGATATCACTTTGGATTTCATAAATCTTTTTTTCATTCCTGTTGGCGTTCCAGTTCCAGGGATTCCAGGTTATTTTTGCACCGATCATAGCCATTGGCGCGATATCGCTCGACAGGAAATTATAACCCGGCCTTCCAAAGCCAAACTGTCCAAAAGCCCAAACCTTCGGGTTCCATTTTGTTGTCACCATATTTTTCATAAGATCGACCCGGTTCCGTTGGATGTCAAATATTTCATATTCAATACGTTTGTTTTCATAACCCGGATCCGGCGTCACGATGACCGGCGCCTTAAACTTCGAATTCTCTTCCAGGGGCATCGAAATGAGCTCTGAGAGCATGCGCGTGGCTGCCAGACGGTCCATCGACAATTCATAGATGTTCTGATCGAATTTAATAATCTCTGCCCTGATAAGGTCGGCATTCATTTTAAGCATGGTCCCGTTCCTGACGGCCGATTCCACCTCATTCAGCTTGGACTCGAGTTGTTTCCGGGTTTCCTGTAAAAGCCTGGCGTTTTCCTGGGTGAGCAATATGCTGAAGTAGAACTGATTAACCTGGTCTTTTAAAAGATACAGACTGGCATCGACATTTCTTTTATCGACATTCAGGTTGTACTTTTCAAGCTTTTTCTGATAGTTTGTCACATTCCCATCATAAATGGATTCATTGAGATCCAGGGTGAGTTTGTACTGATCCTTGGGGATGGTGGGGCCCTGGATCTGGGGAAGATTGGCGGGGAGGTCGATCACCACTTCCGTTACTTCATTTTGCCAGGAAGCGCTGCCGTTAACGTTCACTTGTGGAAGATAGTTTTTGTTCAGGTTTTTAATCCTGAGATCACTGGTCCTATCCATCAAATCTGCCTGCCTGACCAGGGGATAGGTTTTCTGTATCTGCTGATAGCAAAAATCCAAGGTGATGGTATCCTGGGCAGTAACCCCTATGCCTGGGCCTAAAAGAATGAGGACCAACGCCAGGAAATTAACATTAAACCAAACTTTTATCCTTTTCATATCCTTTCATTGCATTGTTAAAAAAAACTGGAATAATTGTTTTCCTTTCCTCAAGAAACATCGCCATTTTTTCGTCAGAAAGTGAAAAAATCGATTGCAGAAGGGGCCTTGCAACAACCGGAAAAATAACCAATGCCAGGAGGTTCACATACAGGTGCAGCGGGTCCATATCAATACCCATTTCATCCCTAAGCTGTTTTTTAATTTTTTCAAGAAACAGACAGGGATTGATATTCTGCTTCATGATGATGTCCCTCAATCTTTCAGGCCGATCCTGAAGGGCATTGATAAGAAATTGCATAACATAGGAGTGTTCCGAAATGAAATTGGGGTATAAGTTTCCAAAACCCTCAACCTTTGACATCAGCGGCATATCCGACATTAAAATATCCCCGATTTTTGCAGCTAATTGCGAAAAAGTATCATTGAATACTCTTTCAAAAAGCAACTCTTTGTTCCTGAAATAATAATAGAGGAGGGCCTTATTGATATTGGCCAGGGTGGCAATTTCCTGCATCCTTGCGCCATTGAAACCCTTCCGGTGAAACACGGTACGGGCGGCCTCCAGAATGCGATCTTCAGTATTTTGAGCATTATTTTCCATGATGTTTAACCAAATGGTTTAACCAAACGGTCAAATGTACTACAAATTTTTTTAGGTTATACAAAAAAGAAAAAAATCATTTGGGGATTTTAATTTTCTGGCCTGGTTTTAGCCGGTTTGAATTTTTAAGGTCGTTCAGATTCTTGATCTGTGATACGGTAACATCAAATTTATCGGCAACGTCCCAGAGATTGTCGCCTGACTGGATGGTATAATAGGTAAATTTCTGGGTACCGGATACAGTTTTGACCGGTTTTGAGGTGGATGCGGATTTCTGGGCAGCCGATATAGGGGTTGAGGAAGCGCTAACTTTCAGCTTCTGCCCGATCATAATGTTCTCCCCTGAAAGTTTATTCCAGGTTTTCAGCTGTTCGGTAGTACACTGATATTTTTTGGCAATTCCGCCCAGGCTTTCCCCGCTCTTCACGATATGAAAAGTAAGCGCATCGGTCCCCTGTGTTGAACCGGTGGAGGCAGGAGCTTGTACCCCTGAAAGTTTAGAAGCAGTTGTCGTTTTTATAGTAGTATCCTTATTGAATGTATTTTTGACAGTAGCAGAAGAAATTTCCGTTTGTTTTGGCATTTCTTTGGGGGGTTTCGTATAGACCAGGATCTTTTGTTTCGGCTTTACATAATTTTTCCGCAATCCGTTGAGCGATTTCAGTTCGGAAACCGTCATGTGAAATTTTTTAGCGATGCTTGCCAAACTCTCACCACTCCTTACAGTATAGAGATCGGCCTCCCGGAAATTGCTGAAAGCCATGTTAAGCAACGAGTCCTGGGATGCGCTGTTCTTTGTCCGGTATGCATACAGCGAAGCTTCATTGTTGATAAAATCACCAACATATTTTTTCCGGAGCCTGACTTTATATGTGTTCTCCGGTGTTGCCGGAATAAATCCGTGCTTGAAGGAAGGATTTAAAAATGCCACCTCATCCATCGGAATATTCAGCATTTCGGAAATTTGTTCAAAGGACAAAGGGTTTCTGACGGTGACGGTATCCACCTCATAATATAAGACACCAGGATCGACGGGATAGATTTTATGTTCATTAGCATACGTTAAAACATAACTTGCAGCAATGAAAGCAGGAACATACGAACGAGTTTCCTTGGGTAGATAATTGTGCAACGCCCAGAAATTTTTCAATCCCCCCGACCGACGGATGGCTTTGTTCACATTTCCCGCGCCGGAGTTATAAGCGGCAAGGGCCAAAGCCCAATTACCATAAATATCGTAAAGATCACCAAGATGTTCACAAGCCGCGATGGTAGCCTTGTACGGATCGAACCGGTCGTCCACATAGGAAGTTACTTTCAGTCCGTATACTTTCCCTGTACCGTACATAAATTGCCAGAGGCCCTTGGCGCCGGCCCTGGAATTGGCAACGGGATTGAGCGCTGACTCGATGACCGCCAAATATTTTAGCTCCAGGGGCATATTACATTTGTCTAATTGCTCCTCAAACAGCGGAAAATAAATCTGTGCCAGCCCTAATATCCGGGCAGTAAGTTTTCGCTTTTTAAACGCATAGACCTCAATGAACCTTCTGACTTCGCTGTTATAAACAAATTCAAACGGCGATTGATCATTCATCTGAGCAATCCGCTCCCGGTAAATCGAATCCGGAAAAACGGGAATATCATTGTCGGTATAGGTATTCCAGTTCTGATATTGATTGGCATTGGGAAATTCACCATCTTCAAATATTTTCAAGTTAGCCAGGCTGTCAAGCATGAGCACGACCGGGTCATCTTCAACAAAAGGTTTCTTTTTGAATAAAGAATCAGGTCTGATGGTATCTTGAGCAACAATAAAAAAAGGAGAAAGAAGAAAAGCTAGTGAACAGATCCAGATTTTTTTCGAAAACATGCAATAAACTTTATGCTGATTAGAATATATTGAATAACTGCAAATTTAACGTTTTATTATCTGCATATTATATCAAAACCTGCATTTGTTCCCTGTTATAGGTTATTTATAAAGCGGTAATTTGCATCCATACAACTGAAAAAATCACTGAAAGTGCTACTTTTGTAGCAGTAAATAAATTAAAATATGAAACATTTTTCGCCCCTTGTTTTATTCATCTTTTTATTCGTCTCGACCTTACAAGCACAGGATACTGTAAAGGAGCCCATTCCTGTTCTGAAACATTGGATGACCTCTGAAGAATTGCTGCGCAAGGGGGAGATCGGAAAATTTTTTGTGGAGACTGATCCACCTGTGGCCCCAATCAGGGATGTTGCAGAATTCGACCGGATGCAGGGTGCGCTTATCCGCTATCCATTCGGGATCCCGATTCTTTTAATCAAAGAAATGGCTTTGGATGTGGAAGTAACGACCATTGTTGCTTCGACCTCTCAGAAAAATACTGTGATCCAACAATATCTTGCCAATGGAGTCGATACCAGCCATTGTAATTTTTTGATTGCCCCTACCGACTCATATTGGACACGTGATTATGGCCCCTGGTTTGTTTCCGACAGTTCCAATCAAATCGGGATTGTTGATTTCCCATATAACAGGCCCCGTCCAGATGACGATGAAATTCCGAAGAAAGTTGCGACCATGCTGGGCATTCCATGGTATGGAATGAACCTGATATCAACAGGCGGCAATTATATGACGGATGGGTTGGGAATTGCGGCTTCGACCACACTCGTTTGGGAAGAGAATCCGGGACAAACACACGTACAGGTTGCAACCAAGGTACAGGATTATCTTGGAATTGAAAATTATCAGGTTGTACCGGATCCGAATAATACTTACATCGACCACATTGATTGCTGGGGGAAATTTTTAGCGCCTGACAAAATATTGATCCGCAAAGTTCCTCCTTCCCACTCCAGGTATGCTGCCATTGAGGCCACCGCTGCCTACTGGGAATCACAGGTGTGTCCTTATGGGTATCCTTATCATGTTTATCGTGTTATGACGGGGCAGGATCAGCCCTATACCAATTCGATCATACTGAACGATAAGGCGCTGGTACCATTCATGGGATCAAACTGGGACGATAGCGCCAAAGCCGTATATGAAGAGGCTCTGCCGGGATATACGGTCAAGGGATTTATTGGCAATCCATCTACCCCCTGGGAATCGACCGATGCCTTGCATTGCCGTGTTATGGGGATTGCCGATGTGGGCCAATTGTACATCAGGCATATTCCTTTATCGGGTAACCAACCCGGCGGACAAGATTACATGATCAGTGCAGACATCATTGCCTGTAGCCATCAACCGGTAAAAAACGATTCAGTTTTTATCCATTATCAAATCAACCAGGGCGCTTATGCTACTGCACTGATGTCCAATACAGGATCAAACCATTATCAGGGAGTCATCCCGAAACAGCCGGGAGGAAGCATCATCCGATATTATCTCTCTGCCGCTGATCAGTCGGGACGTCATTCAACCACGCCGCTTATCGGCTCAGCCGATCCGTTCCAATTCGAAAGCATTACTACCTTGCTGACAACCTTACCGGACACCCTTTGGTACAATACTTATCCTGAAGCCTGGTATGGAAAGTATTTCAGAATTCAAAATGACCTTGCAACCAATGTGACCCTGACCGCCCTTCAGATGGGAGGAATGGAAGTTCCCTGGTGGATTGATTCCATCTCGGTCCCCGCCTTACCTCATCTTTTGGCTCCAGGCGACACGATATCTGTTTTGGTGAAAGTACCTATAGGGGTCAATAATTCACCGACAATCAATTATTATCTGGATTCTCTCAGGATCACCTCCACTGCGGGGATTCAGCATGTAGCCCTGATGATCAATGCCGATATCCTGAATGAAGCGCCCAGCCATGATGCCACAGCAGGGCTCAGATCCAGTTATCCGAATCCATTTTCCGGTGAAACCGCCATTCCTTTTATTTTACGCAGCGGGGATCAGGTAACACTGGAAATTTTCGATATGCGCGGGAGGAAGATCCGTACCCTGCTGAACGACATGAAGTCGGCAGGACTTCATAAGATAATATGGAACGGGAACGATGATCAGGGTAACCGACTACCGGGAGGAATTTATTTATACAGATTAACGACCGGGAATAAAATCTCCACCAAACGAATGGTCCTTATCCGTTAGCCCGTTGTTCCGGACGCATTTGCGGGAAGAAAAGGACATCCTGAATGGATGGTGAGTTCGTCATGATCATGGTTAGCCTGTCGATGCCGATCCCAAGCCCTGCCGTAGGCGGCATACCGAATTCAAGGGCACGCAGAAAGTCTTCATCCAGCGCCATCGATTCATCATCTCCACGCTTACCCAATTCAAGCTGAGATTCAAAACGCGCTCGCTGATCGATCGGATCATTCAGTTCGGAAAAGGCATTGCATAACTCCTTCCCGTTGCAGATGGCCTCGAACCGTTCCACCAGGGATTCCTTGCAGCGGTGTTTCTTGGCAAGGGGGGACATTTCAACCGGATAATCGGTGATAAAGGTTGGCTGGATGAGCAATGGTTCACACTTTTCACCAAAGATCTGATCTATGATCTTCCCTTTTGCCATGGTATTATCAATGGGGACATTCAACTCTTTCGCGACCGAAACCAAGGCTTCCTCCGAAAGGCCTTCAATATTAACCCCGGTAAATTGCCGGATCACATCAAACATGGTGGACCGTTTCCATGGACGTTTGAAATCGATCAGGTTTTCACCAACCTGTACCTGTGTTTTACCATGAAGATCAAGAGCTATCTTTTCGACCATTTCTTCCACGAGGTCCATCATCCATTCGTAATCTTTATACGCCACATATAGCTCCATCTGGGTAAATTCCGGGTTATGGAACCGGTCCATGCCTTCATTCCTGAAATCCTTGGAGAATTCATATACTCCCTGGTACCCTCCTACGATTAATCTTTTCAGATAAAGTTCATTGGCGATCCGGAGATATAGGGTCATATCCAGGGTGTTATGGTAAGTCTTGAATGGGCGCGCTGTTGCACCGCCATACAAGGGTTGTAAAATGGGCGTTTCAACTTCCAGGTAACCAAGGGTATTAAGAAACCCACGCATGGAATTGATGAGGATATTCCTTTTCACAAAGACTTCCCGTACTTCAGGATTTACAATCAGATCGACATACCGTTGACGATACCGTTGCTCGGGATCGGTGTAAGCATCAAAGACCGCATCTTCCTTTTCCTTAACGATTGGAAGGACCCGCAAGGATTTGCTGAGCAATTTCAGGGATTTGACATGAATGGTAATTTCTCCCATCTGGGTGATAAAAACAAAACCTGTGATACCGATGATATCGCCAATATCAAGCAATTTTTTAAAGACCGTGTTGTACAACGTTTTATCTTCCCCCGGACAAATATCATCCCGTTTGATATATAATTGGATCCGGCCGGTTTCATCCTGTAATTCCGAGAATGAAGCTGCTCCCATAATACGCCGGCTCATCATCCGGCCGGCTATGCTCACATTTTGAAAAAGGGTATTGTTATCGGGGAATCTTTCTTTAATTTCAGATGACCGGACATTCACTTCAAAAGTTGGTGCGGGATAAGGATCAATGCCGAGTTTGATCAGTTCGTTTAATGAATTCCGGCGGATAATCTCCTGTTCAGTCAATCCAGTTGTCATAAATCGAAATTTTCAGCAAAGATAAGGAATTAAGAGAAAACCCCGTGGAGGATATGATGCGATTCTACCCCTTTAAAGCCCGGAAGATGGAGTTTATAATAGAGCAGAATAATGTCAAGGATATGATTACGGGTTTCAGGTTTCATGGATACGACAGACAGGCCTTGCCCGGAAAGACAAAGCAAATGGTATAATTGTTTACTGTCTGTAGCATCAAGATAATGGGTATGATCAGGAATATAGGCTTGGAATTGACCTTCCCTTAGATTGAAAACCGGTGTATCAGCGCAATAATTCAACTGAGGAAAAATCCCCAGGTGATGGCACAATTGCAAGGCAAAAAAAAGATGAAATGCGGCAACAGATTCGGTTGTGCTATCCAGTTCCATACAGGAATTCCGGATGAAAGCAAATAATTCGGGATTGGGCTCCTCTTCCCGTATGGAATGATAAAGCAATTCATTCAGGAAAAGGGTCACGGAACTTTTTCTGATGTCGAAAGGGATAGAATGATAAGGATAGGCCAACCGGATCTCTTTTACCGAATGAAGTGTTTGTTTTTCTTTGTGGTAAACAACCATATCTAACAAAGTCAGGGGCTGAAAAAGGCCTGATTTGATCCTGGAACGTGGACTTCGGACACCCCTGAAAAGATAAGACTGGATGCCGAAAAGTTCTGTGTAAATTTTAACGATTACACTGGTTTCCGAATATTTAATAGAATGAAATACGATGCCCTGCGTTGAATGAAGCATCAGTTTATGATCAGGATTTTTGTGACAACTTTTTCAGTTCCACTGTCGTTGGAGACATAAACCAGATAAACCCCGGTATGTGCCTTCCTGCCATCGAAGTTATTACCATCCCAGATGGCTTGTCCCCCTTGGGCATGGGTAGAATAAACCAGGGCGCCGTTCACGTCGGTAATCCTTACCTGGGCATTGGCGACCAAGCCTTTGATCGCGATAAAGCCGCTGAAATCCGACTTTACAGGATTCGGAAAGGCATATACATTTTCGTTGGTGTCTCCTCCCGGAGTGGCAGGCCCCCGAAAGGAAATGACCCCCTTGTCCGTACCAAAAAACACATCTCCTTCTTTATTCAGGGCGAGGCATATTATCCGGTCTGAAAGCAGGGGACTGTCTTCGGCTGTGAAATGGTATTTTTGTTTGGTCCCGTCTTCCGAAAAACAATATACCCCGCCCCGGTCCGTTCCAATCCATTTTTGATTGGCCCCGTCCACAGCAATGGCGGTTACCGTTTCACTTTCAAGAAGATACTGGACATAACTTCCTTGTTGAACAAGGATACGCTGGCAGTCGAAATTCTGACCGGTAAAGATGTTCTCTGGAGAATAAAAAACAGCCACACCATTTTCAGTACCGATCCATATTTCTCCGTTCTTGTCTTCAGCCATGGCATAAACCGTTGTACCGGGGATGTTTCCACTTCCCACAGAAGAATTCAATAACTGTGATCGATCATCCGATGGATCCGTGGGTGTGCCATTGTCGGTAAAAACCAGGAGGGAGTTTATATTCATATTTCCATACCGCATTTGTATCCATTTTTGGCCAATACTGGTGACCATGATCTGTCCCAGGTCATTTTCATTTACGGCGGGAATTGTAAATCCAGTCCATTCATCTCCTTTTTTCATGGATAAACAACTGTTATTATGAGCTGTTACAACCCATAAATTGCCATCGGTATCGAAGGTCAGGCCACCCACCCTTATATCTGAAGTATCCGATGAAGTATGATGCCGCAGGGTGCTGTTACTTTCTGTATATCGCCTGACAGCCGAATCGTTGTACAATTCCACCACACCCCCGCCAAATGATCCGGCATATACACGATTGTTATCAAAGGGATCCATGGCTACCGCAACAACATCATGGGCCAGTCCCATCAGCGGACTGGTGCTTGCTGTAATGTTTTTCCAGTTCACATTGTCAAAATGATATACCTGTCCCTGGTAGTAGAGTGGGGTATACGATGCATCCCTTCCTCCCGGAGCGATAAGGAGATTGTTACCCTGGGCTGACATACTGAATGCAGAAGCAGTCAGGGGACCGCTCAGCGTGAAATGGCGCAGCACACCGTCTTGCATTTCATAATTGATCAATCCCGAATAGGTGTCTGAAATCCACAAATTACCTGTCAGATCAGCAACCGCATCAGTCGGGTAAGGGCCTCCCGGATCATAGGTCCAAACAGTAGTAAGTAGATTCAGATCGGTATCAAAATCACATACAAAATAATTATATGAAACAACTAAATATTTATCGTTTGCCTGAAGGTGCATGATTGTATTATAATTATCTCTTTCCCAACGGTTCCAAAGGCCATTTGAAAACATACAAATCGTATCCGAAATTCCGTTCCCGGATTGCTTGCTGACAAGGATTTTTCCGTTGAAACGCACAACGCTGTTGTACGTGGCAGCAGTATCAATGCCTAAATCCCGATGCCAGGAAGCGAAATTAGCCAGGTTCGGATCTTTGACCCAGGCTTTATAAATCCCTTTCTCGGTCGCCGCAAAAATACTATCATGCCCGTCGGTTGTCATGGCTAATACATTGACCTGGCTGCCCTGCTGCCCGATATAATAGGTGTCCCGGATCTCTTCTTTATTAATATCAAGGACAACAATCCCGAAACCACAAGACAAATAGGCATCTTTGCCAATAAAATAAATGTCATTAATGGTTTTATTTCCCAGGATGGTTTTCCGTTTGATATCGGAAATATTAATGATGGTATTGTTTTTTATCAAATCGATATTGGCATTGGTATAAGCTATGACCAGCGTTTTGTATTCCTTGTTGTAATTGATGCAACTGATCCCGATATCGGACAATCCTGTGATTTTAGTAATCCTGACGACACTAAGATCTTCTTTATTTACATAAAACACCGCATAGGGGGTAGAGCAATAAATTCTATCGCTGGCCTCCGTAACAGAATTACAAAGGGTATATGGGAGCTCATCGCGCCATTGACCAACAGGAACCTGCTGGGCCATTACACTGGTAACCTCCGGGATAACCAGGAGGCAGGTTAATAAGTATCGGAATAGTTTCATGAATGTTGAATTTCAGAAAGAACAAAGCTATTCAAATAACTGATTTTTCCCCAATTTATTGTAGAAAATCAGCAGGTTCACATGATCATTCCCGCAGCGACAGTTTCGTTCGTGGCTTCATCGATCAGGATAATACTTCCTGTGATCCGGTTTTTTGAATACGGATCAAAAAATAAAGGTTTTGTAGTACGGATCCAGATGGATGCGATATCATTCATTTTAACATTTATGCAGGAGGAAATTTTTTCCAATGTGTTAATATTGAGAACATAATCTACTTCCCGGATGATACACCGGGCATCCCTTGTAGTGTGTTTTAAGGCATAGCGGCCGTTGACCTGAAGGGGCCTGGGATTCATCCAGCATATCATGGCATTAATGTCGCAACTTTCGGTTGGATAATCCTCTGCTCCGGTGATCATATCCCCTCGGCTGATATCCACATCATCCCTGAGTGTCAATGTCACAGACATGGGTGGGTGGGCTTCGGCGAGAGGGCCATTGAAAGTATCGATGGAAATGATTTCGCTCTGTATCCGGGAGGGAAGGATCATGATTTTATCGCCGGGATGAAAAAATCCACCGGCTACCCTGCCCGCGTAGCCCCGGTAATCATGATATTCGTTTGATTCCGGCCGGATAACATACTGAACCGGGAACCTCGGATGCCGGAGATCATGGTCCTGGTCAATGGGGATGGCCTCCAATACCTGAAGAAGGGTCCCTTTATACCATTCCATATTGGTTGATGGCTTCACCACGTTATCTCCATGGAGGGCGCTGATGGGGATAAAGTGAATATCCTTTTTCGGAAAAATCTGGTCTGCAAATTTTTGAAACTCAGCTGAAATATCTTTAAACACATCCTGCCGGTAATCCATCAGGTCCATTTTGTTAATACACACGATAATGTGCGGGATACCCAGCAGGGAAGCGATATAGGCATGGCGGTGTGTCTGTTCAATAACGCCATTCCTTGCGTCGATGAGGATGATGGCTGCATTGGCCGTAGAGGCTCCTGTAACCATGTTCCGGGTGTACTGAACATGTCCCGGAGTATCGGCAATGATAAATTTGCGGTTTGGGGTAGCGAAATACCGATAAGCGACATCAATGGTAATACCTTGTTCCCGCTCTGCCCTCAGGCCATCGGTGAACAATGCCAGATTAAGGTATTCGCTTCCTTTTTGAATACTGGCGCGCTTGACGGCATCAAGCTGATCTTCGAAAATCGATTTGCTGTCATATAAAAGCCTTCCAATCAGGGTACTTTTCCCATCATCAACACTGCCGGCTGTTGTGAACCGGAGAAGTTCCATGTTAAGATAGACCTGGTTCGAAAATTGCTTCTCCATTAGAAATACCCCTCTTTTTTTCGATCTTCCATGGCTGCCTCCGAACGTTTGTCATCATATCGCCCGCCTCGTTCGGTGACCCTTGTAGCGGCAATTTCCTGAATGATATCTTCGATGGTATCGGCAGTGGACAGGGTCAATCCGGTACAACTGATATCCCCCACTGTCCGGCAACGGATCCGCTTGCGCTCGGTCTTTTCCGTGGGTTTCATCTGCATGAACGGAGCCGCTGCAAGCCAAACGCCATCCCGGTAAAACACGTCGCGTTCGTGTGTAAAATAGATGCTGGGAAGTTCAATTTGCTCCGCGAGAATATACTGCCATATATCCATTTCAGTCCAGTTGCTGATAGGGAATACCCGGAAATGTTCGCCCAACCTTTTTTTACCATTGAAAAGGTACCACAATTCCGGCCGTTGGTTTTTCGGGTCCCATTGGCCGAATTCATCGCGATGCGAAAAGAAGCGTTCTTTTGCGCGGGCTTTTTCTTCATCGCGCCGGGCCCCGCCAATGGCGGCGTCAAACTTATTCTTTTCGATGGTATCGAGCAGGGTCACGGTCTGAAGGACATTACGGCTGGCATTGATTCCCTTTTCTTCAACCACCCTCCCCGAATCAATAGATTCCTGAACTGATCCTACGATCAACCGGACATTCAAACGGGCAACAAGCCGGTCCCTGAAATCAATGGTTTCAATAAAATTATGGCCAGTGTCGATATGAAGTAAAGGAAATGGGATCCGCGCAGGATAAAATGCTTTTCTGGAAAGATGCACCAGGACGATGGAATCTTTTCCTCCCGAAAACAGTAATACCGGTCTTTCAAACTGGGCAGCAACTTCCCGCAGGACATAAATAGCTTCAGCTTCCAGTTCCTTCAGGTGAGTTAACTGATAATGGCCCATCGTTGCTTTTTTTCTTATGATCTGCCAAATATCCGTTGAAGAAATGATTTTTTCCTGCCCGTGTCCTTATCATCCGAATAATATCCGTATCCGTATCCGTATCCATATCCATGCCCGTATCCGTATCCGTATCCATGGCCATAACCGTATCCATATCCATAGCCGTATCCATAAGAGCTACGGGAGAGTTTCACGTCGTTGATCAGGATGGCAAGGTTCGGAATGCCCCGCTGTTCCATGTCGCGAATGATAGAGGCAAAAATCTTTTTATGGGTATAATCCTGGCGGACAAGGAATAAATTGGCATCGGTATGTTTGACCAATAAAAAAGCATCTGTTACCAGCCCAACAGGTGGAGTATCAAGAATGATATAATCATAAATATTTTTCAGGTGAGAGAAAAGCTCGTTACATTTTTCAGAGGCGATAAGCTCAGCGGGATTGGGTGGTACAGGGCCTGCCATGATGATATCAAGGTTTTCGATTCCTGAAGGCTGAATAATATCTTCCATTTTGCTCTTATTAATGAGGTAAGAGCTGATCCCCTCTGTATTGGTCAGGCCGAAATCCTGATAGATTTTTGGTTTGCGAAGGTCAAACCCCATCAGCAGCGTCTTCTTCCCGTATAGGGCGAACATGGCAGAAAGATTGATGGAAACGAAGGTTTTACCAGCGCTTACCATGTCGGAAGTAATCATGATGGTTTGTTTTTCTTTTCCTTTCAGGAGGTAATTAATATTCGTCCTTACTGAACGGAACGATTCGGCAATGGTCGATTTCGGAGATTCCATTACAACGATCTTCCCCGGTTTGTCGTTATGGATTATGTGACCGACAATGGGCAGTTTGGTGATCTTTTCAACATCCTCGCGCTCCATGATCATATCGTTGAAATAGTCTTTTCCAAGAATATAAAGGATCGGAAGAATGAGGCCAAGAATCAGGGCGATGATATAATTCAGGCTCTTTTTCGGGAACACGGGTGTCAGCCCCTCTCCCCGCGCTTCATCCACTATTTCATTATCCGAAAGATTGGCAGCTTGGGTGATTGCCGCTTCCGACCTTTTCTGAAGCATATAGGTGTAAATGGCATCGTTGAGCTTGAATTTACGTTCAATGCCAAATAAAACCCGTTGAGTTTCAGGAAGATTATTGATTCGGACATTGATCTGGGCCACCCTGGAATTGATTTCTTTTAAGGCTATTTCATTGGAATTAATAGCGCTTTTCACGTTTTCATATAATGCATTTTTTGTAGTGGCAATCTGAAGATCGATGGCGCGGAGACTTGGATTTTTTTCCCTGGAATATTGCGAGGACTCAGTCCGCTTCATATACAGGGTAGTCAACTGCATCGTCAGGTCATTCAGGACAGTGTTATCGATACCCATGGATGCCGGGACGATCAACTCATCCAGCTTCTGGTTTTTTTCGATGTAATCCTTCATGTTCGACAGATACTTTGATTTTACGATCAGCACGGCCTTTTCATCCTGAAGCTGCATCATCTTTTCAAAGACCTGTTTGGCTTCATCATCCAGGTTCATGATCTCCTTGTTGGTCCGGAAGTTCATGAGCGCTCTTTCTGATGAGTTGAGGGAGTCGGTTATTCCCTGGAGTTCATTATCAATAAAAGTAATCGTCCGGGAGGCAACAATGTTTTTACGTTCTAATCCTTTGTCCATGTATTCCTTGGTCAGTGAATTCAGAAACGTCACCAGTTTGTCAACATTCCCGCCTTTTATTTTGATTTCAACAATAGAGGCTTCCTTGTTGATAGGTTCAATAGTAAAAGACTTAAACTCCTTGATCAGTTTGTCATAACTGCTGAAAGTAAATGTAAACGTACGCTCCAGGTCTTTTTTAGGATCAAATTTATCGGTCAGCAGCAATTTAAATTTGAAATTTTTTGTCTGAATAATTTGCCCGATCGAAAAAACCTCATCAAGAGCAATATTCTCTTTTCTGTCCTCGACTGGTTTATGGAGGGAAAAATTATAAAAAACCACTTCCTGGTTTTTAGCCTCCAGCCTGAATTTATCTGCTGAAATAAAACTAACGTTGAACTGTAAATTGACAGGCTGGGGATAGGCAGTATCCATGACAACGATAAAAGGGGCGTCCCGGAAAAGTTCTTTAGTCACAAAATTATCTTCACTGTAATAAGACACTTCGAACCCTATTTTTGATAGGGTCCGGTAGGAAAGGGAATAAGAGGTCAAGACCCCGATCTCATTTTGCAGGTTCTGCATGTTGTTAAATAGCCCCATCCCCAACAGATCCTGTGGATTCAGTTTATTTTCTGATTTGTCCTTTACCAATACCGTTGTCTTGACTTCATAAACAGGAGGCGTATATTTATTAAAGATAAAGGCAATAAGGAGTGCAACAAATATTGTAACAGCAAAAAGATACCAATAACGGTAAAACTTGAAAAGCAATGCCTTATAATCAACAGATTGCTCTTTTTCGGGAAAATCCTGGAGGTTCTCGTTCACGGGTGCCATTATTTATTAAAATAATTGATCAGCAGAAGGGCTGTGGAAATAGAAGTAAGGACAATTGCCCATGGGAAGGTGGTGCCAAATCCCCATCGCTTATATCCCAGAGGCATTACATAAAGGATATCGCTGGGTTGCAGGTAATAGTAATCAGAATTAAGAATATTATCGCTCGTCAGATCCAGATAATGGACCTGTGACCCTCCCTTCGTTTGCCGGATCAACGCAACCCGGTTACGGTTTCCGAACTCAGTCATGTCGCCGGCCAAGGAAAGGGCTTCAAAAATGTTGATATCATCCTTGTATATGGTGAATATACCGGGATGGTTTAGCTCTCCAACCAGGGTGATCCGGAAATTCACAATTTTCACCACCACATTCGTTTCTTTCAGGTATTCATTGATCAGTTGTTGTATCATGGTTTTTATCTGGTCAACATTCAAATCCCTTACATAAACTTTACCAATGATCGGAAAATCAATATAACCATCTGAATTGACACTATAACTGTTCAGGTATATGGATGCATCATTGGCATAATCATTATAGGAACTTGTTCCTGATTGTTTGTTGAAAAAGGTAAAAGCTTTTTCATCAAGGCTGAATACCCGGATATAAAGATTGTCTTTTGGCTGGACCTTGTAATCAACATCCCGTTTGTTGATATAAAAAGCCGAAGTGTCTTTTTCCTGTTCTTTTTGAAGATACTTAATCTTTTTCTGTGGGACACAAGAAGTTATCAGCAGGATAAATAACAGAAAAAAGGTTGAATGATGTATTAAAAGGGACAGGCGCTGTTTCATAAATTTAGACATAGAAAAAGCAAAGGTACATTTTTTTTAAAATCCAACAACAAACCAGCCCTTCTTGCCAAACGTATCCTAAAACTCACCTAAGATTTTACCACCTCCCCGATCAGTGTAGCGGAAGTAAAGCGGACGATCTTGACCGTTATATAAGCTCCGGGAGAAGCATCGGTTTTTGGGAATACTACAACTTTATTTTGTGAGTTACGTCCGAAATATTGGGATTTTGACCGTTTTGATTCTCCCTCGATAAGGACTGAAAAAGTCTTGCCAAGATCTTGATTGTTGTTTTCGTAGGATAGTTTCTGCTGCAATTCAATGATTTCCCGGAGCCTTCTTTCTTTTACTTTTTCTGGGATGTTATCTTTCAGGGTTTCCGCGGCAAGGGTCCGGGGCCGTTCTGAATATTTGAACATGAACGCGAAATCATATCTTACCCATTCCATGAGCGAGAGCGTCTGCCGGTGATCCTCTTCTGTTTCATCGCAGAATCCGGCAATGATATCCGTTGAAATGGCACATCCGGGAATGATCCTCCTGATTGCCATGATCCGTTCCATGTATTGTTCCCTGGTATATTTCCGGTTCATCCGTTCAAGGATGTGGTCGCTGCCGGATTGTACCGGCAAATGGATCGCTTTGCAGATATTATCGTGGCTGGCAATGGTGTGAAGCAAAGGATCGGAAATATCTTTGGGATGGGAAGTCGCAAAACGAACGCGTATCATCGGATGGACGGCAGCAACTTTTTCAAGCAGACAGGCAAAGTCCATATTACCTTCCGGTGAAGTCCATCGATATGAATTTACATTTTGCCCAATCAGGGTGACCTCCCGGTAGCCTTTCGTAAACAAATCGCTGGTTTCATTGAGGATGGACCCTGCATCCCTGCTCCGTTCATGTCCCCGCGTATAAGGAACCACACAATAGCTGCAATAGTTCCCGCATCCCCTCATGATGGATATAAAGGCAGATATTCCATTGGAGTCAAATCTTACGGGGGTAATGCCGGCATATGTTTCGTCCACTGATAAAATCGTGTCAATAGCCTTCCGGCCAGTTCCGACCTGTCCGAGCAGTAATGGTAAATGGCGGTATGCATCCGGTCCCGCCACCAGGTCAAGCAATTGCTCTTCCTCGACCAGAGCGGTTTGGATGCGATCGGCCATACAACCCAGCAAACCAATGATCAGCCCGGGTTTCTTTCTCTTTAATGATTTGAAATACTCAAGTCTTTTCCTGACCCGCTCTTCTGCATTTTCACGGATGGAACATGTATTAATAAAAATGATGTCGGCCAACGCCAAATCCCGGGTATACTCGTATCCTTCCTGGCTTAATATTGATGTTACAATCTCACTGTCAGAAAAATTCATCTGACAACCATATGTTTCAAGAAATATTTTTTTCGGATTTTTCACGTTTAAGTATTACTTGTATGATTCCCGGGCGATTAAGCATAAAAAAGCAGTGCAAAGGTAAGGATTAAGTTTATTGTCTTACTTTTGTGCCGGATTTCGAAATATTAATATGCTATCCAGATGACAAAAAACTTAGTGATTGTTGAGTCTCCGGCCAAGGCAAAAACCATTGGGGGTTTTTTAGGGAAAGAATTTACTGTGAAATCCTGTATGGGACACGTGGCAGATCTTTCGAAAAAAGGGCTCGGAGTGGATATAGAAAATGGTTTTTTCCCTCTTTACGTCATATCTCCTGAGAAGAAAAAAATCGTTTCCGAATTAACAAAACTGGCTCATGATTCCGAGTGGGTCTGGTTAGCTTCCGATGAGGACCGGGAGGGGGAAGCCATCGCCTGGCACCTTTTAGATGCCCTTGGCCTTGATGAAAAAAAGACAAAACGCATTGCATTTCATGAGATCACAAAAACGGCTATTCAGAGCGCCATAGAATCTCCCAGGAGTATCGATAAAAATCTTGTCGATGCCCAGCAGGCGAGACGAGTTCTTGATCGACTGGTTGGTTTTGAATTATCCCCTTTGCTTTGGAAAAAAATTAAACCATCCCTTTCAGCGGGCAGGGTGCAATCGGTCGCCGTCCGGCTGATCGTTGAACGTGAAGAAGAAATTAAAAATTTCCAGTCCACCTCGGCCTACCGGATAACCGGTGACTTTCAGGTTCACAACGGGGACAAAGGATCCGTTATAAAAGCAGAATTAAACAAACGGTTTCCCACAAAAGAGGAAGCTATAGTTTTTTTGGAAAAATGCAAAAAAGCGGGATATCTTATTGAAGAAGTAGATACAAAGCCGGCAAAAAAATCCCCGGCCCCGCCATTTACCACTTCAACCCTGCAACAGGAAGCTTCACGCAAACTTGGGTTTTCAGTATCCAACACCATGCGCGTGGCACAGGAACTTTATGAATCGGGGAAGATAACTTATATGCGGACCGACTCAGTCAATTTGTCGGGCCTTGCATTGTCGATGTCGCGAAAAGAAATCGCCGAAACTTTTGGTGAAAACTATGTCAAGATCCGGAAATTTACAACCAAAACAAAAGGCGCTCAGGAAGCTCACGAAGCTATTCGCCCGACATACCTGAGCAATAAGACCATCGAAGGCGACCGCTCTCAGAAACGGCTCTATGAACTCATCTGGAAAAGGACCATTGCTTCCCAGATGGCCGATGCCGAATTGGAAAAAACAAACGTAACAATCGGAATATCAACCTGTAAGGAAAAATTTGTCGCCAAAGGGGAAGTCATCCGCTTCGACGGTTTTCTCAAAGTTTATCTCGAATCCAAAGATGAAGGCGAACAAAATGGAGAGGGGGGGATGCTCCCACCTTTGGTAACGGGTGAAAAACCTGTTTTACTTGAGATGACAGCTCAGGAAAAATTTACCCAGCAACCATTCCGTTATACGGAAGCTACTCTTGTCAAAAAACTGGAAGAGCTGGGCATTGGGCGCCCCTCTACCTACGCTCCGACCATTTCAACTATTCAAAAAAGGGAATATGTAGTTAAAGAAGATCGGCCGGGTTTCTCGCGGGATTTCGCAATTATTACCATGAAAAATGACAAGCTGACCGAAGAAATAAAATCAGAAAATACCGGTTTTGAGAAAGCCAAACTTTTTCCAACCGATATTGGTACGCTGGTCAACAGCTTCCTCACTCAACATTTCGGAAATATCCTGGATTATAATTTTACTGCCAATGTGGAAGAGGATTTTGATGACATTGCCAGAGGAAAACGGATTTGGAACCAGATGATCAGTGAATTTTATTTTCCTTTTCATCAACAGATCGAACAGGCCCTCGAAAAATCCGGAAAAGTCAGTGGCGAAAAATTGTTAGGTAAGGATCCGGTAACCGGACTTAATGTTTATGTTAAAATCGGACGGTATGGGCCTATGGGACAAATGGGCGATACCGATAATGAGAACAAACCCCGGTTTGCAGCCTTGAAAAAAGGACAAAGTCTTGATTCCATTACCCTGGCCGAAACCCTTGATCTTTTTAAGTTGCCCCGTACCCTGGGCGATTTTGAATCCTCTGATGTGGTGGTGTCAACCGGCAGGTTTGGTCCCTATATCCGTCATAATTCAGCGTTTTATTCTCTTCCTAAAGAAGATGATCCGCTGAACGTCAGCCTCGAAAGGGCCATTGAGATCATCGGAAATAAACGTCAACTTGACAGCCAGAAACTATTGCTTGAATTTCAGGATCATAATACCCTGATTAAGGTACTGAACGGACGCTATGGGGCTTATATCACATGCAATAAAGAAAACTATAAAATCCCCAAAGGGAAAGACCCCAAATCATTGACCCTCGAGGATTGTCAAACCATTATAGCCAATACCCAACCCTCAAAATCCAAATCGAAAAAGAAAAAGTAATGTCCCATGGATATTCCTGCTTTTTTTGAACCCTTAGATCTGAGCGAGTTTCCTTGTACAGGGGAAACTTCTGCACAGTCACGGTTAGGAAACATAATCCGGATTTTTTCAGATTCCCAGGATTTTCCTGATTACACTGCCTGTGATATTGCATTGGTAGGTGTAAAAGACGACCGGAATTCAGTAAATAATGAAGGATGCTGCCTCGCTCCTGATGCAATAAGGAAGTTCCTTTATCAATTAAACCCTGGTCCTTATCCCATCAAGTTAGCAGACCTTGGAAATATAAAAAAAGGATATTCGGTTTCTGATACCTCCTTTGCCCTGAGCTCCGTTATTTCTGAATTGATCGCAAACAATGTACTTCCGGTAATTCTGGGGGGTAGCCAGGATTTTACTTTTGCCAATTACCAGGCATACCAGAGCCTGGGACAAATCATCAACATTGTTGCAGTGGATCCCATGTTCGATCTTGGAAAATCAGAACAGGAACTAACCTCACAGTCTTACCTGAGCAGTGTCATTCTTCATCAGCCCAATTACCTGTTCAACTATGCAAACATCGGATATCAGACTTATTTTATCGACCAGGATGCATTGAAACTCATGAAAAACCTCTTTTTCGATACATACCGGTTGGGAATCGTACGCGAAAGCCTCGAAGAAGTTGAACCTATTGTCCGCAATGCAGATATGCTCAGTTTCGATATCTCGGCTGTCAGGAATTCAGATGCTCCGGGAAACGGCAATGCCACACCCAATGGATTTTATGGTGAAGAGGCATGCCAGATCGTCAGGTATGCAGGCCTTAGTGATAAACTGACCTCCATCGGCTTTTATGAAGTAAACCCCAAATATGATACAACCGGGCAAACCGCCCACCTTGTCGCTCAGATGATCTGGTATTTCATCGACGGATTTTATAACCGGGCTCATGATTTTCCATTCAGCAACGAGGAAGATTACCTTAAATACCGCGTGAGCATCAGCGATCATAAAGAAGAGATTGTATTTTTCAAAAGCAAAAAGACCGATCGGTGGTGGATGGAAATACCCTTACAGCCTGAACAAAAAATCAAATATCAGCGACATTATCTGGTCCCATGCTCCTATAAAGATTATCAGACCGCCTGTGAAAATGATATTCCCGACCGCTGGTGGATGGTGTATCAGAAGCTGATGTAGGAAAGGAGATAAAACATCCCATCCCCCATCTCTTATCTCTTATCTCTTGTCCCTTCCGTTCTTTCCGGGTTTTCCGAAATAAATCCCTTCCATCCTGAAAATTTTTTTTGGGAAGCCGGCGTTCCCTTTTGAAAAAAATGACACACTGCGGCCGCAAGACCATCAGTGGCATCAAGGGTTTCCGGATTTTCCCTGATATCAAGGAGCCGCATCAGCATAAGGGCCACCTGCTCTTTGGTGGCGGCGCCTTTTCCGGTGATAGACTGCTTTATTTTACGGGGGGAATATTCAAAGACAGGAACCGAATGAGACAAGGCCGCTGCGATGGCGACTCCCTGGGCCCGGCCAAGTTTCAACATGGACTGTACATTCTTTCCGAAAAATGGAGCCTCTATGGAGAGCTCATCCGGATGATATTGCTCGATTAGGGAAATCATCCTTTCAAAAATTATCTTCAGCCGTTGATGATGATCATCGTATTTGTTTAATTTTAGCACGCCCAAAGCGAGCATCTCGGGATGGTTCCCTTTTACAAGGATAATCCCGTACCCCATAATGGTAGTTCCAGGATCAATGCCTAAAATTATACGTTCGCCCGTCATCACCGAAAGATGAAAAATCAGTCAAAAATACGGAAAATAGCCAATCTTACCATTCAATTGCTGATCCTGTGTGCGACCTTTGGTTTCATTTATAAACAAGTGGTTTATAAAAATGATGTTGCTGCTATATTAAAAAATTTTGAAGGGGAATTTTCGAAACCGGGATTTGTAAAAGGAATGATTTTGATGGTTTTACTGATGATAATCAATTGGGGGATTGAAGCCTGGAAATGGGAATTCCTTATCGGCAAAATTGAAAAGGTCAGCTTTATAAAAGCCTTTCAGGCTGTCCTGAGTGGCGTCAGTATCAGCTCTTTTACCCCTAACAGGATTGGGGAGTTTTTTGGCAGGGTCTTTATCCTGGAAAAAGCCAGTCATATTGAAGGAATATTGATCACGGTCCTGGGGAGTATGAGCCAACTTTTAATTACCATCCTGGCAGGTTCTTTGTCTTTGCTGGTCTTTATCCCTAACTATTTGTCCGACACCGTATTCAGTCATGGATACCTCTATTATTCCCTTGTTGCTATCGTCTTATCGTTTGATGTGCTTATCCTGGGACTTTTCTTCAATGTTTCATTTCTGTCTTCATTAAAAGAAAAAATATTGAAAAACGGTCTAAAAAAATTGCGAAAATTTTTCAGGATTTTTTCGTTTTATCATAATAAAGAAATCGGGAAAGTGATCCTGTTAAGTTTTTTGCGTTATGGGGTCTTTTCTTTCCAGTTTTTTCTACTGCTCCGGTTGTTTGGAGTTGCCATCCCGTTTTTTCAGGCACAGGTCCTCATTTCTCTTTTGTTTTTCATCATGGCCGTTGTCCCTACTATTGCCCTTACCGAAATAGGTATCCGCGGATCTGTTGCCATTTATATTTTTGGTCTCTATTTTTCGCGGGTAAACCCTTCCCATCCTGGTTGCACCCTTTGTATCTTTGCAGCCTCCACCTTGCTCTGGTTGATTAATGTCGGCGTTCCGGCGCTAATCGGTTCTTTGTTTTTATTCAGGTTACAATTCTTCAGGAACAGGAAATGAAAAGAGAAGGACCAGGCTATGATTGACACGAAAAAGAAAGCGCCGCATCCGGGAAAAAAAACGGGAAATTGATATCTGAAAAATGGAATTTACCGGGATATTCACAATATTAATTTTACTGCTCGTTGCCAGCTATGGCTTCCTTATCTTAAGGTTTACCTATGGTTTGTTTAAGCAGGAAAATACCCATTCTGAAAATATTCAAAAACAATCGCGTCCCCCGCTTACCAAGGTTATGGTTTCCGTTATTATTCCGGTCCGGAACGAAATCCATAATATTAACCGGATATTGAATGAAATCAGATTACAGGATTATCCGGCGGATCTCCTGGAAGCCATCGTGACGGATGATTTCTCAGAAGATCATACCTGTGCTTTTGTCGAAAAGTTTATTCGTCTTTCTCCTGGTTTTCCCGTTAAACTCATTGTTGCAGGGCCGGTAGAAAAAGAGAAAACCGGGAAGAAAAGAGCGATTGAAAGAGCCATTCAGGTAACAAGTGGCGACCTTATCTTATGCACGGATGCTGATACCCGTCGTGAACCACATTGGATTTCATCCATGGTGGAAGGATTTGAAAAAAGCAAGGCCAAAATGATCCTGGGGCCGGTCATGTTTGAAAATGAAAGAAATCTCCTTCAAAAAATACAATCTGTGGAATTTATCGGACTGATGGGAGTAACTGCTGGTTCCGCTCTTATCGGCAGGCCGGTCATGTGCAACGGTGCCAACCTGGCATATACCCGCGAGGCGTTCAGGGAAGTAGGAGGTTTTATCGGAAATGAACAGTTTACTTCGGGCGATGATCAATTTCTAATGAGCGGAATTTTAAGAAAATACGGAAATAAGGCCATCTGCTTTCAATATGACCGGTCAGCCCTGGTATGTACCGAACCGGAAAGGACCCTTTCAGGTTTTCTTCATCAACGAATACGTTGGGTATCAAAAGGACGGGGCTATCGCGATCCTTTTGTTATAACAGTGGCGGGAATCACTTATTTCACCCAGTTATTCCTGTTGGCCGGGATGCTTTCCGGGTTTTGGTTACCGCATCTTTTCCTGATCACCCTGTCATTATGGATTGTGAAGCTTTTACTGGATTATCCGCTCGTGTATCTTATGGCGCGTTTTTTAGATAAAAAAGGGCTACTGGGATATTATTTTATTGCCCAGGCTTTTCAGCTTTTCTATATGGTTGGGGTGGGATTAGCCGGATTTATTTTTCCTTTTAACTGGAAAGGACGGACCAGCAGGCGTTAAGATTTTTTCGCGTCGAAGATGGATTGTGCAATGACCAAATCCGAAGGGTAAGTGAGTTTAATGTTGTTCCTGTCGCCATTTACAAGATGGATTTTTTCCCCGGAAGCTTCAGCAACGGTTGCATCATCTGTAAAATCTGGGGAATAATGCCGGGCATAAGCCTTTTTCAGGATTCGGGCAGGAAATACCTGGGGGGTTTGTACAATACAAAACCCCTGACGGTTTACGGGTTTGTTCCCGGATCCGGTTATTATCCTGATCGATTCATTGACGGGAATTACAGGTACCGCGTTTCCCTTCTCCCGTGCGGTTTCAAAGATGGAGCTGATCAACAGGGGGGATATCAGGGGCCGCGCCCCATCGTGAACGGCAACCATTCCTTCATCCGGAATAAAATCCAATGCATTTTTAACGGAATGAAACCGGGTTTCACCTCCTGCCGTAACCTGGTGAACAATATGAAATGCATGGATGCTGCAAAGATCCTTCCAGGCGTCAAATTGTTCAGGAGGGAGCGCTATCGCAATATGGATATCGGCATAAGTCTCATAAAACGCTTGTACACTGTGCATCAGGACGGGCTTTCCTGACAGCAACAGAAATTGTTTGGGTACTGGGGCATTCATCCGGGAACCGGAACCCCCTGCAACGATAACAACAAATTTTTTCAAAAGGTTTTACAGGTCAGAGTATCAGCATGGGATAGCCATAGGTAAAGAATTTGTACTTCTTGTCTACGGCGATGTCATAAGCTTTCATCAGTAAATCATAACCAGTAAAGGCAGCCGCCAACATCATCATGGGTGATTGTGGCAATTGAAAATTGGTGATCATGGCATTGGCAATACTGAAATCATAAGGGGGGAAAATGAATTTATTGGTCCATCCCCTGTACGGCTTAAGGTTGCCGGCAATGGTCACGGAAGATTCAATGGCTTTCATGGAAGTTGTGCCAACAGCAATGATCCGGCGCTTATTGGCCATGGCCCGGTTAACCATTTCTGCGGTCTCTGGTTCGATAATCATCTCTTCTGAATCCATTTTATGTTTCGTCAAATCTTCCACATCAATGGTGCGGAAATTACCAAGGCCGACGTGAAGGGTAACTTCTGCAAAAGAGATGCCCTGAAGTTCAAGCCGTTTCATGATCTCGCGGCTGAAATGAAGTCCGGCAGTCGGGGCGGCAACAGCGCCTTCATGCTTGGCGAAAATGGTTTGGTAACGCTCATCATCTTCCTGCGTAACGGGGCGGTTATGGATCTTAGGTAAAGGGGTCTGTCCTAACCGTTGGATCGTTTTTTTGAATTCTTCATAAGGACCATCAAACAAAAAACGGATGGTACGCCCACGTGAAGTGGTGTTATCAATCACTTCGGCCACCAATGAATCATCTTCGCCAAAATAGAGTTTGTTCCCGATGCGGATTTTACGGGCCGGATCAACAAGTACATCCCATAACCTGGATTCGCGGTTCAATTCCCGCAACAAGAAAACTTCAATTTTTGCTCCGGTTTTTTCTTTTTCACCGTATAAACGGGCTGGGAAGACCTTGGTGTTGTTGATGATAAAAACATCCCCGTCTCCAAAATAGTTCAAGATGTCTTTAAAGTGTCCATGTTCAATGGATTGCGTCTTACGATCAACAATCATCATGGGGACTTCGTCGCGCTGTTTTGTGGGATGGTTTGCAATAAGATCGGGTGGTAAATGGAAGCGGAATTGGGATAATTTCATGATTTACGGCTGGTTAAAAGGCCGGCAAAGGTAATGCTTTTTTTAGCAAAAGTCAAGAGGTTTTTATATCTGAGAATAGATCTGTAATATCTTCCCCGTTTTCAACTTTCAGGTGATGGGTTAAAAAGCCCAACTCCCTGGCCGTTTTGATGTGTTGAACGGAATCATCGATGAACAGGGTTTCCCCGGGTAGTAACCGGCTGTTGTCCAGGACGTGTTCAAAGATTTCCCTGTCTGGTTTTTGCCGGTGTATTTGAAAGGAAAAATAGGCTTTTTCAACAAGATCATCGAAACCGGAATATCCGAACCGTTGCCGGAAATCCTGTAGGTATTTATAATAATGGATTTCGTTAGAATTACTCAGGATAAAGGTCCTGTATTCTTTTCCCAGTTTTTCGATCAGCCTTACCCGCTCTTCGGGTATATCTTTGATCATGGCATTCCAGGCATCATCAATCTGTTGATCGGTGATGGGATTATCAGAGGCTTTTCTTAATATATCCCGGAATTCCGCGGAAGTGAACATGCCCCTTTCATATTTCCGGAACAGGCCTTCTTGTTCCGAAACGGAATAAGCGCTGTTGAAATTAACTATTCCCAGTTCTTTGAACCTGGCCGTGGTGATGCTGATATCAATGTTGCAAATTACTCCGCCAAAGTCGAAAACGATATTTTTAATGGATTCAGGTTCCGGGATTCCGGGTATCAGGATATACATAGGAGGTCTGGCTTTGGTAATGAAACGTTTGCAAAAATCGTAATAATTTTATACTTTTGCACGCTTAAAATTCAATTGTCAATTGTCTTCCGGCATTTGTCATTGGTCAATTGACCGGGCCCATAGCTCAGACGGTTAGAGCAGCTGACTCATAATCAGCTGGCCACAGGTTCAAGTCCTGTTGGGCCCACACTTAAAAATCAGCCACTTACATTATCAATGCGAGTGGTTTTTTCTTGTTTTATTTGTTTATTTTTCCGAAACATAAAAACCGATAATTTTTATGCTATGGCTGAAATTATTCTCTATCTGACAAGCTTGAGCTATCTTGAGCTATCTTGAGAATCTTTATAAAAAATTTCTGAAAGTTGAGCCCACTCCGAAAACCACTTTTTACCGCCAAGTCGCTAAGGCGCAAAATTTTAAATAATTGGATATGATATATTTGTGTCTTTGCGTCTTTGCGGTAAAATGAAAGATTTGACTTTTCGGAGCCGGCTCAAAGTTGGGTCGGAAATAATAGGAATGTGAAAGCCAATCGCAATGGTCAAAATAATTCATGTATCAGAAAATATTATACTTAAGCAGATAGAGCTTTCAGACGCCGATGATATTTTTCATACGATTATCAGTCAACAAAAATATCTTGGGAAGTGGTTGCCATTTGTTGAATTCACGCTCGAGATTGAGGATACAAAAAAATATATCCGGTCGATAGTGGATTCTCAAAAAGAAAACAGTGACTGTGTTTTTGTGATCCGGTTCAAGGATGAATTTGCAGGACTGATCGGTTTAAAAGGCACAGATAAACCAAATAAAAAAACAGAGATCGGATACTGGCTTTCTGAACCATTTCAAAAGA